>JBEQSW010000369.1:0-31551 GCA_040348565.1 Myxococcales bacterium | reverse complement strand
GAACGAGGACCTGATCATTGGCAGCCCCGGCGCCCTGACCGGCGAGGTCTGGTGGCGGCTCGACCTTGCTCTCTCTCTGCTCTCACCCAGCGAGCCACCTAGTTACGGCTCGCCGGACGCTCAGTTCCGCATCGAAGCCGACGACTGGAAGACGCGCGTTCGCAGCACCGACGACCGACGCTACGTCGTCGATCGCTGGTTTCACAGCCTCCCGAGCTGGCTCGGCCCGCATCACGTGGCCCTCTTCGCCTACGTTCCGAATGGTCGAGCACCTCTCCCGGATATCGTTTTGGACCTAGCGACCCAACGCGCCCGTGCGCTCGCGCCCGAGGGCTACTCGGTCGCGGCAATGATCCCCGACGGCGCGCACGCCATTTTATGGAACCGCGCCACCCATGAGCGCCGTTGGGCAAAACGCCGCTAACCGCAACGGCGTTAGGGCAGCGTGCACAGACTGCGGAGAGGCGACGTGCTCCACACGCGACCGGCCAAGACCAGGTATTTGCTGGTCGGATCGAACACCAGCTCGGGGCTCGGTACGGGGCCCAAGTCGTGAGCCTCGCCGCTCTCGATGTCGACGAAGTGAGCCCTGTCTTCCTGTTTCCCGGGCTCGATCGCCGCGAAGAAGCGCGCGTCGGCGGAGAGGACCGAGCGGCCGTCGCAGTGTGTTTCGTGGCTGTCGTACGCGCAACCGCCCCAGGCGAATGAAAACAGCACTTTCGCGTTTTCGACCGACGCTACGAGCACGCTGCTTTTGTCGGTGGCCAGCGCCAACTTGCGGCCGTCGGCCGTAAAAGACAGCCGGCAAAACTCCGGAGAGTTGAGGCGAGGCACTTCGAGCTTGCCCAGCCGCCTGCCGGATGCGGCGTCGAACCAGCGCAGGCCGGCGTCGTCGTCCCGATAAGCAGCTACGACGTGGGCATCGGGCGATAGAGCCACGCAAGAGTAAGGCTGCCCGAGAGTGAAGTCCTCGTAGCGCTGCTCGGTGAAGCCGGCCTCTCGCGTTACGCTCAGCCGGCGCAGGCTCGGAAGCTCGTACACGAACACGGGGCTGTCGTCCTCTTGAACGAGCGCCACGCGGTTCTTGGCGAATGCCACGGCCCCCGTGGTCGCGACGAGGGTCGGGGCTACCTGGACGGTGCCCGATTTTACCTCGATCGTACCGACGCGCTGCACGCTCATCGCGCCGATCGCGCCCTCGAGGTGCACGACGAGCGTGTTGCCTACCGTACCCAGCACGGACAGCCGCAGCCATTCAAGGCCTCCGAACTTGGGCAGCAGATTGATGCGACGAGGCGTGGCTCCGGAGTCGGGGAACACGAGCTCCGCGCGGGCTGGCAGTAGCGACTCCTCCTCGCGCCGCACGTCGAAGTAGGCGGTACCGAGCGGGGTCGAGAACCGCTCGTATGCGGGCCCACCGCCCAACAAGGCTCCACTCGGGAGCGCGCGGCGTTCGGCGAAGCCTTCTGTATCGGGGTTGGGGTAGATGAAGACTAGCTCGTCATCACTCGGGAGCGAAGCGGCGCCGTCGTAGCCGCTGCCGGACGGAACGACGTGCTCGGGATTCTCCGCGACCTTGGCTGTCACGTGGCAATCGGCGAGCGAAACGACCGTCGCGACCTGATGCTCGTCCCAATAGACGACGGAGTTGCCCGAAGGACTGAAGCTGGTGGGCAACACGAAGACCGGGCTAGGCGCGCTGGCGGAAGGGAGCGTCGGCGTCGGCGACTGCTTTGGCGCGGGCGAGACGGGTAGGCGCAAACGCTCACTTGGCGCCGCGCACCCCGCGATCCAGAGCAACCCCAAAATCAGCCAACGCACAGCAGCATCATGCCACGGAATTCTACCTTCGAGGGTTTGCGCGCGGGAACGATCAGAACGCAACCGCGAGTTGCGCCGAGTCGCCGTCGTCGTTCAACAGCTCGGCGGTCAGCGTGCCGTGCGCGACCAATTTCTCGAGGGGGGCGTTCGCCTCTTGGGCATAAGCGTCTACTGATGTCAGAGTCAGCGACCACGAGCCGCGCGGGACGTCGGTCCCTCCTACGCAATCGCGAGCCGCCGACGAGCCGTAGCAGACCTGCGGCATGAATGGCTGACAAGTGGGGCCAGAGACGGGCCCTTGGAGGGCACAGCCTGGGGAACACGCGTCAGAGCCAGTGCAGACGAGGTTCGCAGGGAGCGGCAGCGTGACGCACAACCCGAGCGAGCCGCAGCCGCTGTCGCTCGAGTACGTGCCCGGCGCAGGCCCGGACATGCCCAAGAGAGCGACCAGGCCGCCTGACAGGGCTTGCTTGGGCAACTGGATGTTGAAACGGGTCCGCGGGTCTCCGTTGGTCGTCGGGTCCAGGATGAACACAGTTTGGCTCGGTACGGAAAGCGCGCCTGGGGTGATTTCCACGAACGCTGTCCCTCCTCCGGCGCAGAGCGCGGCGCGGAGCTCGGCGCCGACGACGCTTCCGCTCGCCGGAGACCCCGGAGCCGCAACCGTGCCGTCCGCAATGCACGCCGGTGGCGCGCCGGAGTCACCCTCGTCCCCCGTACCATTCTTGCCACCCGAGCTCGCATGGCCGCCGCAGGCCGTAACGGCCAGCACCAAGACGCATCCCACCTTGCCCATCTCGTGAACGATAGCAGCTGGTTACGTCGAGCGGCGTTCCTTGCGGCTCCGTTATTTGGTAGCCTGAGCGCAATATGCGAGGGTTGGAGTCTAAAGGGATTGCGCTCAGGGGTGTTTGTTGCGTTTTCGCCATCATGAGTGCGGTCTCGTGTGGAACGAAGACTGACGACAACGGCGCGACCGGCACGGGTGGAAGCGGGACGGCGGGAAGCGGGACGGCCGGAAACGCCACTGCGGGCAACGCGACCAGCGGCGCGGGGAACCCCTTTTTGGTTCCTTGGACTTGCCCGTACACGACCAACAGCGGGTTTACGTCGTCCACCCCCATGAAGTTCACGCTGAATGCCGATGGATCGCTTTCGTCGACGTCGATGATCAACACGACAGCATGCACCCTTCGCTGGACGGTTTCCGGCACGACCGCCACCGCGGCGAGCGGCCAGATGTGCGGATCGTTCGAGGTCACCTCGTATACGTTCAAGCTCGAAGGCGACGTTGCTTTCTTCGTCGCCGACGCGATTCAGCACGGCACGAACGTAGCGGCCGACGGCACCACCAGCCCCATCGACATTGCGGGGAGCTTCAGCGGGTTTTGTACGAATGACGATAAGCCCGGCTCGGCCGTCAAACCCCTGTGCGAGGCGGATCCTGTCGTCGGCTGCGGCGCGAACCGAGCCGGCTACCTTTGCCTGGGCGTCGACTCCCCCGAAAAATTGGACTCATCTCTCTCGTGCCCCAACGTCTTCACCGGCGGGTCGGCATGCTGCACCCTCGGGACAGGCGCGAGCACCTGCCAAGCGGACGCCACCGTTACTTGCACGGGCGGCACGTCCGGCTATTCCTGCAGCGGAGTCGATACGCCCGCACAGGCGAACACCGTGCTTTGCGAGCCGGGCAAGTCACGCGGCAGCGAGACCACGTACTGTTGCGGCGCCTACACTTCTCCCTCTTGCACGCACAGCACCACGGTCTCTGGCTGTCCGGAATACGCCTTTTCGTGCACCGGAACCGCCAAGCCTTGGGACACCGACGATCGCATTCGATGCGGGCCTGGCAGTGAGTCGATCGGCTCCACGCTCTTCTGCTGCAGCGTGCGCGATCCCGCCGACCCCAAGACGTGCGCGGCCGATCCGACGTTGGATTGCGGCGACACGAGCGGATATTCTTGCACCGGCACCGATACGCCTAGCGACGACGATCCGTCTCTGACCTGCGGTGAACCGACGCCGTTCGACGGCAAGTCGCTCTATTGCTGCCGAAAGTAGCTCACCCTCAAGTTCCCCCGGGTGGGCGCGCGGTTGCCAAGTGCTACCCTCGTCGCGGAGGCGCAGATGATCGATCGAGGGAGGCTTGGAGGATGGGTGCTGTTCAGCGCGCTCGGTGTTTGGCTCGCGATCGGCTGCTCGTCGAGTGGCGGCAATGCACCGGCGCCCGCTGCCAGCACCGACTCCAATTGCCCGCGTTTGGAACCGACTGACGGTTCCGCTTGCCCGACCAAGGGTTTGACTTGTGGCTATGGCCCATACACGAGCTCGCTCTGTACACGCGACGGGATCTGGCGTGCGCGCGTCTTCGATGTCGCGGAGGGCGGAGCGCCGGCCGAAACGGACCCCGAGCCACCTCTCTTCGATTGTGAGTCCGCAGCCGACTGCCCAGAGAATTTCTGCCAGCCCCAGTGCTGCGCGATTCAGCCGGGGGGCGGAGAGGGCCAGGGCGGCTGCGCCATTTGCTGCGTCAACAGGCGCTGCGATTCGTTTGACGCCGCCACCTGTCCGAGCGCCCAGTGCGCGCTCGTCACCGACTGCAGTGGCCGGGCAGTTTGCCGCGAACAGTCGAGCTACCTACCCGAGTGCGGTGCCGTAGGCAGCGACGCAAGCCAAGTCTCTTGTTGCGCGGGCCTTGCGCCCGTCTGCCCAGACGTCACGGCTGACGGCGGCTGCGCCGCAAGCTCTGCCGCTCTGCCGCTCTGCGCGGCGTGTGGTGATGGAACCTGCGAATTTCTGGTGGAGAACAAATGCAACTGCGCCGAAGACTGCGGTGGCTAGCGCGGTAATTTTCGTGGGGACCGCAACTGCGCCGAGGGCTCCTTGCCTGGAACGCGCTCACGTCGGACGGGCGCATGTTAGGGTTCCGCGATGAGGTTTGGTGGCGCCTTGGGACACGACGGGGGTCGCGTTGCGCTTCTCTTCCTGCTCTCGATCAGCTGCGGTTCCACCGCGAGCCGAGGGCGAAAACCGGACGCTTCGGCCAACGGCGCCGCCGGAAGCAGCTCGGCGGGCCTGGGAGGTCTTGCGTCCCAAGCCGGCGGCGCGACCAGCAACTCAGAGGGGGGCACTTCCGGCACCAATCCGGGTGGTATGAGCGGTGGCGCATCCCAGGTGGGGGAGGCGGGCGAGGGGGGAACGCTGTCTGGTGCAGCCGAGGGTGGCGCGGGCGGTTGGAGCTACGACGAGGGAGAGTTTCGCTTCGAGATCATCCCGTCGCTGGATCCATCGGGACCTCTGCGCGATAGCGTTTTGTATTCCGGCCAATGGGTGTCGGCGAGCGCCGATGGCGCCGTGCTGGCGGGGGTCTCGGCCGTTTACGACGACGCGGCGACCTATTCGCCGAGCGGCGTGCGGTTCCTCTGGACTGCGGACCGAAAGACGGAAGCGCTCCCGTCCGGATCGCCGGAGTCTGGGCTGTTCGAAGCCGAGACCATGAACGAGGATGGTACGAGCCTGTTTGGACGGGTGTCGAAATTCGAACAACTGACCCCGACGAGTAGCTCTTTCGGCCCCGTTTCGTTCTTTCGCTGGACACGCGCGGGAGGTGACGTCCGTTTCGGTCCACCCGATTCGATGATCTCGGGCCAGATCGATTTCGTCAGCGCCGATGGCAAGACGGCCGTCGGGGCCGTCGCGCACACGGTGGACGAGTACCTGGGGTTTCGATGGACGGAGGGGAGCGGTTTCGCCTACCTCTCGGATCTCGGCTGGCCACCGGACGCGACGCCCACCGCCATCAGCGGCGATGGCGAGGTGATCGCCCTCAATCGCGATCCTACCCAACCCTTCATTTGGTCCGAAGCTAACCAATTCGTCGCGCTCGGGACTCTGCCTGACTTCTCGTATTGCCTCGTCGGCAGCTTGTCCCGCGACGGGAACGTCGCCCTCGGATCGTGCAGCGACACTTCTGGAGACCTCACGACGACTTTTCGTTGGACCACCGACGGAGGGCTGGTGGATCTCTCGCTACCGGGTTACGCCGACTCGACCTCGGATGGAGGCGTGGCCGTGGGCACGGACGGCCTAGCGCTGTATCGCTGGACCGAAGGAAAGCAGACGCGCAAATTCGAGCCGCCGCTCAGCTGGGCGGCGGGGGCCCGCTACTCCATCAGCCTGAACCCAGGGGCGAGTCTGAGCCGAGACGGCAGCACTCTCCGCGGCCGCTTCTTGCTCGATGATGGCACGCCCGAGTGGGCGTCTTATCCGTTCCGCTGGAATGAAGCGGACGGGTTCGTCCGACTCGAGCCATTGCCGAATCACGCTCACGGCGCCGTCGTCGCCCAAACATCGGACGGTTCGGTCCAGGCTGGTGTTTGTTGGTCAGGAAAAGAACGGGGCGAAGCCGTACTGTGGGACCGCTACGGCGTCAGAGATATCGCCCGCGAGTTGACGGAAGCCGGAATCGATCTGCACGGGCTTCAGCTCGAGAGCGTGTCGTACGTATGGTCAGGTTCGAGCCTGATGGTCGCCGGCGCGGGTGTGGATAGGGAGAAAACCGGCAACGGGCACGCTTGGATCGCCTGGTTACCCAAGCGACGGTGAGGATGGGGCGCGGGGCGCGCGCCTGAAGTTGCGCCGGCGCGCACCCAGCAACGCAACCGCCCCCACGAGCCACGCGAGCGGCGCCGCAGGAGGCGCGCTGCCACCGGGCGCCTGACACAGGCACCCGCTGTCGTTCTTTTTGGGAACGCTAGCGGCGCCACTGCTGCCGCTAGCGCCGCCGCTGCCACCGCTAGGATCACCGCCGCCGCTGGCGTTGCCGCCGCTGCTGGCGTTGCCGCCACTGCCGCCGCTGGTGCTGCCGGCGCTGGCACCCCCGCCCGTTCCCGCGTTGGGGGTGACGGTGCAATCCGGCTCGCAGCCATCGCCTGGTTTCGTGTTCCCGTCGTCGCACTGCTCCGTGCTCAGGTTCTTCTTCCCATCGCCACACACCTCGACCGTGCACGTCTTGGAGCAGCCGTCGCCATCCACGTCGTTTCCGTCGTCGCACTTTTCGGCGGGCTGATTGACGCTGCCGTCACCGCACACCTCGTCCTTGCAGCTCGGGCTGCAGCCGTCGTTGGCATCGGTGTTTCCGTCGTCGCACTGTTCGGACTTCTGGTTCACCTTACCGTCGCCGCACACCTCGGGCGCGCAGTACGAAGAACAGCCGTCTTCATCGACCGCGTTGCCGTCGTCGCAAGCTTCCTCGCCCTGCTTCAAGCCGTCACCGCAGATGCCCCAGCCGATGTCCTGCAGCAAGAAGCGCGTGATGTCCGTGCCTTCGAGGTCCGGTGAGCTCGTGGGCTCCATCAAGAGGTTGTGACGGGCGTAAGTATCCCAGTGCGAAACACTCGAGCCACCCTGATAGGGATTGATGGCGAATAGGTACGGCTCTCCGGTGGCATCGGCGCCGACGAGTTGGTTCGCCGTCGGACTCAGGGTCACGCTTCTGCCAGAAGCTTTGGCCAGCAACTGGCCGTCAGCGACCGTCACCGAAAAGATCGGCGCCTTCTGAGGATTGGGGAATTCGGGCCCGTACTCGCCGTAGACGGGGATAGGCGGATCGGACCCGTCCAGGTCGACGGCGAGCACGGCCTTGGCGCCGGCACCCTCCATGTACACCTGCGCTTGCATCTGTGAGCACAGCCCTCCCCCCGCAGCGGGGTCGACCAACACGATGTTGCCGGCGACCTGCGCGGCGTTCGCGGGTCGGTGGCAGCCGTCGGCGGGGCTGGCGACGACCAAGGTTCCAGTCAAGCCTGCCGCGGGCAGGCGCGGTCCGATGTTTTGCTCGCTGAGACGACCGCTCAGGCCTGCGAGCTCAGGCGTCACCGTCAACGTTGGGCTTCCGACCGCCAGGAACTTCGCAGCTTCGCGCTTCACATTGGGGCCAGACCAGACGAGCCCACGCGGGTTGACGGTGGAGATAGCGCGTTCATTCGCCGTCATCTGATCCCAGCGTTTTTGAGCGCTGAGATCGTATTGAAACCGCGCGAAGACATCGGAGCTGCCCTCCAAGAATTGGCCCGTTTCGTCGGTCGTGCTCGCGAAGCCGAGGCCGTGGCCGATCTCGTGCATGATGACCGCGACGAAGTCCTCGTCGGTGCCGGCTTTGCCATCGTAGCCGTAGTACCACTTGACGCCGGGTATGCAGCCCTCGTCCAGCGACGAATTGAATTGGGCGACGATATCCGGAGCGTTGGGGTAAAGGTCCGTGCCCGCGAGCGAATTCGCGAGCCCGATCGGGTGCCAGGTCGTGTCGTTGCCGACCACGGGGTTGTCGACCTGCGCCATGGTGGTTGCCGCCGCCTGACCGAGCACGATGCCGGCGCCGTCGCACGTGTCGAGCGGAGAGAACGAAATGTCGACGACGATGGGGACATCGCTCGTGATGACCTCTCCCCAGATATCGAGCGCGTACTTGAAGGCGTTCATGCGCTGCTCGCCGATGGTGGTGCCGGAGTTGCCACCGACTGGGGTGATGGGGGTGGAGTCGTCGAACCCAGTGCCGGCTTGGATGACGAACTTCGCGGCCGCCTCGGCGCGTCCCGTAGACAGCTCCAGCGCGGCCAAGACGAGCCCCGCCGCGAAACAGGACCTCCTCATCGCTGCGCCTCATCGCGCGTGGCGAACTCGACGGCTCGCTCGACGTTGTCGAAGCATCCGTGCTCCCGCGTCCCGTCCGGCTTGATTCGCAACATCGTGGCGTGGCCGAAGCGACCTTGGAGGTGCACGCCGTGCTTGCCGTTCGGCAGCGTCTCGACGTTCAAGCCCTCGAGCGAGCGGCTGAGCGGCCGCGCCAAGGACTTGCGGAGGGCTGTGATGCGCTGGTCCCGTGTGATCGGCACCACCCCGGCGTTGGGCGCTAGCCGCTGCGTCGTCGGCGCGGGGCTCGTTTCGGCTTCGGTCGCCTTCGAGCCTGGTTCACTCGGTCCCTGGCAAGCGCCGAGTAGGACCGCAATCACGCCCAACGACCAACAGAGGTCGATGCGCCTCCGCAAGACACGATGATTCACCACGCTGCCCTCCACGGCACCCAAGAGGCTTTCACCGTATCTGTTTCTCACTACGACCTCAAGCGTCCTCGAGAGCCCAAATGCTAAGAGAGAGGACGCGCCTTCGCGAACTGTCGGCCAGCGCCCCCGTGCGGGGCTACTGCAGCCTGACGTCGCCGGCGTCGGCGGGCGTTTCGTCGTCTCCAATGTCTTCGACGTTGCCGTAGCCGAGGCAGCCCGGGGCGGCGCGGCCCCAGCAGCGTACGGCGCCGGTCTCGAGGATGGCGCAAGCGTGGAGGAAGCCGACGTCGATGTAGGTGGCTTTGGCACCGAGTGGGACGTCGCCGGCATCGGCAGGCGTCTCGTCGTCGCCGATGTCCTCGGTGTTGCCGTAGCCGAGCTCGCCGAATTGGCCCGAGCCCCAGCAGCGCACACTGCCTCTCTCCAGGAGCGCGCAAGTGCCGTAGGCGTCCGCCGCAATCTGGATGACCTTGCCGCCGATGTCGACGTCGCCGGCGTCGGCGGGGGTCTCGTCGTCGCCGATGTTTTCGGAGTTGCCATAGCCGAGTCGACCTTCGTCGGCGAGGCCCCAGCAGCGGACGTTCCCGGTGTCGAGGAGCGCGCAGGTGTGTTGCATGCCGGCCGCCAGTTGCACCACCTTGCCACCGACGTCCACGTTGCCGGCCGACCCAATGGTCTCGTCGTCGCCGATGGTTTCGTTGTTGCCGTAGCCGAGCCTACCGCCCGTGCCCCAGCAGCGCACATGGTTGCCTTCGATGAGCGCGCAAGTATGAAAGACGCTGGCTGCTACTTGGAGAACCGGGGCGCCGACGTCCACGAAGCCCGCCGAAGCAGGGCTCTCGTCGTCGCCGATGTTGGCACCGTCGGCGAAGCCGAGCTGAAAGTCGTGGTTGCGACCCCAACAGCGGAGCTTGCCGTTCTCGAGCAGCGCGCAGGTGTGCTCCGCGCCGACCGAAACTTGGCGCACCTTGCCGCCCACGATGACGTCACCAGCCGAAGCCGGCGCTTCATCGTCTCCGAGGGTCTCGGTGTTGCCGTAGCCCAACATGCCGTAGTGGCCGTCACCGAAGCAGCGCAGCTTTCCCGACTCGAGGACAGCGCAGGTGTGATACCAACTGTTCGAAATCTGGCTGACCCGGGCGCCGATCTCGACGGGAGGCAACACGTCTGGCGTTTCGTCGTCACCGATCGTTTCGTCGTGCCCGGAGCCGATGTACGAGCGGGTTCCCCAGCAGCGCATGCTGCCGTCGTCGAAGCGGACGCAAGTGGTGAAGGCGCCCAGTGCCAGCTCGACGGGTAGCGGAGTGTGCGGAGGCTCGCCGCCGGTACCTCCTTCGCCGGTGTCGCCGGCGTTGGGTTCTCCTGCCAACGCGCCTCCCACGGCAATGCCAGCCGCGCCGCCGCTGGATGTGCCGGCAACGCCGCCGTGCGCGCCGCCCGCGCCGACGCCAGTCGGCCTACCAGCTACGCCGCCGCCAATGGGCCTCCCACCCGCGCCGCCAGTGGCGTTTCCGCCCGGAGCTGGGTTACCGCCTAGCGACGGCTGGCCACTCGTCGACTCGCCCACACCGCCCGACGCACGTTCGAAGACACTGAGCCCGGTCCGCGACCCACAGCCGAAGACGACCAGAGCGAGCCAGATGAGCGAACGCCGCGAACGCAAGAGCAATGGACAAGACAACAGGGAGCAAGCCAATGTGTCCAGCCTCTTCGTCGCGCGCGCCGCCACCCCAGTCGAAAGCCCACTTGCGCGCCCCGCCAGAATCGATCTGGCGGGATAAGGAGACTCGCTCGTGTGCCACAACGTGGGACGCGCTCACGCCTCGCGGAGGTGGACGCTTGGGCCAAGCTACGGCGTCAGTGGCTGAGCGCTGCACTGGTTGGTGCGACCGTCGCGGTTGACCTTTATCGGTGCCTGCGCCACCTGCCGAGACAAGTCGAGGTAGTAGCAATCGCGCGCGCCGTTATCCAGCTCGCGGATGTAGTAGAGGGCGGTGCCGCTCGAATCGAAGTTGAAGGAGTACAGCGTACCTTCGCCGGGCAAGCGCACCGGTTTGGGGTCGCCGGACGTGTTGTAGCGAAGGTCGACGTAGGCTCCGTCGTAGTTTGGGTATACGCCCTTGGTGTACGCCACGAATTCGTTGTGCGCGCTGATTCGCACATCGCGGTATTCGTTGTCCGGCGGGATCGAGTCGAAGCGATCTCGCGAATGTCGGCCACTGAGGCTGAACAGCAACAAGTGTATTTCCGTGTTGTTGTAGTCGCGCTCCGGAATGACAGCCAAATCCTGGTCTTGTGAAAAGAAGGGTCCGCTGTCCCTGAGCCCATTCCTCGCGAGCGTGTCGTAGCTGTAGGCGGTGTTTTTCGCGGGATCCAGCAGTGTTACATCGTGCGCCCATTCGTTGGCCGGCTCCCAAAGGATGACCTGCTTACTGTCAGGCGTGAACCAAGCGCTGGAAATGATCTCCCCCGGCGCGATTTGAGTCATTTGTCGTGAGTAGGCGCTGCCCGTTCCCAGGTACGCCTTGGTGTAGCCAGCGTCATCTTCCTCGAGCAGCAGGAACTTGCTGCCATCTCGCGACCAGCTGAAGGGGTGGTAACCCGCGGGAGCGAGCGGCTTGGGCGCGCCGCCAGAGTGCACTCCCATCACATACATGGGGCCGTAGGAGTCCGAGTGTTGCGCTTGATAGATGAACTCGGTGCCAGTCGGGCTGACGTCGAACCGCCACAAGTCGGCGATGCCCGTAGCCAACTCCGACGCTTTCCAGGTCGTGCCCTCGAGCTTGGCGAGCCGGATACTCGACTTCTGGGTGAGCTTGGAAGTGCTGATAAACACGAGCTCGTCGAGGGGGGTCCAGTCCCCGTAGCCATCCTCGTTATCGGGATCCGTCGAGGTGAACGCACGCTTGAACGTGCCGTCCGTCGCGTACTCGTAGATGGAGATGCCGGACGCTTCGCTCATGGCGAAGGCGCGACCGGACGGCGCCCAATCCATCGAATCCCCCGGAATGGTCACCGCTTTTTCCGGCAGGCCGCGACCAAAGCGAACCGTTTGCATAGTCGCCTGATAGGGAGACCTCTGTCGGACGATGAAAGTGTACAACTGGTGGTCGGGAGACCAAGTTCCGCCGATGGTTTCCCAGCCGGCGTCGAGCGGGTCGTTCAGCTTGATCGGAGTCATCTTGCCCAGCAAGCCGCGCTTGACCGCGTACACTTCAGGGACCCCGGGTGTGTCGTCGTCGGCTTGGTAGACGATCCAAGGCGACTCATCGGCGAACACGCAAGCGCCGCCTTCGTTATCCGAGCATTGCAGATTGGGGTCGCACGACGGAGCTTCGCCCGCGGCGCAGAAACCCGAGACGCAGGCTTCCTGGCCGTCGCAGGGTTTGCCGTCGTCGCAATCGTCTGACGTCGCGCAAGGCGTGCCATCCACGATCGGCTCCGCGCCCGCCGTCCCTGCTTGGCCGGCGGTACCGCCTTGGCCGGCGGCCCCTGCGGGGGACGGTTCGTCTTCGACCGCAGCGCCCGTTCCACCGCTACCGGCGCTTGCTTGGGCGCTTCCTCCCGGCGCTCCACTCATCGCGTCCTCATCGCCGGCCGTCACGCCCCGGGGAGCCAAGTCAGAGGAGCACCCCGCGACAGCGGCGAGCGAACCTACCAAAATCACAGAGCAGACTCGATTTGTGGTCATTGTGCCGCCCCATCGGTCCGATGGGTTCGGCGGTTGCCAAAAAAACGGTAGGCGGGCCGAAAAGTGCGAGGCCGCGCCAGTCAGCCCTCAACCCGGGGAGCCGTCGCCGGGGTCGGCGCCGCCGTCGGCGAAGTGGGAGCCCGACCCGTCAGGGTTCGCTCAGACTGAGCTAGCCTCGCTGGGGTGGGGCCGGCTCGATCGGGATCGAGCTTACGGCAGCGGCACTACCGTTTCGCCCTGGGTGTTGGCGCCCCAACAGGCCAGATGCCCGTCGGTGCGAAGCGCACAACTGTGGAAGGCACCGGCGGACACTGCCGTGAAAGTGCCTCTCGGCGGCGTGGTTTGAACGAGGTCGCCGCCCCAGCAAGCGAGCGTCTGGTCGGTGCGAATCCCGCAGACGTGCCGGTCGCCCGCGCTGATTGCCGTGAACGTGCCGCTCGGCGGCGTGGCTTGGCCGACGGAGTTGTAGCCCCAGCATGCCAGAGTCTGATCCGTTCGTATCCCGCACGCGAACTGGTATCCCTCCGTCACGGAGGTGAAGGTTCCGCTGGGTGGCGTGGCCTGACCATAGCTGTCGGCACCCCAGCACGCCAGAGTCTGGTCCGTGCGCACGGCACAACCGCCCTTCGATCCGGCACTGACGACGGAAAAGGTGCCAGCCGGGGGGGGTGGGACCACAGCATACGATCTGGTACTGCATGCCAGCGTCTCATCGGGCCGTATTGCGCACATGTAGGTGTCTAACCCGACGCTCACAGCGGTAAACTTACCTTCCAGGTCGTTGATGGGACTGCCCCAACACGTGATCTCCTGACTCGCTAGCAGGCCGCACCCCCCCATGTAGGCGCTGATCGCCGTTAACTTGGCCCAGGCCGGGGAAGGCGGACCTGCCGTGTTTCCCCAGCATACCGGGTGGCCGTCCGCGCGTACCGCGCAAGTTGAACGCCATCCGGCATCGAAGGCGATCCAGTCCGACCTTACGCAAGAACCGTTTGCGCATAGCTGATCCGCATCGCATGCGGTGCCGCAGGCTCCGCAGTTTGCCTTGTCGATTGCTGGGTAGACACACTCGGCCCCACACTGGGTTGCCGGAGCGGCGCACGAGCAGGTATGGCCGTTACCCGTGTATTCAGGCACGCAATAGCAAGCGTAGCCGCCCGAGCCATTCGAGCAGGTCGCGTTCGGGTCGCAGTCGTTTTGCCCGGTTGCGCACTCGTCGATGTCCGTGCACGTCACTCCGTCGCCTGAGTAACCGGCCTTGCAGCTGCACGTGTAACTGCCGGGCGTGTTGGTGCAGGTCGCCGCACCCGGGCTGCAGCGAGCCGTATGGTTGGCGCACTCGTCGATGTCCTTGCATGCTCCGCCGGTGTACGAGTATCCGGCAGGGCACGTGCAGGTGTACGAGCCCGGCGTGTTGACGCACGTCCCAAGTGAAGGGCAGCGTGCCGCCCCGCTCGCGCACTCGTCGATGTCCTTGCAGGCCCCGCCGATGTTCAAGAAGCCCGGCGCGCATTCGAACTGACTCGCGAAGCATGCTCCATTCTCGACGCCGCTCACGCAACTGAGCCCGGCCGCGCAGCCCGCCGCCGAGCAAGTCTCGCCGTACTTCGGCGCAATGCGGCAGACGTTGGAGACGCACACGTTGCCGGATGCACAGGCTAGCGAGGTACCGAGCCTGCCAATGCCGCTCTGACAAGGTGAGCCCGCTTCGGGCAGCGCAGCACACACACCGTCAATCTTGCTACCCACATTTTGGCAGTAGAGGCCAGGCTCACAAAGCGGACCCGAGCCGCCATGCCAGCATCCGCTCTGCCCAAGCGACAAATACGGCACGCATCGGCTTTGGACGCAGGCTGCGCCGGCTCCGCAGTCAGGAGATGAGCAATCGTCGTCGCTACAACGGATGCCCTCCAAGCAGACAAATGGGTCATCCGGCGCAAAGCACCGGCTTGCGCCACCCGCAATCGGCGGGCGGCATACGGTGCCGGCCTGACACTGAGAGGGTGGGGCGCTAGGATCGCAAGCCTCCAGATGCGCGCGCGCTGCTGCGCATATTCCATTTGCTGCGCAATGGGCACCGAGAGCGCAGCGCCGTCCGGTCGAGCAGGGCTCGCCCACCCCTGCTGCTGGCACGCAGGCTCCCGCGTCGCACGTGGTTCCATGAGGGCATCGCGGCTGCTCGACGCATCGCAGACTCGGTTCGACGCAAACACGCTGCGCGGCGCCTCCCAAGCAGCGCTCATCGGTCGGGCACTCGTCGTTCGCCACGCAGCGCGCGCTGCCTCCCAGCGAGAGCCCCGTTATATCCGTGGCCTGAATCAGGGTACCGCCTACATGACGCACCCGCACCGTGAGCGAGTACTGGCCCGGCAAGGACCCTTCCGGAGGCGTCCAAACGCACGTGGTTGCGGTCGAATAGTCACACGCCACGGTGGCCCTACCATCCGTGCTGGGGTGGACCAAGAACGCCAGCTCCGGCGATCCGCAGTTGGTGCTCGCGGACAGGGTGACGGGGGCGTCCGTCGCAAGCAAGCCGCTCGGCACGCCGACCGAAACGACGCACTGCGTGCCGACCGCTACCAAAGAATCCAGCGACGATGGGCTCAGCGAAGGATTTTGGGCCGACCGCACCTCGACCGTCGCGCGGTACCGGCCGTTCAAGCCCGTCACGTCCCAGGCCGCCGAGCTCTCGGCTGCCCAATCGCGAAGTACCGAGACGCCGCCGGCTGGGTCTTCCACGCTGAATCTGTACTCAGGGGTCGCGTCGGCAGCGCAGCTCGCGGTCGCGGTCATGGTGCGGGCGGTGCCCGTGCCGGTGACGCCGAAGCTGCTCGCAGCGCACGTGCCGCCAAGAACATAGGAGATATCCCGAGAGACGTCTTGAGCCGTGTCTTCGGGCCGACGCACGAGGACGCGAAACTTGACTTGCCCCGGTGTCGCGCCCGTCGAGTCCCAGGTCGCGGTGTTGCTCGGTCCGTAAGCGGTGATGGCCTTCAACGGACCGCCCGGAGCCCTCGCGTAGAAGCGATAGAGCGGCGTGATACCGGGGTCGCAGGTGGCCGTCGCGCTGAGGGCGACGAGCCCGCCCGCTCCGGGAGTGGCACCGAGAGCGACGCCGGTGCAGACGGGCCCCACCGCGTAGGCCCTGGACACGGCCCCGTCGGCATCGACCTGGCCAGGACGGCGCGTCTCGAGGCGGACCGTATAGAAATCGGGAACCGCGAGGGTCGTGTCCCAGTGGCACTCCCCGCTCGCCTGCCAGTCGCACAGAACCTGCAACAAGCCGTTGCGTACGGCGGAAAATCGAAATTCCGGGGTGACCCCCGCCATGCAAGTTCCCCCTCCACCGAGCGTCACGCCGGAGCTCAGAACGGGTTGCCTCGGCGCAGGAACAATCTCGAGGAATTTCGCCGTGCAAGCTCGGGTAACGGCCGTCTCGATTTCGCCGAGGTCGTCTTCGGAAAGCTCGTCCCCCGACGCGAGATCCGGCGCTGGCGACGAGCTGCAGCTCACCGAGAGAGACCAAAGAATGGCTGAAAGGAACGCCAGCGAGAGCTTCTCCAGCGAGGGGCTGAACCAGGTTCGGGTCATCGTTGTCTCAACTTTCTCGATGAACCCTAGGCAAGGGGCATGCTCAGCCGAGCGCTCGCTGGGGTCGACGTTTCACGCGGGTTTTTGGCGCGACACCGCGAATGAGCTGCGCGGAGCGCCGGATTCGGCGCAATCGTTGCGCGTGCGCGCAGACGTGCCGTGCGTGAGCCCGGAAGCTTTCAGCGTCGGAGCTGAGCTGCCAACACCATGCTCGCGTTGGTGGTCGAGGCTTGGCGGATGCGTTTGGCGTCTTGGTAGGCAGGGTCGTTGTAGAGGCCGAGGGCGGCTTCCTTGGAGGGAAAGCGGATGATGGCGTTCATGGTTCGCGCGTTGCCTTCGACGACGGTTGCGGCGGTGTCGGAGGCGAGCACTTGGCCGCCGTACTTGGGCAGGAGCGAGAGCACGACGGGCGGGTATTTCTGAAACTGCGCGGCGTCGGTGATGTCGTAGGTGCCGATGTAGTAGACGGGCTTTTCGGCCTCGTGCACGACCGCCTCGATGTTGTTGCCATCGGGGTCGAGCACGAAGGCGGCGAAATAGTCCTTGGCGTAGTCGGCGCGAATGCCGGGCTCGCCGTTTTCTCTGCCGCCGTGTCGCAATGCCGCGACGTGGAACTCGGCAACGCTTGCGCGGTTCGGACCTTGGAAGGCGAGGTGCACCGCGGGGCTTGGCGTGCCTTCGGAGAGCCAGAGACCGACGTTGCCGCGCGGGCCGAAGCCGACGCTTTTGCCCCTTTCGTCGAGCGCCTGTGCCTCGTAGCCGAGCGGCCCGAGCGCGGCGCGGTAGAAGGCGAAGCTCTTGCTGAAATCGCGCACCTTGAGCGAAACGTGATCGAACATTGGCGAATCCTCCTCTCGGAGACTTAGGACCTCCGCGGCCAGCAAACTTGGAGAATATTGCGCTTGCTCGAGCTCGTCGGGAGGGGGATAGAAGGAGGGTGGGCACGCTGACCGTCACGAAGCTCCGCTGCGGCAAAGAGTCGCAGCTCGTCGACGTGGCGTGCACCCTCGGTCGGCGCGACCGCCCGTATCCCGAGATACACGGCGAGTTTGCCGTGGCGCTCGTGAGGCGCGGCACTTTTCGCTATCGCGCGGCGGCAACCAATCGGGTCCATCAGCTACCGCCTGGCTGGCTGTTGTTCGGAGTCGAGGGCGCCACGTTCGAGTGCTCGCACGAGCACGACGGCGGCGACGACTGCACCTCGCTCGCGTTGAGCGCCAGCGTGCTTGCTGACGTCAGCAGCGCCGCCGGCCTCTGCTGTTCGCGCCTGCTCGCCTCGGCACCCGCGCTGCCGCCGCTCCCGCGCGCGGCCGTGCTGCTCGAGCGCGCTCGCCGCAGCGGTGGTCCCGATCTCGACGAGCTGAGCTGTTTGGTTGCCGAGTCAGTGGCCGCGCATGCTTCGGGCGTGCCGCTCTCGCCGGTGGCGCGCCACCCGAGCCACGCCGGGCGCGTTCATGACGCCATCGAGCGCATTGAGGCCGGCTGCACGGGAGAGCTGTCGCTCGGCCAGCTCGCCAGCGACGCGGGTCTCAGCTCGTTCCACTTCCTGCGCGTGTTTCGTCACGTCACCGACATGACGCCGCATCAGTACCTGATCGGCGCTCGCGTGCGCCTGGCCGCCCGGATGCTGCTCGACACCGAGCGGTCGGTGACCGAAATCGCCTACGCGGTGGGCTTCAACGACCTCTCCAACTTCATGCGCACCTTCCGGCGCGTGGTGGGCGAGACGCCGCGCGACTACCGGCGTAGTTGACGCAACGACGATGCGCGTCCCTTCAGCGGCTGGCGCCAAGCAAGTCGCGCCCGAGCGCGGCTCCGGCTGGAGGCTGAATGCCCAACCGAGCCGCGGCGGTGGCGGTGAAATCCGACGGTCGCACCGGGCCCGTCTGCTCTTCGCCAGCGCGGTTGAGGTCAGCGCTCCTTACGAAAAGGGGGACGGTGCGATCGTAGAGGTGAGGACTGCCGTGGTTGACTCCGCGCCCGCGCGCCAGGTTTGGATCGAAAAAGCTGCCCGGACGCGTCGCGATGTACAGGTCGCCGGCGCCGTCTGGCAGCGAGCGACATACCAATGCGTCGAGCGTTTGGTCGGCGGGCTCGGGGCAACTCGCAGCGCGGTTGCTCTTTGCGAACACGCGCGCAACCTCTGGGTAGCGTGCCAGCGCTTGGGTGCAGGCGGCGTCGAGTTTGGCGCGTCGCGCCGGGGTGAGCGCCGCGACGGCTGGCGTGTAGTAGACGAAGGGCTCGACGACGCCCTCGATCCAATCACCTTTGCCGAGCGCGGCTTGCGCCGCCGGCCGCAACGCGCGCTCGAGCTCGTCGCGATAGAGTCGGCCACCCGCGTCGCAGGGACGCTCGAAGTAGTCGGGCTGCGAGCTTTGACACCAGGAGCGCGCTTGGGCGCTACCGGCCGTTTCTGGCAACGGAGGCGCGCCGTGATCGGCAGTCAGGAGGACCGAAAAATGTCCCCGCGACAAGCGCTCGACCTCGAGCAGAAAGTTCGCCAGTTTCAGGTCGAGGCGCCGCAGCGTCTCCCAGCTTTCCCACGACTCGGGGCCCGTCACGTGCCCGACGTAGTCGAAAGCCGAGAGTGAGAGCACGAGCAGCGCCGGTTGCTCCCGCTCCCGACTGGCGAGAGCGGCGAGCCCGAGGTCGAGCACGCTGTCGTCGGCTAGGGGTGTGCCACGGAAAACGCGATTGGGCGCCTTCGACAACGAGAGGTCGTAGGGAAAGCGCGTGCCCGCGCCCAGATCACCCTCACCGGCTTGGTCGTCGGCGGTCGGCGCGTGCCCGCGGAGCCACGCAGCGTCGAGCGGCTCCCAGCGCGAGACACGGGCGCGAGCCAGCGCGCTCCGTTGCTCGCCGACCCATGGCGGGAGCTGCTCGGCAAAGGCCGAGGAGGTGACGAACGCGCCGCGCTCGACGTCGAACCAGATCGACGCGGTCGGGTGTCGTCCGCCACCGAAGATGGCGGCGCGATCCTTCAGCGATATCGACACGATCCAGGCATTGGGGGCCTGCTCGCGCAGCGCATCCGCCAGCGTGGCACCACGCATCAACGCGGCCGATGAGCTGCTGTCGGCGACGCTCGGATCGGTTACCAGTCGCGTGGTGTCATCGGCCAAGATCGACACCGCTTTGTGGCTGCGTGGATCGAGCCGCTCGTTCGCGTAGATGCCGGACTCACGCGGTGGCAGACCGCTGAACAGCGCGGCGTGCCCCGGCGCCGTGCTGGTCGTTGCGTGCTCGTAGCGCAACTCGTGCACGAAGAGCCCCTCTCGACGCAGGCGGGCGAAGGCGCCGTCGGTCGACAAGCTGGCCAGCCGCTCGTTCATCACCCATTCCGCGAGCTGATCGACGATGACGACGACCAGCAACGGCGCTGACGAGACAGGGGCGGCGGCGGGTTGGGAGGTGAGCGCGCTGCGCGGGGCGACGTCGTGCGGCGCCGAAACCGAGCGCGGCATCTCGCGCGGCGCCGTGGAGCAACTGACGAGTAGGAGAGCCGCGAGGAGCCCGCTCGGATTTCGATACGTCACGCGCGCCAATTTGCGTCGGCTGGTCCACTTTCGCCAGCTTCATGAAGCCCAAGCCTGCGTGCCCACGCGTTAGAAGCTCGCTCCGGCGCCAGCCATCGCCAAGAGGCCAGAGCTGAGCTGGCGCTCGCCGGGGCCGCCGTCGAGCTCGAACGATGTGCGCTGCAAGAAGCTTGGCCCCACGAGCGTGGTAAAGAGCAGCGGCCCCACCCCGAAGGAGGCCAACGCTCCGGCTTGTGCCTCCCAGTCGATGATCGAGTGACCGGCACGCTTCATGTCGCTCGAGAGGTTGTAGCGACCGCGGCTGTCGAGACCGACGACCAGCCATGAGCTTGCGTTGTAGAGACCGGCGAGCCGAAGCTCCAGAGAGCGATCGTCACCTTCCGGATCGGAGCCGGCGAGCGGGTTCAGGATGACGGTGAACCGGTCGAAGCGCCGAGCCAGGGATAGGCCGGCGACGACGTTACCCTCCTCACGAAAATCGCGCGGCTGGTAAAACGCGAGCACGCCGAGGTCCAAACCGTGAGTGGCTTGGTTCAACAAGGTGGCGCGCAACCCGACCGACACACGATCGCTCGGACCGTTGGCGGGGCCGTGCTCGAATTCGACCCGCGCCGTCAAAAACTTCAATATTCGGCCTTCGGCGGCTCCGCGGGCACGGAAACCTTTGGCGGCGCTGTCGTAGCCGCTGAGCGCGAGGGCGGTGGCGGCGTGGGGCGTGCCGGGCGCCACACTGAAAGGAGAGAGCGCTCCGCTCGCGGCGGCAAGCGTTGCTGCACTCTTTCCTGGCTTTGACTGGGATTGCTCGACTGGCGCGTGGTCGTTTTCGGATGCCGGGCTCTCCGCGATCTCGCTGACAGATCCCTCATGCTCGGCCGCCGCAACCGTGAGCGCACTGGTCAAGATCGTGAGCGCGATGCTGATTCGGATCATGTGAGGAGCCTCTTTGCCCGCTTTCACGTCGTGGGCCGGCGCTGGCTCCGACCTGTACGCTCGGCGGGGGCTTGCGCCGAGCGCGACATCCACTCGCGCCAGGCTAGGTGGCGTAGAAGAAGATTGAGTTGCGGCTGCGCAACGCTCGCGCGATGCCGCTGCATTTATGACAGCGCCTCGCGCCATTTCATCTGACGCGAAATGGGCGCGACGAGGCGTGGCTGCGCGGACGAGGACGGACGAGATCAGATGCCTCGATGCGCACGCGCTTGCGACGACTCCACGCACATTCGTTGTGCATCCTTTACATCAAGGTCACTCGCGGACGAATCGACTCCAACTACCGTTGCGACTTCCCGCGTACTGGAGGTTACTCTCATGCGTTCAAATCCATGGCTATTGGCGGCCGGCTCGACCGCGCTTTTGTCTGCTTGCAGCTCGGCTCCTTTGACGAGTGACTCGAGCGACGGCCGGGCGGAGAGCACGAAGACCGAGCTTGGTACGTCGCACGCCGAATGGGCCGAATCCGCGCGCACGCGCCCAGCCCGAGATGCTCAACGCCTGGCCACCGGCCAATACGTCACGCCGCTCGCGTTGCACGGCTCCACGCAGCAGTTTTTGAACCCGGGCTTGCCTGCCTATCCCAACTTCATCGCCGGAGAAGCCGTACGCTCACAGCTGAGCCCCGACGGCAAGACACTGGCCGTGCTGTGCGCCGGGCAGAACTCTCTCGTCAAAGCAGACGGCACCACCGACGTGGAGGCATCCACTCAGTTCATCTTTTTGTACGACGTGAGCGGCGCGCGCAAACGTTCGCCCGTGCTGACGCAGGTGCTCAAGCCCACCAACTCGCACGTCGGCCTCGTGTTTTCTCCCGACGGAGCGCGCCTGTACGCGGCCGGTGGGCGTGACGATCTGGTGCGGATTTATAGCCAGACCGCCGGCACGTGGGCAGAGTCCGGCACCATCCCGTTGAATCACGCCAACAAGGGCATCGGGGTGGGAGTTTCCCCGAACGCCGGTGGTCTGGCGATGAGCAAGGACGGCAAGACCCTGGTCGTCGTGAACAACTACAACGACTCGATTAGCGTCGTAGACACGGCGACCGGCACCGTGCGCTACGAGCATGATCTTCGCCCCTTCTTCGTCGGCAATGAAGGTACGGCCGGCGGCGCGGGTGGAACTTTCCCGTTTGCGGTCGTGATCAAGGACAATCGTCTCGCGTACGTCACCTCCGATCGCGATCGCGAGGTCGTGGTCCTCGACATCAGCTCGCCGACGGCAGGCCACCTGGTCAAGCGCATCAAGCTGGACGGCAACGCGCTCGGTCTGACGCTGGACGGCGCGGAGCGACGCCTCTACGTCGCGCAGGACAACGCCGATCAAGTCGCGGTGATCGACACTCATAAGAACGCTGTCATCGCCAAAATCGACGCGCGCGCGCCCGAAGGCCTGTTGCCCGAAGACGACACGCACGACGTGAAGGCCTGGCACGAGAACAAGAGCGCGCGCTACACCGGCGCCGGCACGTTCGCGGTAACGCTCTCGCCCGACGAAAAGACCCTGTACGCGGTGAATTCCGGCTCGAACTCGATCGCGGTAGTTCGAATCAAGCACGACGAGCGCGGAGGCAAGCACGAGCCGGACGCCGACGACTATGCCGTGACCGGCCTCATCCCAACGCCCTACGAGCCGCACGACGTGACCTTCAGCGCGGACGGCTCGTGGCTGTACGTGGTCAATGGCAAGAGCGTCACTGGCCCGAATCCGGCCCACCTGGCCGGCAGCACCGCGTCGCTCACCGAGATCACCTACCCCGGCGGCAATGCCGCGGCGAGCAACGCCGCCAAGGCGTCGAACCAGTACCAATTCCAGCTCGAGCGCGCCTCGCTCGTCGCCGCTCCCGTACCCGCTCGCTCTGATTTGAACGGCCTCACGGCGCAAGTCGCCCAAAATAACTTCTACAGCGCCGATCCGGAGGGCGAGCGAGCGATGCGCTTTTTGCGCAAGAAGATCAAACACGTCATCTACATCATCAAAGAGAACCGCACCTTCGATCAGGTCCTCGGAGATCTCGACAACGGCGCGGAGACGGACAGCGCCCTCGCGCAGTTTCCGCGTCGCATCACGCCCAGCCTGCACAGCCTCGCGAGCAAGTTCGTCACCCTCGACCATTTCACGGACCCGGGTGACGGCAGCATGGACGGCTGGTCCTGGAGCCTGCAGGGCCGCGTCACGAACGTCGAGACCATCACTCAGCAGATCAACTACGCGTTCGTGAACCGCGGACTATCGTACGAGTCGGAGGGCACCAATCGCGGTGTTCCCGTGAGCTACGCGGCAGTCGCGGAGCGCGACGCGGTGGCGGGTAAACCGGGTACGGCGAATTACTCGGCGGCGACCGCGGCTTTACCGGGTGGCACTGAAAACGTCCTGACCGGGACTGGCAACCACGCGTCGTCGGACGCGCCGGACGACGAGCAAGGCGGCTACATCTTCCGCGCGGTGTTGCAAGCGGGCGGCACCGTTCGCAACTACGGCATGCTGACCAACAACATCGGCAGTATCGGTACCAAGGCGGCGCCGATCAGCTCGCCGTTCGCGGCCGGAGAGGTACAAGTCGCGTCGCTTTCGTCCGATCTGGCGCCGTTCACCGACGTCTACTATCGCGGTTACGACAATGCGTACCCCGACTTGTGGCGCTACCAGGAGTGGAAGCGCGAGTTCGACCAATTCGTAGCTCGAGGCGACCTGCCGAACCTGTCGCTCGTGCGCCTGAGCCATGATCATATGGGCAACTTCAGCACCGCTCTGGGCGGCATCAACACGCCCGAGACGCAGCAAGCCGACAACGATCTGTCGGTCGGGCTCCTGGTTCAAGCGGTGGCGAACAGTCCGTACGCGGCCGACACCTTGATCGTCGTCACCGAAGACGACTGCCAAGACGGACCGGACCACGTCGACTCGCACCGGGCCACCACCTACGTCGCGGGCCCGTACGTCAAGCAAGGCGCCGTGGTCAGCACTCACTACTCACAGGTCAACGCCATCCGCACGATGGAAGACCTCTTGGGCACGGAGCACCTCAACCTGAACACGGCCTTCCAGTCACCGATGACGGATATCTTCGATGTCCACTCTTCGGGCAGCTGGACCTACGCCGCCGAGGCGTCCACCGTGCTGCAAACCACGGAGGTCGCGTCTCTGGTCACCGCGCTCGGCGCTACGTATGCACCGGGAGAGCTCGTGCAACCGCAGCACAGCGCTCAATACTGGGCCAAGGCCACGGCCGGCTTCGACTTCTCCGAGGCCGACCAAGTGCCCACCGCCAAGTTCAACCGTATTCTGTGGAAGGGCCTGATGGGCTCGAAGCCCTATCCCGAGCTGAGAAGCCACGTCGCCCTGCAGCGTGTTCGCGAGCTCTCGGCTGACAAGGACTGAAAGATCGGCGTTCGGAACGAGGTGGGCGCCGGCCAATCATTGCTGGCGCCCCGCATCGTCGCGCCGCTATGGCAGCGGGCTAGGAGGCTGCATGAACTCTCCGTAGGGGCCCACGTGGACGTCGAGGTGGTCGAGGCATTCGGTGGAGCCTTGGCCGCAGGCTTGCAAGGCGCTGAGCTGCGCGTCGCCCATCTGAAACCGCGCCGTCTGTTGATCGGACGCGCACGAGCACCACCAGGGCATGCCGGTTTGGACCCGTGCGCAAGCGACCAACAGCCTACCTTTAGCCACGATTTCTCGGTCGTCGACCGTCGCGTCTTGAAGGCAGTCCAGATCGGCCTCGCACGAGTCCGTGTACGAGGTCGACGATGTGGGCTCGCAGCTCGGCGAGCCGGTTGCGGTGATGACGGCGTCGGGCGCGCAGTTCAAGATCGAAGACGCGCAGCTTGCGTCGTCCGGATCGTCGGGCAGTTGAAAATCGAACGTGAAGTCTCGACCGGAGCAGTAGCAGTCGGAGCCGCCGCCCAAGCGGGGTGTGCAGTTGGAGTAGCGGGGCCCGATCTTCGCCAGGCTGACCGCGCCAGCCAGGGGCATCGGATTGGCGCAGGCTTCGGTTCGCTCGCAGCCCTCGCTGCTCGAAGCTGTGTTCGTCAGCAAGCATTGCTCGTCGCCCGTGAAATCGGGCGAGGCGCCGGTCATGCAAAAATCGACGAGCGGTCGGCAATCGGGCGCGCCGCTATCGACCAGCAAATCGTAGTCGCTCACCGTGTTTGCGTACTTGCAACCGCAGTCGAAAGATTTGCCCGACTGGGCCTCGTTGCAAAACGCCGAGCCGAGCCGCACGAGCCATGCTTCAGCGTCGCTGTCGGGGCCAAGCTCGATCGGCTTGCTGCACGTCAGGTCGACCCTGCAGTTGGTTTCGGCGCTGTTTTCGCTGGTCGGTTCACACGTCTCGTCGCCCAAGTCGAGCTCGTCCTCCGAGCACAAGGACGCGGCCAGCGCGCATGCCTGGAGGCCGGGCGCTTTTTCCATCTGATAGATGCGGTCCTTGTGTTGGATGTCGCATTGACACTGCCAGCGGTCCGAATTGGGAAGGCGGAAACAGTTGGTCAGCTGCGAAGCCGTGTCGCAGTAGACGGCCAACGAGCACGTGTCGGCGGTTTCCGTGCGACCACGTGGCTCGCAGCCCGGAGGCAGTTGCAAGGTGGGGCCCGCGCTCGTGCCCCCCATACTGCCGGGTCGTCCGGCATGTCCGCCATTGGCGGCGCTGCCGCCGCTGGAGGGGCGGCTTCCGCCCATGGTTCCCACCGCGCCTACCGCGCCGGACGAGCTCGTGCCGCCGCTCGCGCCGTCTTCCCCGGCGCCAGCGGCACTATTTCCTGCCGCGCCTGCATCGTTCGCCGACGGAGACTCCTGGCGGTCGCGCGCGGCCGAGCCTCCGCATGCCGCCAGGAATCCAAACGCCAGAATGCTCGTGTAACGCACGTTCATCAGATCGCTCCCAGTCCACGCCTACCTGAGGCTCATCGTGCCACACGAGAGCCCACGACGGCACGCGCCCAACCGGCGAGATTGCAGTTTTTCGGCGGTGTCGTCGCCGCCATCTGCGAATCGAAGCCGCAAATGCGCGGCGCTGGGTCATTTCGTTGGCTCGCTCCTCAAAAATCCTGATCCGGTCCGGCCAATTCGAGTCACCCCTTGGGTCTATGAGCTCGAAGCGGATGGTTAGGGGAATGGACGCAACGGTAGCGACGTGGGCCGTAAACGCGCGTCGCGGCGCCCCCGTGCTGCGTGGCGCGGTCGCGGCGTTGCTGCTGGCGGCCGCCTTGATCGATTGCGGAAAGACCGCTGACGATGCGCCAGGCAGCAACGGCAGCAAGGGGGGCACCGACGCGGGCGGAGTCCAGGCGGAGGGCGGAGCGCAAGCGGAGGGCGGAGCCAATGGGGCAGATCCGTGCGCTCGTTGCGCCAGCCTTCCCCACGTCGTGGCTGCCACGTGCGTCGATGGGCAGTGCGTCGTCGCGGCCGGTGCTTGCGAATCCGGGTTTGCCCATTGCGGCGGCGATGTTTCGGCTGTCGGCTGCGAATCTCGACTCGACGCTACATGCCGCGCTTGTTCGGAGCTGACCAAGACTCAAAGCTGTGGCGAGTGCGGGCGAGCTTGTTCGTTCACGAATGCGCAAGGCATGTGCAGCGCCGCTTTGAGCTGCGAGCCGGCCGCGTGCGCGAGAGGCTTCGCCAATTGCGACGGCAACTCGGACGACTGCGAGACCGAGCTGGCCGCTGCGGGAGACTGCGGGCTCCAATACGTCGGTCAAGTCGACGCTCCCAGTGAAGCCTTTCAGCCGCTGCTGCTGGACGACGGCTCTTACTTCGTCATCGGCGCATTCCAAGGGCCGACGGATTTCGACCCCGGTCCCCTCGAAGAGGTCCATGAGCCAAGCGGTGAGTGGGGCTGGTTCGTGAGCAAGTTTGCGGCCGATGGCCAGTACGTTTGGACGTACGCGGATGGCCAATCCTATTCGCGAGCGGCCCTGACCCAAGATGGTGGGCTCTTGCTGGGTCGGGTCATTCAGCCGGGCCCGCAAGACGAGGCGCCGCCGCCGCAACTAACGCGGTTGAACGCCGACGGCACCGTGCGCTGGGAGAGGTCGCTCGACAATGATCCAACGGCCGCCGGCGGAGTGCCGTTTCCGTTCGCGGACTCCGAAGCTGACCTCATCGTATACACCTTCGGGACCGCGACCGAGCTCAGCTCGACCGCCTGGCGGTTCGAGGCGGGGCAAACCGCCGTTCTGAAGCTCGACAGTGAAGGGACGCTGGTCAACGCGACGCCGCTAGGCGACAAAGGTTGCGGCATCGCCATCAGCGCCGTCGCGGCCGGGTCCCTGCTCGTGAGCGGCACCGTGAAGGCCGGGTGCACTTTAGCTGGTGTTCGAGCCGTTCAAGACTCGAGCTTCGTCGCTGCGCTATCCGCCGACGGCGCCGTACAGCGCGTTCAGTGGTTGTTCGGTGCGACAGTCGTCTCTCTCATTGGCTTCCCCGACGGCTCGGCGGCTTTGGCTGGTACCTTCCAGCAGCAAATTTCCTGGGGCCGACCCGACAACGTCGTCTTGCGAGACTCCGGCAACCCGAAGGGCGTCGGCGACGGGGAGCCCGGCTTCGTCCTCAAGTTGTCCGCCAAGCTCGAGCCGTCGTGGGCGAAAGTGTTGCCGATGGTAATGTCAATCACGCAGGCCCCGGATGGCGGCGTGGTCGCCTCGGTCGATGGGCAGATCCCCAATGCCGACTCGCCTTCCTTCAACATGTCGCCCGAGACCTGGTTGGTCCAAATTCGAAGCGACGGCAGCCCGGGTTGGACTGCGCCGATTGGGCTCTGGTCGATAGCCGACCTGAGCTCGAATGGCTCGACCCTGCTCGTCGGCGGCAATCCGCTGGGCGGCGATTTGGATCCGGGCCCCGGCGCCGCTCAGGCCACGCGTCGCTCCCTCGCCCGATACCGAATGTGAAGACGTGGCTGCGGGCGGAAGGATCCGCGAGCGAGGCTCGCATGTTCTTTCGAATGTCGGGCCTCCATCAAAGCTCCATCGAGGCTCCTCACGCGAGCCTGGTCGCACCGACTACCGTCGCGTGGCCATGCTCGAGGCACCGCTTAGATTCCCCAGGTTGGTTGGTGCGCTCGTGACCGTCGCCTACCTGTTGGTGTTGTTTGCCGCTTGTGTGGCGGCACCGGGGCTGGCGGCGGACGCGTGTTCGGCGCTTGGCCTCGCCGGGGCTTGGCGCGACGTGCTCACGGGCTTCGGTTGGCTGTTGGTGGCCCTTGTCGTGGCCGTCGTGCTGAGCCTCTTGTCGGGTCGAACCCGACGCGCGCTGAAGGTCCTGGTGTTCCTGCTCCTACCGATCTGGGGCGTCGTCGCGAACCAGGAAATGACCGGGCCGTGCCAATTGCCGTGTCCGAGCGAGGCCTATCGCGCCTTGGCCAGCCCGGACGTTTACGGGTTGCTGTTGCTGCATTTCCTGGCCGTCGGCGGGTATTGGCTTTCTCGTCGCCGCGAGCACGACCTGCCGGCCCGAGTGGAGCCGTGGGTCGTGGCGCTGCTGTTGTGCGGAGTCGTGCTGCACGTCGCGGTGGCCGTTCAATTGCTCGATTTGTTGCCATGGCTGCTGCTTTTTCCGTTCTCCCTGCCGCTCTTGACTCCGTTTCTCGCCATCGTCTTGTTTTGGCGAGAGCTGGCTCGCCGGCTGCGCACCCGCGCCGAGCACGGCGAGCCTTCTGGGCGGGAGAGGCTGCCGCAGGGCTTGCTGCGGCTGCCGCTCGTGCTGGGCGCTTACGCCCTGTTGCTGGCCTGGTGGCGCGGCCACCCGCGCGGCGCGCTCGATGTGTTCGCGCGCACCTGCACGCACTCGCTTTCCACCTTGCCGCTGGAGCTCACGTATCCCAGCTGCAGCGGACACTACCTGTGCACGATCGCTGCGCACGGGCACCCCGCGTTGGTCCGGCCGGAACGACTAGGCCTGCGCCGCGGACGGATCATTATCGTCAATCGTCAATTGGCGGTCGCCAACGCGTTCGAAGATCTGCTGCATACTCGTTGGCCGCGCGTGGGTAAGGCGGCGCGGACCTGCTACGATCGCCTGGCCATTCCGATTTGCGGCTACATTCGGCACCGCTGGTTGGCGAACCTGATCTATCTGGCGATGAAGCCGGCAGAATGGCTGTTTTTCCTGGCGCTGCTCGCTTTCGATCCGTGCTCGCCGGAACAGCGCATCGATCGTATGTATCGCTAGCTCGGGGTCATGTCGCGCTCGAGCATTCAAGCCGCCGGCGTGTAGCGGACTATGGCGCTCGAGACGCAGGGCTGGTAGGGCCGGTGAGGATCCGCACCCGCTTCCGGAGCTCGTCCGGCAGCTTGCGTTGCAGGATTCGAGCTACGTCGTTGGCGCCGTAGCGCGCCGAAAAGTGGCTGAGCACGATGTCCGCTTGCGAGAGAAGCTCGGCGCGGGCGACCAGCTCGTCCAAGTGGATGTGGCCCATCTCTCGGGCTTGGGGAGTGGGTACGAGCTCGTCCAAGAAGCTGCACTCGATGACCAGACACTCACTTTGAGCAAGCTCGGCGGTGCGCTCCAGCACCTCGACGCGCGTGTCTCCGGTGAACGACAGCAGGGCGGCTTGGTAGCGCTCGTCGAGCACCGCGCCGCTGCGGCGCAGCTTACCGAGCTCGATGCCGGGCAATTCCCGAAATTCCGGGAGCAGGCGGCTGCGGGTTTCCCACACCGTGTACCCCTGGCTCGGCACGCGGTGATACGTCTCGAATGCTCGCACGACGCGCCCCTTGCCGAGTGGGTGCTCCTCTCCGGGCTCGAGCGCGACCACGCGGCGAGGGATTACCTGGCCGTCGAGCCGCCCCGCCGCATTGAACAGGTCTTCGACCTGGGAGGCGATGCGGCGCGGTACCACGTACGTGCCCTCCGACATACCCAGCAGCGAGCGCCGCGCGGCGTGCTGCGCGATCGCTCCCATGTGGTCCAGGTGCCCATGGCTGAGCAACACCACCGGTTGATTGACGGCCGTGCGCGAGCAGCTCCCGAGGTCGAGCAGCAACTTGACCTGCGGCACCTCGATGCAGGTCTCCAAGCCCGCCACGCTGACTCCTGAAAGCTCTGTCCGGCTCACGTGCACGTCGTAGCACGGAGCCGGGCTCCTTCTCACCCCGCACAGGCTTGCCACGCGGCGTCTGCGTCGGCACAGGGAACGGGCGAGCCGTTCGACTCACGCGCTTCGGACTGGGGGTTCTCGCCAGCGCACGCGACTCGGGCGCGCCGCTCGTCGATACACGCGGGGAATGCTTCGCCGGCGGTCACGCATGAAATCGAGCGGCGCTGCATGCGGTCACGAGTCCGAGGCTGGCGCCGAGCGCGAGCAAAGCAAAGAATTTGGCGGTCATGGGCTGTCGTCTCCGGGCAGGCAACGGCGGACCGGTTCGCATTCAGTGACGTCACGACAAAGATCCGTTCCTTGAGCCAACGCGCAGTCTACGCTTTGGCCCACCGTGAGCGTGCAGGCACAACCGGCGCTCTGCGCCGCGGCGCCGCCACAGACGGAGGCGAGGGTGGTCAGAGCTCGAACGCAGCTCGGTTGGTCGGCATCGGTGTGTTGGCTGGCGCCGTCGGCACAGACCTGCTGCTTTCCGTAGCCCCCCTGAGGCACGTTGACGGCGTCGCAAAGTGCTTCGTAGTCAGCCGCGCGCAGCTGGGCCACCGCCTCGTCTCGAGGTAGCGATCCGTCAGGAGCTTGGCTGTTGTCTGCCGGCTCCGAGCAGCCGCTCAGCAGAGCGCCGCACGAGATAGCAATCGACCACCAGCGATGTCTCATCGTCGTCTCCCTTTTTGTCGAGCGTGATGTTTAGAATTCGCCTTGCAGCGCGAAGGCAGCCCCACCGGGCAGCGGAGCCAGCGATACCCGCGGCAGGCGTCGAATTCCTGGATCCGCGTCCCACAGCCGAGCGAAACGCTCGATCGGGGTCTCGATGAAGCTGCTGGCAAAGAGGCCGCCGCCCGCTAGCAGCAGGCTCCCATACGCGAAGCGGCTACCCCACGCTTCGTACACGCTACGGCTGCTAGACGCTCGAGCTTCGGTCAAAGCAAGCATCGCCGCCGACAAGCCCATCATGGCTCCGCCGCTCCAGCGTAGCGTCAGGCGCGACTTGCGATAGAAGGCCGCCGTTTCGTGCAAGCCATTCTCGGCGCGGGCCACGAGCAGCGCAGGGTCGTCCCCGACGGTCAAGCCGTGCACGAATTCCTCGTGCAGTTTTTCACCGCGAGAGCGCCAGAGCAGTTGCAGGCCACCGTAGCCCAAGCTCAAACCGCCCAGGCCTGCCAGTGTCCAGCCGGTCGCGCTCACGGTGCGCCGGCTGTCGCGATCGCCCTCCAGATTCTGGCCGCGATACATGAGCCAGCCGCCGATCGGCACCAGTAGCGCGGCCGCGGTGACGCCCGCGCCGGCAGAGGTGTAGCGGCGATCGCGCTCGATCTCGCTGACGTGCTCGAGCAACGAGCTCATGCGTTCCGTGTCATCCCGCGAGATGCCGAACACCGGCGGCGCCTCTTTCTCCTTCGTGCGCTCGTAATCGGCGAAGGCCTGGCGACCGAAGGGGCGGGTGAACAACATCGCGAACAGCTCGTTGTCCCCGCGCGGATTCGGCTGCGGCTCCAGTTGGGCCAAGGTCTGCAAGGTCTGCGGGCTGCCTGCCTGTGCGTCGAATTGGTGGTGTACGGCCGCAGTCGCGGTGGGCGCAGCTCGTTCTTCGATCACGGCGTGCGCGAGCCGCTCGCCACCGAGCGAGAGCACGAGCGGCGTGCCACGCTCTTTGAATACGTCAATCCACGGCAAGCCGTCCGCGTCGCGCACCGTCAAGCGCACCTGCCGCTCGGCGTCGACTTGCAGCTGCGCCGTTCGGCCGAAGCCGCCGGGCAGCACAGC
>JBEQSW010000366.1:0-2862 GCA_040348565.1 Myxococcales bacterium | reverse complement strand
CGACAGGTATTTCTCTTTCTCGAGCGAGAGCGTGCGGTGATCACCGGGCTCGAGCGCAACCTTGTGCCCTTGCACGTCGACCACCACCGGCAGCCCCAAGCCGTTGAGCAACGTCAACGTGGGGTGCCCGATGGTGCCGCCGAACGCGAGCACCCCGCCCAAGATGGTAGCCGCGACCACGAAGCGCGCCGCCGACGGGAAGAAGCCGTCGGCGGTTTGGAAGCGATCCCACCAGCCCAGGCGCTTTTGCCGGCTGCGCTCCTGCCCGCGCGCGAGCGTGGGGTAGCGCTTCGGCACTTCCGGCGGCTCGGGCGAGACGCCCGGGTCCGTTTGGTCCAAAAACGCCTGGTGCACGTGAGCCTCCGCCTCGACCAGCAGCTCTAGGCTGACGCGCTCCAGGGCGCCTACCGCGCCGAGCGCGCCATCGACCCAACTGTCGAGCACGCCCAAAAAGTCGCCGATGTTCTCGGCGCTGGGCAGCGGCAGCGAGAAATTCTTCGGCAGCACGTCGGCCCAGGTGGCCGGCAGCTTCTCCTCTTTCTCGAGCGCCATCAGCTCGATCAAGCGCTGCATGGCCACGGGCGGTAGCTCGACGACCATGCTCTGCTCGAAGATTTCGCGCAAAGCCGTGTGCACCTCGGTGCTGGCCATCACCAGGCGCTGCCGCTCGGCGGCGGTGACGCGGCCGTCGGCGGTCACGATGGCGTACACGTTGGCCAAGTGCCCACGCGCGTCTTCCAAGTTGGCTTCGATGTGGGCCGCGTAGTGGTGCAACCGCGAAAGCCCGTACAGAAAATCTTCCCAGCCGCGACCCAACGTGCGCGCCGCCGAGCGGTGCGCCGAGCGGCACAGGCGATCGTGCTCTTCGACCCGACGACGCACGGCTTCGGTCTCGCTCGTCACTTGGGCCAGCACCGACACCAACGCCCGACGCTGGATCACCTGGCCGCGATGGCGAATCACGCCGCCGGGGGCGTCCAGCAGGCCGTCGCGCAGCGCCTCCAAGTGCACGCGCTCTTCTTGGCGCTGCCGCAGATCGCGCAAGTCGGCGGCCAGCGCCTCGGGGTAAAGCTGGGCCAAGGCCCGGTTCAAGGCGTCGGCCGGCACCGGCTCACCGAACAGCTTTTCGCTCGATTTTTCGTGCAACACCACCGAGCGGCCTAGGTAGGCGCCGCGATAGCGCTGCGCCAAGTGCGGCCGATCGAAGCGCTTGTCCACCGCCGCCAACGCCGCCGCGGGGCTCAACGGCTCGAGCTTCTTGTTGCCCGCCGCTTCCTCGAGCAGCCGCGCGGTAGCTTGCAAGCGCAGCTTTTCGGGGTTGGCGAACAGGCAGAACGCGGGCCGGGCATCGAGCGCGGCCTCGACGTACACGCGCTTGGCGTTGTCCTCACGATCGCGATTGGCCGGATGGGTCGACCACATGCGCGGAGGCTCGGCCAGCTGTTGCTCGAAGACGCGGTGCTCCTGCCGGCCGCCCGGTGGCAGCTCCGGCGACGCGCCGTGCTTGGGCTCGTCCAAGATGCCGGCCATGCGCTCGATGATGCGCGTCTGCAGCGCGAACAGATCCGGCACCGCGTGTCCGGCGCCCGCTTCACGCGCGGCAATACCGAGCGCGTTGCTCCAGGCGCCGTCGGCCGCGCCCAGCCGATGCAGCGCGTGCACCAGCGCGTCACTGCCGGTCAAAGACACGCTGACCAGATCGGCCTGAAACTCCATTTCACGCCCGAGCGCGCGTTGGGCCAGAATCACCAAACCAAACGCGGTATCGAGCAGCGAGCGGATCGACCAGACGATGATGCGCATCAACCAGCCAATCCACGCTACGCGCAGGTCGACCGAGGACAGTGCGGCCAGCGCGCGGTCGAGCCAGCTGCGCGACGCCACGATTTGGCCCGCCACCTGCTGCGCGATGTACACCCAGCGCCCGACGGCCATCGAACGCTGGGCAAAATGCCCGAGCTCGTGCGCCAACACCGCCGTCATCTCGCTCAGATTCAGGGTGTTGACGAGGCCGAGACCAATCTCCAGGTTCTTCTTGGTCGGAAACAACAGGTTGATGAACGAAAGGTCGTAGAACACCGCCGCGTTCACTCGCATCGACAAGAACACGCGGTGCGGACGCGGCGCCCGAGCGCGGTCGGCCAGTGCGTTCAAGAACCGAAACAGCTCGGGCTCGTCGGCCGCCGTCACCTCCAAATCGCTGGCTTTGCCACCCGACTTGATGAAGAACAGCGCCCCCAACAAGAACACGCCCAGCAGCGCCGAAAGCGCGCCGCCCAAAAAGTCGAAGAACGCGTCTTCACCACCGCGAAACAGATCGCGGAACAAGCGGAACGCCGTCCAACAGAACCAGCCCGTCAGTGAGACGTACAGCCCGACGAAGGCCAGCAAGCCTGCGACCGCGAGCCAGGCATGGCGCTTGTAACGCGCCGTGGCACGAGTCAGGTCGGCCGGCACCGCGGGCGGCGGCGGAGGTAGCAGGCTCCCGTTACCCAAGCCCCTGATTTTCGAGGCGGATCCGCCAAAAATCAAGCACATCCGCGGTCGCGCGCCATAAACGGCTTTCGCGGCGCATCCGCGCTGGCGGGCGGCGGGCAGACAGCGCGAACGCGGTGGCTTCGGCAGCCGATTGCGCTCCGCAAATTCTTAAGTACACTCGGCCATGTTTGACCGTAATCTTCGCGAGTGCTTGACGTTCGACGACGTCATGCTCGTGCCCGCGTACAGTGAGGTCCTTCCGGCGGAAGCCGACGTTCGCTCGCGCCTCACGCGCACCATCGAGCTGAATATCCCGATCGTGAGCGCCGCGATGGACTCCGTGACGGAGGCGCGCTCCGCCGTCACCATGGCCCGCCAGGGCGG
>JBEQSW010000360.1:0-4051 GCA_040348565.1 Myxococcales bacterium | reverse complement strand
TCCAAGAACACCGTGCCGATGTCGGTGCTGGCCAGCAGGTTTTCCATGTCGTTGGCCAGCTGGGTCAAGTCACCGATCTTCCGCTGGTACTCCGCGTTTACCGAGTACAGCTCCTCGTTCACGCTTTGCAGCTCTTCGTTCGTGCTTTGCAGCTCCTCGTTGGACGCGAGCAGCTCCTCGTTGGTGGCCTGCAGCTCTTCGTTGCTCGTTTCCAGCTCTTCGGTGGTGCTTTGCAGGTTCTCTTTGGTGTAGCGGAGCTCGGCCTCGAGCAAGCTGAGCTGCTCACTGGAAACGTTGGACACGTCGCGCACGTCGCGCACGTCGCGCGGCTGCGACAGCTCGGTCGACTCCTCGTTTCGTTCGAGCGCTATCAGGTAGTGTGGCCGGCCATCATTGAGAGCCGAAAACGGCCGCACCGTGACCTGGTAATTGCCACTGGCGTCCCCGTCGGTCACCTGAACGCTGCGAAAGGTGAGCGGCGCCGAAAGCCGGAGGGACTGTTTCAGCACCCCGGCCAACACCGTCTTGAGCTGGCCGTCCACCACGTCCAACACGCCCAGCCCCTGTCTGCCGTCTTGCAGATGCACGAACTTGGAGGCGCCGCCGAAGACGTGCACCAGCTCGCCCGCGTCGTTGACCAGCAGACTCGCCGGCATGACCTCGCTCAGCAGCGCGTCGTACACGCCCAACAGTTGCGGGATGGAATAGCGGTTGACCGAGAGCGACGAGCGCAAGGCCAAATTGGGTCGACTGGTGCGAGCGAAGGGCCGCGGCGCTTCGACCGAGCTGCGCGCATCGCCGCCCTTGCGGTAGATGCGCCAATGCTTGTCGACGGTCTCGAAGTCTTGCGACAAGGTACCGAGGCTCTCACTGGGGCCGAGGAACAGGAGGCCGCCCGGGCTGAGCGAGAAGCGAAACAGGCTCAGGACCTTCTGCTGCACCGCCGGCTGCAGGTAGATCAGCATGTTGCGACAACTGACCAGATGCACGCGCGTGAACGGCGCGTCTTTGATCACGTTGTGCGCGGCAAACACCACCATTTGCCGAATTTCCGGGGCAACCTGGTAACTCTGACCGCGCCGCAAGAAGTAGCGTTGCAGGCGCTCGGGCGAGACGCCGGCCACTGCTTGCTCGTCGTACAAGCCCCTCGTCGCCACTTCGAGCGAGCCATGGTGCACGTCGGTCGCGAAGATCTTCACCGCGCGCTCGCCGAGCTTCTGGTTGAGCTCGTACAGCAAGATCGCCAATGAGTACACTTCCTCGCCGGTGGCCGAGCCCGCCACCCAAACGCGCAGCGGCACGTCCCGGGGCAGGCTCTGCCAAAGCTCGGGCAACAGCTTCTCCTCCATCAGCTGAAAGGCTTCTTCGTCCCGAAAGAAGCGCGTCACGCCGATCAGCAAATCGCGATAGAGGACGTCCAGCTCTTCGCGGTTTTCTCGCAAGCGCTCCACGTAGGTATCGATGTGATCCACCCGCGACAACTGCAAGCGGCGTTCGATGCGACGTGTGACGGTGCTGGGCTTGTAGTGAGTAAAGTCGATCCCGAACTCCTTTTCGAGCATGCGGTAGACAGCGACCATGCCGCGCCCTTCCACGTGTCCTTCGCTCGATTGGGGGCTAGTGCCGGACGCATGCGCCTGCAAAAATCCAGGCATTTCATGAGGCGGCAAGATGACGTCGGCCACGCCGGCGTCGCACGCGCTGCGCGGCATGCCGTCGAATTGGGCGCTGTCGGGGTCTTGAACCAGCACCAGCCCGCCCGCGTGATGAACGTCGCAAATGCCGCGCGAGCCGTCACTGCCACCGCCGGACAGCACGACCGCGACGGCACGAGACTCACAGTCTTGGGCCAGCGAACGGAAGAACACGTCGATCGGCAGCGACAGCTCTTGGTCGCGTGCGCGGTCACTGAGCCGCAGTCGCCCGCCGGAGATGATCATCTCCTTCTTGGCCGGGATCAGGTACACGCGGTCCGCTTCGACCTTCATGCCGTCTTGCACCAAGCACACGGGCAACTTGGTGCGCCGAGACAAGATCTCGTCCATCAGACTCTTGAAGTCGGGGGACAAATGCTGAACGACCACGAAGGCCATGCCCGAGTCGTCCGGTACGCGGTCGAAGAAGCGTTCGAGGGCTTCCAAGCCGCCGGCGGAAGCACCGATACCGACGACGAAACTGGGGCTCGTGGAAGAAGAATCAGCTTGGAGTGAGGCAGCGCTGGTGGCGGCTTGGTCCATGGCAACAGACCCCCCACAGCAGCAACTGTGCCAAGCGGCCCCGCTGATTTCCTGCTTGGCCCTGTGTCCAAAGCGCGCGTTTGTGTCGCATCCTGCCTCGAACCCGGTCACACCCGAGGCATCTCGTCGCGACGGTCGGCAAATGGCGGCCGCCCCTGGGCCGCGGCCGCGCCTCAGTAGGGATTGATGAGCTCGTCGTGCTTGTCGCGGCGCGGTAACGCTCGCGGCAAGCTGGGCGGGGTCGCGGGCACCGCCACTCGCGCGCGAGCCGGCACGCGCTCAGGACGCAATGACTCTACCGGTATCACCGGCACGGGGCGCTCGCCGCCACTGGCCATCACGGCAGGCTCTACCGCAAGGGCTGGGACCTCGACCACCGATGCCTCCGCGGCCAGAGGCGCGGTTGCCACCGCGGCGGGCGCGTTGGGCAACAGAGCCGCTGCGCGAGGAGCCCACCCCTCGCCAGGATGGCGAATCAGCCACAAAGCAGTGCCCGCGACGGCTACGGCCAAGACCAGCGCGCTCGGCACCGACCGCCAAGCGCGACGAGGACGAGGGGGAACGGTAAAGCCGAAGTGGGGCTGACTTTGTCGCGGTAGCCCGTGAACCACCGAGACGAGCGTCGCTTGGTCGTAGTCGGGGACGCGATCGTGGTCGTAGGTAGACGGCGACGAAGCCATCTCTTTCGAGCGAGCCAGCCATTTGGCTTCGAGGGACGAGCCGCTAGCGTCTTCACGCACGCCCTGTTCGCTGAGCCAGGCGGCAAGGTCGCGCCCGAGCTCGAAGATGGAGCCCGGACGCGCATCGCGGTCCTTGGCGAGGCCGCTTTGCACCAGCTCGGAGAGCGCCGGATCAACGCCGGCGAACGCTTCCAACGGGATGACTTCTTCCTGCACGACGCTGCGCAAGATCTCTTGGCAGGTTTCGCCGCGAAAGGGAGTCTGGCCCGAGAGTGCCTCGTACAGCACCACGCAAAACGCCCACACGTCCGAACGCTCGTCGATATCGGCGCGGCCGTAGGCTTGCTCGGGCGACATGTACTCGGGGCTGCCGAGCAGCACGCCACTTTGGGTCAACGTCGGGCCGCCGGTGACGAGCGCGCTACGCATCTTGGCGATGCCGAAGTCGAGGAGCTTGGGCTGCAGCAGCGTGCCTTCGTTCGCGATGACGATGTTGTCAGGCTTGAGATCGCGATGCACGATGCCGCGTGAGTGAGCCAACGCCAGCGCCTCCGCGATTGGCAACAGCAATTGCAGCGCGCTCACCGGCGTCAAGGCGCCGCGCTCGAGGATGGTGCCGAGGCTTTCGCCGTTCAGCAACTCCATCACGATGAACGGCTCGCCCGACTCGGACTCGCCGATGTCGAACACGCGCACGATATTGGGGTGAACCAACTTGGCGATGGCGCGCCCCTCGACTCGCAGCCGCTCCTGCAGCTCGACGGCGTTGACCTCGGCGCGCAGCAGCTTGACCGCGACGGGAACCTCTAGCTGGAGATGAAAGGCCCGCCACACCTCACCCATACCGCCTTCACCGAGCAGCCGCTCGAGCCGGTACTTATTGGCTATGACTCGGCCCTCGGCGTCGACCGGACGGGGCTCAGCGACTGAAGTCATGTGCAGCTCTCAGCAACTTTCACGCCATCGCGAGAGTCGGTGGCGTCGTTGTCCTCCGCTTACTTGCGAGCGCCGAAACGCTACGGTGAGACTATTCTGCCGAGCGCGCTTTCGAGGCCGACGCCCAGCGAGGGCTACCTCGGCCACGAGCGGCGCGCTTTCTCTCGACCCTCGCCGGGGGATTGCGGGGCGAGATTT
>JBEQSW010000353.1:0-42125 GCA_040348565.1 Myxococcales bacterium | reverse complement strand
TGGGCAGCCCATGAGCGACGGCAAGCGCATCCAGCCGCTCGAGCGCTTCGGCGTGAAGCTGATGAGCATCGGCTTCTTGCTGGAAGACGCCAAGAGCGCGGTGGTTTGGCGCGGGCCCATGCTGCACGGCGCTTTGCTGCAATTCTTGAAAGACGTCGACTGGGGCGACTTGGATTTTCTGCTCTTGGATCTGCCGCCCGGCACCGGCGACATCGCGCTCACGTTGTCGCAGCGCGTGCGCTCGAACGGCGCCGTGATCGTGACCACGCCGCAAGAAGTCGCGTTGCAAGACGTGTACAAGTCGGTTTCGATGAACCAGAAGGTCGGTATTCCGATCGTCGGCGTCGTCGAGAACGAGAGCTATTTCGTGTGCGGCAAGTGCAACGAGAAGCACGAGCTGTTCGGCTCCGGCGGCGGGCAAAAGATCGCCGACTTTGCCGGGGCGCCCCTCTTGGGTCAGATCCCGCTCTTCCCCGAGGTGCGCAAATGGGGCGACGCTGGGGTTCCGGTGGTCGAGGCCGCCCCCGGCTCACCGCCAGCAGAGGCCTTCACGGCCGTCGCGCGTGGCCTCATCGATAGCCTGAATGCCACAGCTGCCGCCGCGGTACTGAACATCGATCGGAGCGGCGGCCAAAATCGCCACCTGCCAATCACTCGTTAGCCACTTTCCCAACCCAGCTCCCCCTTCACATTCGCCTTCCCCCGACTGCCGAAGCGCGCCCCAATTGGCAGGCGCCCTGAGGCACGATATACGCCGCCGAGCCACCCCATGACCGCCCCTGAAACCGAAACCGTGACCGAGCAAGCCGACAGCCAAGCGGGCGACACCACGTCTGGGGAACCGAACGGCGGCGCACCCACGGCCGAGGCGGCTGCGAGCGAAGCGTCGAGCGCGAGCGGAGAGTCGAGCGCGGCCGAAACGCCCGCCGGCGAAGACGCTGGCGACGCTGGTGAAGACGACGGCGAAGAGGGCGACAGCGAAGCCCCCGAAGCCGGCGAGGCCACCGCGGCCGACGGCAGTGTCGTGCCGGGCGCACCGAAGAAGAAGCGCCGCCGCCGCAAGAAGAAGAAGCCGAGCGAGCACGCCGCCGCGGGCGGAAAAGAAGGCGAGCAGTCCCGCCACAAGCCGCACCGCGCCAGCGACCGCGCCCCGTTCCACGTGGGTGAAGAGGTGTTCGGCAAAGTCACCGCTGTCCTCGACACCGCGGTGATGATCGACCTGTCCGGTAAAGCGTTGGCCATCTTCGACCGTTCGGAGATGGAAGCCGACGACCTGGTGCCGACCATTGGCGACCGCTTCGTCGCCCGCGTTCACAACGACGGCATTCGCGGCGGCCTCGTCGTTCTCTCGCGGAAACCCCTGCGCGAAGAGGAAATCAAGCCCAAGGTCGAGCAGGCCCACAAGGACGGCACGCTCGTCAGCGGCTTGGTCACCGGTGTGATCAAGGGCGGCATCGAGGTCGACATCTACGGGCTGCGCGCGTTCGCGCCCGCTTCCGGCATGGATCTCCATCCGCAGAACGCCAACTTCGCCTCCTTGGTCGGGCAGCGCCTGGAGTTCAAGGTCGTGCAGTACGAGAAGGCCGGCCGCGACGTCGTCGTCACGCGCCGCCCCATGCTCGAGGCCGAAGCCCACGAGCGACGCAAGCACGCCCTGACGCTGTTGCAAGAAGGCGCCGTCATGCAGGGCGTCGTACGCACCGTCGTCGAGTGGGGCGCCTTCGTGGCCCTGCCCGAAGCCGAAAACCTCGAAGGCTTGGTGCACGTCACCGAAGCCAGCCACGACCCGCGCACGCCCTTGAACGAGATCGTGAAACCGGGCGAAAAGCTCGAGGTCAAGATCATCAAGATCGACGAGAAGGGCAAGATTTGGCTGAGCCGCAAGGCGCTGATCGCCGATCCGTGGGGCGAGGCGCGGCAGAAGTTCGCGCGCGGCAGCCGTCACACCGGCAAGGTGACGCGGCTCGAGCGCTTCGGCGCCTTCGTCGAGATCGAGCCGGGCATCGAAGGCTTGGTGCACGTGGCCGATTTGGCCTTCGATCGCGTCGAGCACGCCAAAGACATCCTCAAAGAGGGTCAAGAGCTCGAGGTCATCGTCTCGAACTTCGACATGCGCAGCAAGAAGGTGACGCTGCTGCCGGCTCCCACTGGCGAGCGCGCCAACGAGCCGGTTCAGCGCATCGAGCGCGGCGGTCTCATCAAGGTCGAGGTCGTCAAGGCCGACGCTCCTGGCTTGATCGTGCGCGTGCTGGGCGTGATGGGACGGCAGTCGCGCGGCTTCATCCCGGCCGGGCAAACCGGCACCCAGCGCGGGACCGATTTGCGCAAGCACTTCAAGGCCGGCAAGGTGCTCGACACCAAGGTCCTCGACGTCGATCCGCGCACCGGGGAGCCCAAGCTCAGCATCAAGGGCCACGCCGAAGAAGAAGAGCGGCGCGCGCACAAAGAGTATCGCCAGAAGCTCAAGGCCGAGGGCGGCTTCGGTACGCTCGGAGACTTGCTCAAGCAGCGGCTCTCGGGCGCGACGCGAGAAGACTAGGTGCTCGTTCTCTTGCCTGCCCTGGCCCGGGGTAGCGCGAGAGGTTCCCAGATCCGAATGACTCGGTGTGGCATCGACGGAAACGTCCGCTGAAACTGGCCAATTGAGGTACTTTCGGGGACCGGAATGCGTGCGCGCTTGATTTGTTCGCCGGGCCATGAAAAGCCCAATTGAAGGGCGATGACTGACAAGCGATCCGAGAGCGAACGTGTGAGCGCCAGGCCCCCTCTGCCGTCCATCGCACCGCCAACCGACGAAATCGACTCCGAGTGGGGTGCCGAGGAGCTCCCGGCCCCCGCGCGTGTGCCGCAGATGAGCGCGGCAGCGCCGTCCTCGCCGCCGCAAGCGGCGCCGTCCTCGCCGCCGCAAGCAGCGCCGTCCTCGTCGCTGCAAGCAGCGCCGTCCTCCCCTCCCAAGGCGGCGCCGTCCTCGCCGCCTTTAGCAGCGTCGCCTGCGCCTCGCCCGTCCTCGAGCCCGGCCGGGCCCATCAAGACGCCCGTGCCGCGCGCTTCGGCCGCGCCCCGACCCACCTCGTCGCGCCCCTCCGCCACCGAGACGCCGCTAGCGGCACCCTCCACCCGACCTTCGGCGCTGACCACGCCGCTCGTGACCGCCGCGCCGTCGGCGTCGGCGGTCACGACACCGCTCATCAACGCGCCCGCCCGAGGCACGCCGCTGGTAGCCAGCCAGAGCCCGCATCGCAAGCAAACGCTGCTCGGCATCGCGCCCGTGATTCCGTCGCGCTCCGAGCCGCCGGTGGCAACGTCGGCGCCGGCGCAGCGCTCCGAGCCGCCCGTCACCAGTGGCCAAAGCATCGTAGTCCCGCCCGCGGCGAGCCGCGCCGCCAAGAACCCGCTGGGCAGTCAAACCTTGCTCGGCATCGCGCCGGTCGTCGCGCAACCAGCCGCCGCGCCGGCTCCGACCGAAGCCGCTGCACCGCAGCCCGCTGCACCGCAGCCGGCGACGACCGAAGCCGCCGCGACCGAAGCCGCCGCGACCGAAGCCGTCTCATCGGTCTCCAGCATCGTCACTCCGTCCGCTCTCGCCACCGACGCGCCCACCACCACCGACGTGAACGACGACGTGCCCGTGCCGGCGCCGGTGAAGAAAGCGGAGCCGCGCCGCGCCGCCGCTGCCGCGCTCAGCACCAGTCACGACGACCTGCCCGAGCTCAAGCCCAAGCGCTCGCGCTGGCCGTTGCTGCTTGGTGTGGCGGCTGCGCTCGGGCTCGGCGTCGTCGGCTTGCGCCAACTGGATCGCGCGCCCACGCCCGTGCCGCCAGAGCTGGCGCGGCCCGTCAACGCCGCGAAGCCCGCCGCCAAGGCAACGACCGTCATCCCCAAGAGCGACGAAGGCGATGACGACGACGATCCCAACACCGGCACGGAACAGCAGCCCGACCCGCTGCCCCCCGACGCCGAGCCGGTGAACGGCAAAGCCAAGACCGAAGCCGCCAACTCCGCGGCGCCCCTAGCCGCGGCTGCGCCTTCGGCCGCTCCTGCCGCCAGCGCCGCCGCTCCTGCTGCGAGCGCGGTCGCAGCCGGCTCGGGCGCCACCATCCCCATCAACATCACGAGCGATCCGCCCGGCGCGCGCCTATTCTGGAAAGGCAAAGAGCAAGGCACGACTCCTTTCGTACTGGAATTCCCCGCCGGCGAGCGGCACTCGTACGAGATGGGCCTACCTGGCTACACCGTCCGTAAAGTCGTGATCGATGGCTCCAAAACCGAGATTAATATCGGAATGAAGCCTGACTCCACAGCAAGTAGTGGCGCAAAGGCGCGGAAATAATAAGCTTCTGACGAATCAACAAAGCTCCTCGCCCGCCCAAGCGCTCGGCTGGCTCGGCTGTCCAACCGGGGAGCGATGCATTATCGTGAGCGTCCGACCGGAGAATTCGCGTGGTTACTTCCGCGCGCCAGCACTTGCCTGAGCGTACCGATCGAGAGCTTGTCACCGCCGCCCGTGAAGGCGACGCGGAGGCATTTGGGCTCTTGGTCCGCCGCCATCAGCGCCGCGTTTACCGCCTCGCCGTCCATCTGCTCAAGAGCGCCGCGGAGGCCGAGGACGTGACCCAAGACACGTTCGTACGCGCCTACGGGGCGCTCGATCGCTTCGACGGTCGAAGCGAGCCCTTCACGTGGATCTACCGCATCTGCGTGAACCTTTCGCTCAACGCGCTTCGCTCGCGCAAGACGCGCCGCGCTTCGTCACCCGATGACCCGCGCATCGAGGGGCTGCTGGTGGACAACCGCCCCGCGGGCGGCAGCCCTGCGCGCAGCACCGCCGACAAACAGCTCGGGCGCGCCTTGGTCGAAGGCATCGACGAGCTGTCCGATACGTTGCGTACGACGCTGGTGCTCGTGTGCATCGACGGCCTCAGCCACGCCGAAGCGGGCGAAGTGCTGGGCTGCCCCGAAGGCACCGTCGCCTGGCGGGTGCACGAAGCGCGCAAAAAGCTGCGCGCGAGGCTTTCCGAACGCGGGTTCGACGACGACGACCTCGAGGGCAAGGAATGAGCGAACCCACCGTCAAGCTGCCGCGCAACGCGGACGAGCTGCTGCGCGAATTTCCCACCACCGAGCCCGATTTCGACGCGCAAGCTCGCGCCATCGAAGCTCGCTTGAAGGGCTCTCCGGGCGGCGTGGTTTTCGACGACCTGCTGAGAGCCCCCGAGCTTGCGGCAGAGCCTGGCGAGCCGCCGCTTCCCTCCTCGGTGCGCAGCGCGCTGCCCAAGAGCAACTTTGCCGAGATGGCGCGCAAGAGCGTGCAGAAGAAAGACGACTCGGTCGAGCTCGCCAAAGAACTGCTCGCCGCCGCCGCGCAGAACCGGCGCCCCAACGCCGAGATGGTCGAGCGCGTGCGCGCGGCCGGGCGCTCTGCGACCGGCACGCCGCTGCCGGCGAGCGAACGCGGCGGAGAAGAAGCGCAACGCACGAGCGGTGTGGTGGCGCGCGCAGCCGCAGCGGAAGGCCCCACGGCAACCGCGGCCGCGCCGACCAACCATCGCGGCACCATCATCGGTGTTGCCGGCGGTCTGCTGGCACTGGCGGCATGCGTGGCGCTATTCGTGCGTTCGAGCGGCGAGGACAGCCGTACAAAAGCCGCGCTCGAGGCCCAAAAAGCAGCCGAGGCGCCGGTGGCGGCCCCAGCGAAAGCCGAGCCCGCTCGCCCCGCGCCGCCCGTGAACGACGGCGTGCTCACCCCCGAAGCGCTCGCCGCCGCACCGACTCCCGCCGCTGCGGCTCACGATGAAGCCAAGAGCGCGGCGCCCAAGGGCGGCGCTGCGGTGACCTCACCGGGTACGGCGGCTGCTCCCAAGTTGGCGCCGAGCGCTGGCGCAAAGCCGGAAGCGTTCGTGTTGGAGGAGGATCCGCAGCCGGCGCAAGCCGCGCCCGTGGAGCACAAAGCCGAGCCCACGCCCGAGCCTGCGCTCAAGCCGGCCGAGGGCAACACCGGCAGCGTGCCGCTCAATCCTTCCGCGGGCGCTCTCAGCACCGCGCTCGGCAACGTGCGCAGCGGCGCTCAAGCTTGCTTGGCAGGCCAAACGGAGCCGGTCACCGCCGTCGTCACTTTTGGCTCGGACGGCCACGTGCTGCGCGTCAGCGCCGGCGGCCCTTCCGGCGCATGCATCCAAGCCGCGCTGTCGAAAGCTCACGTCGCGCCCTTCGCGAAGGATTCGTTCAGCGCGACGACGACGATCAGACCGCCGTAGGCGTGGGGTTCTTGTTCTCCTCCGTGCCTTGCCCCAACGCCTCGCGACCATCTTGGGCTGAACCGCAGCGGGCGCTCGGCCTCGCCGAGTTTCTTTCACTCCGGTCTTCTATTTCGATCGTGATCTGCTCTCGCCAAGGTGTGGGTGAGGGCGATCTGGCTCGCACGCTTGCGTGCTCGCGATCGCCGTACAGGTGGTGGACGGCTCGAGCGGCGAGAGCAGCAACATGCTGACGGATGAGCTCGCAGCAGGTGCGCGACTCGCAGCAGACGCACGGCTCGCAGCCGGCGCGCGGTTTGCAGCAGACCTACGGCTCGCAGCGGCCGCACGGCTCGGAGCAGACTTACGGCTCGCCGCAGCCTTGCGACTCGCAGCCGGCGCACGCTTCGCAGACGTGCATCACGATGTGCGTCCGCCCGCTGTTGCCGATCTCCCGCTCCCCCCGCGCGCCCTCGCTCACGCCTTCCCCTTTCCCTTTCCTCGCGTTCGCGCTCGCGCTCGCCCCAACGTCGGTGAGGGCGGCCTGGGTTGGGGTAGGTCTGGCATGCGCGCGCAGCTGCGCGCGGCGCGCGCGGGCGAAGGCCGCGCCACAAACCGGGGCCTATCGGTCCAGCGGGACAGCGCGCGCCGCCGCGCCCCGCCAACGTGAATTCAGCGGCCCCCCACCCCACGGCGGCTCATCGCCTAGCTTCTCCCGGGCACCGGCGCGTTTACGGATATGGTTACGGGGGTTGAAGCGGTTGACAACCTGGGCACCATTCGTCATAGTCCCCGCCCTCTCGGCCGAACCGTGGGCCGAGCTTTTTTCGAGGTAGTTCCCGATGGTTTCTTCGACGAGGCAGACAGAACGACGCCGAGCAATTCGTGCCCGCGCCTTTGGCAAGGGTAAGAAGCTCGAGCAGACCCCCAAGTTTCCCGTGCACCCTGAAGGGTACGACGCGAAAAAGGCCGACTCGAAGAAAGCCGCTAGCTGAGCCATGGCCAATCATCCGTCTGCAGAGAAGCGAAACCGTCAGCGCATCGTGCGCACCGAGCGCAACCGCGCCGCCAAGAGCGCGCTCCGCGGCGCCGTCAAGAAGGCCCGCGCCGCCGCTGCCGGTGGCGACGCCGCCAAGGCGAAGAGCAGCGTAGCGACCGCCGAGAAGGCGCTCGCGAAGGCCGCCAGCAAGGGTGTCATCCACCCCCGCACGGCCGCTCGCACCACTTCGCGCATCGCGAAGGCGTTGGCGAAATCCGCCAAGGCCTGAAAAAGCTTCGGCGAACGATGCTAGCCTCCGGTTGTGGCGCGCAAGCTGCGCGCTGCATCCCGGAGAGGCATGTCGTTCGATAGTGGGAAACAGCCGCCCGACGAGCTCGACTTGCTCGTCGGCTCCACCGTCGCAGGCAAGTATCACATCGATCGCCTGATCGGCCGCGGTGGTATGGGCGCCGTGTTTCAAGCCACGAACGCGGCCATCGGCAAGCGCGTGGCCTTGAAGTTCTTGGGAGCGCTGACCAGCCGCGACAGCGATGCGGCCACGCGTTTTCAGCGCGAAGCGGAGGCCGCCAGCTTGGCCGAGAGCCCGCACATCGTGCAGATCTTCGACTCCGGCCGGAGCGAGCAAGGCTTGCCGTTTCTGGTCATGGAGCTGCTCAGCGGCGAAGACTTGCGAGCGCGCCTGCAGCGCGAAGGCAAGCTCGACCCGGAAACGACCGTCCGCCTTGGCGTGCAAATTTTGAAGGCGCTCCGGCAAGCGCACGCTGCCGGTATCGTGCATCGCGATCTGAAGCCGGACAACGTGTTCCTGTGCCGGCGCGACGACGAGCCCAGCTTCGTCAAGCTGGTCGACTTCGGCATCTCCAAGGTGCAGCAGCAACCCGGCGTCGACACGTTGACGCACAAGGGCGCGGTGCTGGGCACCGCCTTTTACATGTCGCCCGAGCAAGCGCAGTCGTTCCCCGACATCGACGGCCGCACCGACTTGTTCAGCGTCGGCGCCATCCTGTACGAAATGCTCACCGGCGAGCGGCCCTACTCCGCGCCGACTTACGAAGCGGTGCTGATCGCCATTTGCACGCGGGACGCTCCGGACGTGCGCGCGCTTGCGCCCCAGGTTCCCGAAAAGCTGGCCCGCGTCGTGGCCCGCGCGTTGCGCCGCGAGCGCGACGAGCGCTACGCGACCGCGCAAGACATGCTCGGCGAGCTCGAAGCCGCCCTCAGCGAGAGCCGCGCGCTTTCCACGAAGACGCGCGCCACGGCGGGCGTGTGGCTGGATGCGGGCCAACGAAAGAGCAGCGATGCCGGTCGCTTCCGCACGGTGGTATTCGCGATCGTCGCCGCGCTCGGCGGGTTCGCGGTGGCAACGTACCTCGTCGCACGCAGCGCCAGCCCTCGGCTGGAGCCCGACCCGCCCAAGACCACCGTTCTTGCCGGGGTCGCGCCGCCGGACTCCGGGGCCGCGCTAGCCCCCATCGTCCCGACGCCGTCGGTCGCGCCGCTGGCCCCGAGCGCCGCCGAAAAGCCGAGGACAGCGGCCGCTCCCCCGCGCAGCCACGAGCCGCTCAAGCCCGGCTCCAAGAAGCCATTGCCGGCAACCTCCGCGGGCGTCGCCGGCAGTCTGGGCCTGAGCACCCGCGAGCCATAAGGCCCGGCCGCGGTCTCCGGCGCGCGTTTCGCCTCGCCCAGCGCCCGCCCATCGCAAGCTCGAAGATCCGGCTAAAGGTCACCCGCAAGCTGTGATAGCCGTGTGGGCTCTTGGCTCGTCTTGGCGGTTTCGTTCGCAGGCTGGGGCTCTTGCCGCTTGCATGCTCGGCGCTCGGCGCGGCGCCGGCTTTCGCGCAAGTCCCCGCCCCCGCTGCCCCTGCCCCGGCTGCGCCGCCCCCGGCCGCACCCGACGCCCCGGACCAAGCCACGCTCGACGCCCGCCGCCATTTCAAAGCCGGCACCAAGCTGTACCGCGACGGCAACTACGGCGGCGCGCTGGCCGAGTTCGAGGAAGCGTACCGACTCAAGCCAGGCGTCGGCTCGCTGCAAAACGTGGCGCTCAGCCAAAAGGGCTTGTTCCGCTACGCCGAGGCCGCCGCCACGCTCGAGCAACTGCTGAGCCAGCACGGCGCCGAGCTGAGCGAAGGCGAGCGCCAAGCCGTGAACGAAGCGCTGAGCGAGCTGAAGGGTCTGGTCGCCAGCGTGAAGCTGCGCGTGGTGCCGGAAAGCGCGCGCGTGCTGCTCGACGGCCGAAGCCTGACCGCCGCCGAATGGGCGGCGCCGTTGGTGCTCAACGTCGGCGAGCACGTGCTCAGCGTCGACGCGCCGGGCTACGGCCCCGAGCGGCGCATGTTGCGAGTCGCTGGCGGTCAACGTGAGCTACCGGTCGACGTGACCTTGCGCTGCGTGGCCGGCTTCGTGGACGTAACCAGCAACGATCCGACCGCCAACATTGCCATCGACGGCTTGCCGAAGGCACGGCGCGCTTACAAGGGGCCGGTCGAGCCCGACACCGACCACTTGCTGCAAGTTTACCGCGAGGGCGTCGAGCCCTTCGAGCAGACGTTTCAGGTCGGCGTGTGCAAGACCATCGGCATCCACGCGCAGTTGGAGGGCTTGGACAGCGCGCCACCCGCCGACGCGAGCGACGCGCGCAACAGCCTGCCCGGCGCGCCACCCAAGCGGGTCCAAAAGGGCTTCTTCGGCTTGTTGACGCTGGATCTATTGGGGTTGTCCAAGCAACCGCTGAACTTGGCCAAAGCCCAGAGCGGGGGCGGCTTCGGCGCGCTCGGGTTGCGTGCTGGCTACCGCTTGTCCAATCCCGTCGCGCTCGCGCTGCGGCTGGATGCCGGCGTCTTGCAAGCGGAAGGCGCGTACGACGAGGCCAACATGGCAAGCCGCGACTACTCATTGTCGTCGGTCCATTTCGGCCCAGACTTGAAGCTGATGACCACCGGCGAACGGTTGCGCTTCGTGGCAACGGTTGGGGCGGGCATCGTTCACCACCGGCTTTCGGTGAGCAAAGTCGCCCCCGACGAGGTGCGCGGCGTCGACCCCTACTTCGCGCTCGAGCTCGGGCTCGGCTTCAACTACCGCCAGTTTCTGGGCGAGCTGGGGCTGATGGCGCTGATTGACGGCAGCACCGCCCTGCAAAAGGGCTTCAGCGACGAGAGCAACCGAGCCTTGACCCGCGATCTTGGCACCACGCTGCCCATGATCGGCATAGGTCTCCGCGGTGGCTTCTCGCAGTGGCGCCCAGCGCGCTGACGCAGGCCCTACGGAACGGGCCCCGCGGCCCCGACGCCGCGGCAGAATTTGCGCCACGTAAACGGTCGGCTCCGTCCGCGTGTGGGGCTTTTCTAGGGGGTTTCTGCTAGGTACTGTAGGCCATGGCGCTCGACTCCACCTCCATCGAAACGCACGCTGTCGAAACCCGCACCTTCGAGCCCAGCGCCGAGTTCGTCGCGCGCGCACGCTGCAACCGCAGCCAATACGAGGCCCTCTACAAAGAGAGCCTCGAGTCTCCCGAGACGTTCTGGAAGCGCGAAACCGCCGACCTGGTCTTCCGCAAACCGTGGACCACGCTGCTCGATTGGAAGCTGCCGCACTCCAAGTGGTTCGTCGGCGCCGAGCTGAACGCCAGCGAGAGCTGTCTCGATCGCCACCTTTCCACCGCCGTCAAAGACAAGCCGGCCATCATCTGGGAGAGCGAGCCGGGCGAGACGCGCTCGCTCAGCTACGCGCAGCTGCATGGTGAAGTCGTCAAGCTAGCCGCGGTGTTGCGCGGGCTGGGCGTCAAGAAGGGTGACCGTGTCGCCATCTACATGGGTATGGTGCCGGAAGCCGCCGTGGCCATGCTGGCCTGCGCGCGGGTCGGTGCGCCGCACACCGTCGTTTTCGGTGGTTTTGCTGCGGAGTCGCTGCGCGACCGCATCAACGACTGCGCGGCCAAGGTGGTGCTGACCCAGGACGGCGCGCTGCGACGCGGCAGCGTGGTGCCGCTGAAGCAAATCGTCGACAAAGCGTTGGAGGCGACGCCCAGCGTCGAGAAGGTGCTGGTTTACCGCCGCTTGAGCCAGGACAAGCACCCCATCGAGATGAAGCCGGGGCGCGACCTCGACTGGAGCGAAGCGCTGGCGGCGGCCGACGCCAAGCGGGGCCAAGAGCCCGAGATCGTCGACGCCGAGCACCCGTTGTTCATCCTCTACACCTCCGGCTCCACCGGCAAGCCCAAGGGCGTGTTGCACACCACCGCTGGCTACCTCGCCGGCACTCACCTCACGTCGAAGTACGTGTTCGATCTGCGGCCGGACGACGTGTACTTCTGCACCGCCGACGTGGGTTGGATCACCGGGCACAGCTACATCGTGTACGGCCCGCTCTCGAACGGCGCGACCTGCTTGATGTACGAGGGCGCGCCAAATCAGCCGGACTGGGGCCGCTTTTGGCAGATCATCGAGAAGCACAAGGTGTCGATCCTGTACACCGCGCCGACGGCCATTCGCGCCTTCATCCGCATGGGCGTCGACTGGCCCGCGAAATACGATCTGTCGAGCTTGCGCCTGCTCGGCTCGGTGGGTGAGCCCATCAATCCCGAAGCTTGGATTTGGTACTACGAGCACATCGGCCGCAAAAATTGCCCCATCGTCGACACGTGGTGGCAAACCGAAACCGGCGCCATCATGCTGACCACGCTGCCCGGCGCCCACACCATGAAGCCAGGCGTCGCCGGGCTGCCGTTCTTCGGCGTCGCGCCGGAGGTGGTGACCGCCGACGGTGAGCGCGTGCCCGCCGATCAGGGCGGCTTCTTGGTGCTGCAAAAGCCCTGGCCGAGCATGCTGCGCACCGTTTGGGGAGACGACGAGCGATACCAAGCTCAGTACTGGGCCGACGTGAAGGGCGCCTACTTCACCGGCGACGGAGCGTATCGCGACCAAGACGGTTACATCCGCGTCGTCGGCCGCGTCGACGACGTGCTCAACGTCTCGGGTCATCGCATCGGCACGGCCGAGATCGAGAGCGCGCTGGTGTCGCACAAAGCCGTGGCCGAAGCCGCCGCGGTGGGCCGGGCCGACGAGCTCAAGGGCCAAGCCCTGGTGGTGTTCGTCACCCTCAAGCCCGAGTTCGTCGGCGACGAGAAGATGAAGAAAGAGCTGGGCGAGCACGTCGCCCAAGAGATCGGCAAGTTCGCGCGCCCGGACGACGTGCGCTTCGCCGACGGCCTGCCCAAGACCCGCAGCGGCAAAATCATGCGCCGCCTGCTCAAGGACATCGCCAACGGCCGCGCCTCCCAAGGCGACACCTCCACCCTCGAAGACCCCAACCTGCTGGCCAAGCTGCGCGGCAACGACGAGTAGGCCTGGCTGCCGAGCCGCAGCCCGTAAAGAATCATCACATCCGGGCTGCCAAGATGCAGCTTGAACTGCAGAAGCTTCTGTAGCGGCTTCGGGCCACCTCGCACGCTCTCGTTGGAAGCGCTGCCGCCGGCGAGTCGGCAGCGTCGTCGCGGGCTCGACGCCTCCGGCTTTCGCTCGAGGGAGATATTTTTGGTTTTGGTCCTCCAAAAACAAAAATGCGTTCTCGCCTCCCGTCCTCCCTGTAAATCTCGGAGGCTCTCGAGAGGGGTGGGCGGAACGCCAGCACCCCGAAGAGGTCGCCCAAAGGGACCTCGCGTCGTCGCGGTGAAAATTCCCGAGCCGTCACAGAGGCGTAGGGTAACGTTGGCGGGTGCGACCGGTGATTATTGCGGCTGGTAGAGGCAGCCGGCTACGGAACGAGACCGACGAGATCCCGAAGACGCTCGTGGAGGTCATGGGGCGGCCCATGCTCGAGTGGATCCTGGAGGCGTTCGAATCGGCAGGGCTCAAGCGCAAGGACGTCGTGTTCATCTGCGGCTATCGCGCCGAGGTGATCAAGGCGCGCTACCCCGAGTTCACGTACGTGACGAACCACGACTGGCAGAACAACAACATCTTGTTGAGCCTGCTGATGGCGCGCGAGTACCTGGGCAACGGCTTCGTTTCGACGTACGGAGACATCGTCTACGAGGGTGCGGTCGTGCAAAAGCTGGTCAAGTCGAAGGCCGACATCGCGCTCGGCTGCGACACGGCCTGGCGCCGGCGCTACGTTGGCCGCACCCAGCACCCCGAGAGCGACGCTGAAAAGCTGCGCGCCGACGGCAAGCGCGTGGTCGAGCTCAGCCGCACCATCCCCAGCGAGCAAGCCGACGGCGAATTCATCGGCGTCATGAAGCTTTCGGCGCCCGGCGCCGCCGAGCTGAACCGCGCGTTCGACCAGGCCGAGCGCACCTACAGCGGAGGCATGTTTCGCGAAGGGCGCAGCTTTCAAAAGGCTTATCTGATCGATCTCTTGTCCGAAATGCTGGAGCAAGGCACGCCCATGCAACGCGAAGACACCTTGGGCGGCTACATGGAGATCGATACCTTGCAAGATCTGTCCATGGCCGAACAGTGGTGGAAAGGCCGTCCGTGACGCTGGCCGTCGACGCGCTCAAAAGCGAGCTGTCCCGGCGTCTGGGCGATACCGATCCCAGCCAGGTCGTAATGGCCTTCGACGGTGATGGCACGCTCTGGAGCGGTGACGTCGGCGAAGATTTGTTCCGCGCCGCCATGCGCGACGGCTTCTTGATCGACGACGCCTTGCCCGCGCTCGTTGCCGAAGCCAACCAGCATCGCGTGCCGCTGGACGACTCAGCGAGCGCCAACGCGGTCGCGCGCACCCTGCTGGCCGCGTACCTGGCCGGCACTTACCCGGAGCGCGAAACCTGCGCCATGATGGCCTGGTGCTACGCCGGCCGCTCCCTGGCTGACGTGGAAGCCCTCGCCGCCTCCGTGCTCCAGGAAGAAGACTTGCCCGGTCGGCTCCACGGCGAGCTTGCGCCGATCTTGGAGTGGAGCCGAAAGAAGGGCGTCCGCACCGTGCTCATCTCTGCATCCCCGCGCGCAGTCGTGCAGCAAGCCGCAGCGTTTTGGGGATTTTCGGCCGGCGACATCGCTGCCGCGACCCCAGCGGTCGAGGCGGGGCGCGTCTTGCCTCGCTTGACCACGCCCGTGCCTTACGCTGAAGCCAAGCTGAGCGCGGGGCGTGAGCTATTCGGCAACGCCCGCTGGCTGGCTGCCTTCGGCGACAACGTGTTCGACATCGACATGCTGACAACGGCGGAGGTGGGCATCGCCGTGCGCCCCAAACCCAAGCTCGCAGCCGAGATTGCGGCGTTGGGCATCCGCCTGCTCGCTCGCCAACTCTAAGCGTTCCCGGTCAGCTCGCGGTGCGCTCCAATCGTTCGCGGGCAACCCGCGCCGCCTGCACCATGTTGGCCAGCGCCGGCAGCACTTCGTCCCAAGTGCGCGTCTTGAGGCCACAATCCGGATTGACCCAAACGCGGTCCGGATCCAGGACCGAAAGCGCGCGCCCTAGCAGCTCGAGCATTTCGGACGCCGGCGGCACGCGCGGCGAATGGATGTCCCAGATGCCGAGCCCGAGCTCGGTGTCGTAGCCCGAGCGCGCGAAGGCGTCGGCCACGTCCATCGCGCTGCGCGCCGCTTCCAGCGAAATCACGTCGGCGTCGAGCGCCCGAATGGCTTCGACCAGCTCTGCAAACTCGCTGTAACACATGTGGGTGTGGATCTGCGTCTCCGCCCGGACCCCGGCCGTCGCCAGCAAGAAGCTCTTCACGCTCCAGTCCAAGTAGTGGGCGCGCTCGCTTTCGCGCAGCGGCAAAGCCTCGCGAAACGCCGGCTCGTCCACCTGGATGACGCCGATGCCGGCCCGCTCCAGATCGAGCACCTCGTCGCGCAGCGCGAGCGCCAGCGTTCGGCAAGAATGCTCCAACGGCTCGTCGTCGCGCACGAACGACCATTTGAGCATGGTGATGGGCCCCGTCAGCATGCCCTTCACCGGCCGCGTGCTCCGGCTTTGCGCGTAGCTGGCCCAACGCACCGTCATCGGCCGCTTGCGCTCCACGTCACCGAACAAGATCGGTGGCTTGACGCAGCGCGAGCCGTAGCTTTGCACCCAGCCCTCTGCGCTCACCAGCATGCCCTCGAGCAGCTCACCGAAATATTCGACCATGTCGTTGCGCTCGGCCTCGCCGTGCACCAGCACGTCCAGACCCAGCTGCTCCTGCCGCAACAGCGTGGCGTCGACGATCTCGCGCAGCTGCTGCTCGTAGTCGACCCCGGAAACTTCGCCATTTTTGTGGCGGGCGCGCAATTCACGCAGCTCGCGCGTTTGGGGAAAGGAGCCAATGGTGGTCGTCGGCAGCGGCGGCAGTCGCAGTGCAATGCGCTGTCGAGCGCGGCGTTGCGCGGCGGGCAGATTACGCTGAAGATCAAGGGGCGTGAGGGCTTTCAGGCGAGCGCGCACGGCCGGGTCGTGCAACCGTGGCGACGACGCGCGCGCTTGCACGATGACGCGACTGGCGGCCAACGCATCCGCAACGGCAGCCCGTCCGTGAGCGAGCCCCCGCGCCAACGTCGACAGCTCGCCCAATTTCTGGCGCGCGAAGCTCAACCAAGAGCCGATTTCGGAGTCGAGCGCTCGCTCGCTCTGAACGTCCACCGGCACGTGCAGCAGCGAGCACGTCGAGGCAAGCATCAAGCGCCCCGGCCCGAGCGCGGCCAGCAACTCCTCGGTCAGCGACAGGCGCGCTTCCAAATCGGCGCGCCAGATGTTGCGCCCGTCGATCACGCCGAGCGACAAAGCCTGGTCGGGCCGGAGCCGCCGCGCCGCAACTCGCGCTTCCTCGGGAGCCGAAAGCGCGTCGAGGTGCAGGCTGTGCACCGGCAATTTCAGCGCAATTTCCAGGTTTTCGCGCAGCGGGCCGAAGTAGCTCGTCAGCTCCAGCGAAAGCCCACTCTTCGCCAGCGCGCCGTAGGCTAGCTCGAGGGCGCGGGCGGCCCCGTCAGGCAGATCGCATGACAGACACGGCTCGTCCACCTGCACGCTGCGAACGCCGTGCGCCGCCAAGTCTTCCAGCAAGGCCAGGTACGCCGGCAGCACGTCGGGCAGGCGTTCGAGCGGCGCCGACCGACGTTGCTCGTCCTTGGCCAGCAGCAGCAGAGTCACGGGACCTACCAACACCGGCCGCGGCACGAAGCCGAGCGCCTGCGCTTCGACGACGTGCTCGACCAACGAGCCGCGCTGATAAGAAAACGCCGTTCCCGCTTCCAGCTCGGGCACTAGATAGTGGTAGTTGGTGTCGAACCACTTGGTCATTTCCAACGGCCGCTCTTCGATGGCGGAGCGGTTGCCATCGGCCCGCGCGCGCGCCTTGCCCCGGGCCATCGAGAAGTACGTCGAAAGATCGCGCGCCGCCGCGGGTCCGCCGAAGCGCTTCGGGACGATGCCGAGCTGCAACGACAAATCGAGCACGTGGTCGTACAGCGAAAAATCTCCGACCGCGACCCAGCTCGACCCCGCGCGCTGTTGCGCCTGCCAGTTTTCACGGCGAATTTGCGCAGCCTGGCGCAACAAATCCTGCTCGTCGCCCTGCCCCGCCCAGTAGCGCTCCAGCGCCCATTTCAGCTCACGCCGCGCGCCAATGCGTGGAAAACCCAGGATACCGCTCGCAACATCGAACATGCTCGTGCCCTCGTTTGGTTGACGTGACCTTGTGACAGCTGCGCGCGCCGCCAACAATCGCAACGTTTTCAAGCAGGTTGAGCAAAACGACACACGCATCCGCTCGGCGACGGGCTGTGTCTGATGGCCGAAGCTGATAGCTTTCCCGGCGTGATCCTCGAGAGCCGGCACTTGCAAACCATCGCCGCCATCGCCGACACCGGCAGCCTGACCGCGGCCGCGCGGCGCTTGCACCTGACTTTGTCGGCCGTCTCGCATCAGCTGCGTGAGCTCGAGTCGCTGTTCGCGGTGCCGCTGTTCGATCGCAAGGCGCGCCCGATCAAGACCACCGAAGCGGGCGAGCGGCTGCTGCAGTGCGCGCGCGCGGCGCTGCCGCTCTTGGCGCAGGCCGAAGCGGACGTGCTCGTGCTGGCCGGACAGAAGGCTAGCGAACGGCTATTTTTGGCGCTGGAATGCCATAGCTGCATCGAATGGCTGTTGCCCGCGCTCGACGAGCTACGCGCGGCGCGCCCCGATCTCGACGTCGACCTACGGCTCGGCCCCCGTTTCGATCCGATCCCGGCCTTGCTGTCGCGTGAGGTCGACGCCGTGCTCAGCACCGATCGCACGCCGGATCCGGAAGTGCACCACAGCGCGCTCTTCCGCTACGAGATCGTGCTCCTGACCAGCGCTGGGCACGCGCTGGCCGAGCGGCCATTCGTGGAGCCGAGCGACTTGATCGACCAACCGTTCGTCACCTACCCGGTCGAGCTGACGCGCCTCGATTTCTACACTCGTTTCTTACGTCCCGCCGGCATCGAGCCCCAAGTCGCACGCACCGCCGAGCTGACGAGCGTGCTGGTGCAATTGGTCCGCAGCCGTCGCGGTCTGGCAGCGTTACCCGCTTGGGCGGTGGCCGACGAGCTGACGCGCGGCGGCTTGTGCGCGGTGCGTCTCGGCAAGGCGGGTTTGCACAGCGAGGTGCTGCTCTCGACGCGCGCCTCCGACACCGATACGCCCCTCATGCAGGCGTTTCTGGCGGTGGCGCGACAAGTCAGCCGTCAGGCGCTCTCGGGAATCACGCCCGTCGACTGAGGCCTGCGGCTCCCCCGCTCAGGCGTTGCCGACGCGGGCGCGTTTGCTGCTGGAGGCGCCCGAGATAGGGCCAGTGCTCTCGCGCAGGGTGAGCGGCATAGGGTACTCGACGGTCATGGCCACGTCGGACTCCGGGTCGTCGACGCGATCGAGCAAGGCGGCCACCGCAGCGCGCCCGAGCTGCTCCATGGGCTGCTCGGCCGTCGTGAGGCCGGGCCAGAACCGCGCCCCTTCTTCGACCCCGTCGAAGCCGGCCACAGAATGTTCTTCCGGGATGCGCACGCCGGCTTTCAACAGCTCGCGCATGAAGCCGATGGCCATGGCGTCGTTGCCCACGACGCTGGCCGTCGGCCGCGTGGCGGCGCTGCGGCGCAAAAACTCTCGCGCCGCCTGAGCCCCCGCCTCCGACTCGTAGGAAGGACCAAAGCTGATGTCATCGATGCGCAGGCTCGCGCCGATTTCGTCCAGGGCGCTTTTTAGGCCGCGCAAGCGATCTTGCGCGTCAATGGAGGCTTCCGGTCCCCCGACGAACGCCACGCGCCGGTGGCCCAGCTCGGCTAAGTGTTGCCCCACCGCGCGCCCCGCCTCGAAATTGCGGCAGCGTGCCACGAAGCCGAGGTCTTCGGTTTCGTCCGGGCAGATGAAGGTCATGGGAATCTGCGCCTGGCGTGCCGACGACAACAGATCGCGCTCGCGCCGCGTGTAGCGGGCGAACACCAAGCCATCCACGCGCCGCTCGGTGATCCACGACTGCACGGTGCTCGAGTCATAGCGGCCATGCGCCACCAGGCCCCCGAGCAGCACGCTCACGCGCCGCTTGGTCAGCTCTTCTTCCATGCCCGACAGCAGCCCCATGAACCAGGGCCCGTGCACCGACTCGACCACGACGCCGATGCAGCCCTTTCGTCCATACTTCAAGCTGCGCGCCGTCGGCGACGGCACGTAACCGAGCGCCTTGATCACCTTCTCGACGCGCGCGCGCACGTCGGCGCTGACATAGCCACCATTGAGCACCCGCGACACCGTGGTGGGGGCCACGCGCGCTCGGCTCGCCACGTCGCCGATGGTGGGCCGCTCCAGCTTGCTCTTCATGGTTGCTTCGTTCTCCTCCGGGCTTCGCGGGCGGCGTGGTCGCTCGAGCCGCCGCGGGCGCTCGGCGTGCCGAGCTTCACCACAATAGCGGGATCTGTGCGTGCGAAAACCCCTACGTTTGAGCCGGAGCAGATCTGGCAACGATTTCACAAGTCTGGCCCACAGCTGACGCTGAGAGGGCTTGCGGGCCAACAGCCCTGCGGGTACCTCTTACCGTTGAACATGCTCCTCCGCGTCTCGAAGCTCGCTTGGCTCGCTCTTCCCCTCACCCTGTCCATCGCTTGCAGTGAAGCCACGCCGGCTCCCAAGACGGCCGACGAGAAGCCCGAGACGGAAGAGCAGCACCGCTCGGGCGTATCGGTCTCGAGCGAAATCGGCGGGCTCAACGAAGAGAAGGTCGACGCCGCCTTCAAGTCGAGCCTGTCGGGCCTGGAACGCTGCCTGCAGCAAGGCTCCACGCGGGTGGAGTTCCTCGGCGGCTCGGTCAGCTTCTTCGTGCAGATTGATTCGGCCGGCAAAGTCGACGCCGCCTACCTCGAAAAGTCGACGCTCGGCGACCGCGACACCGAAAAGTGCATGCTCGAAGCCCTGCGCTCCAAGAAGTGGCCGAAGCCGGTGGGTGGCGAGCACGGTCTGGCCCGCAAATCGTTCGACTTCGACCCGCCCAACGACGTACGTGCTCCTGCCGACTACGACGAAGGGCACCTGAACAAGGGCCTGGACAAGATCGCCAGCAAGCTGGCCTCGTGCAAGAGCAGCAAAGGCTCGTACGAAGCCACCATGTACGTCGCCACCGACGGCTCGGTACTGTCAGCCGGCGTGACGCCGCCGAACGAGGATGGCGAAAGCTCGGTGGATTGCCTGGTTTCGACGTTGAAGGGCGCGTCGTTCCCGTCTCCGGGAAGCTGGCCGGCGAAGGTGACGTTCACGTTGTAAGCTCCGGGCATGAGCGACCCCGCCCGAAGCTCGCTGCGCGGCAAGCGAGCCCTCGTCACCGGTGCCGGTCAACGTGTCGGTCAAGCCATTGCGCTGGCGTTGGGCGCCGAAGGCATGCACGTCGCCGTGCACTACCGCGAAAGTCGCGCCGGCGCCGACGAGACCGCGGCAAAAATCCGAGACCGCGGCGGCAGCGCCGTCACCCTGGCCGCTGACTTGAGCCACCGCGACCAGGCCCGCGACCTCGTCGATCGCAGCCTGGCCGAGCTCGGAGGGCTCGATTTGGTGGTGCCGAGCGCGGCCAGCTTCGAGCGCATTGCTTTGGCCGAAGTCGACGACGAAGCCTGGGATCGCAGCTTGAATTTGAACCTGGCCTCCCCGTTCGCGCTCGTGCAGCGCGCAACGCCGGCGCTGCGAGCGGCGCACGGCTCGGTGGTGTTCGTCACTTGTTCCAGCGCCAGCGTGCCGATGCGCGGCTACCTGCCGTACGTGGTTTCGAAGGGGGCGTTGAAGCACTTGATGAAGACGCTGGCCTTGGAGCTGGCGCCGGACATTCGCGTCAACGCCGTGGCCCCCGGCACCGTCATGCCCCCGCCCAGCTACGATGCGGCCGCGGTCGAGCGCCTAGCGCGCGCCATTCCCCTCGCCCGCGTCGGTAGCCCGGAAGACATCGCCCGCGCCGTGGTGTTTCTGGCAAGCTCGCCGTTCATCACCGGACACGAGCTGGCCGTCGACGGCGGACGCAGCGTGGCTCGCTCCGAGCATTTCGGCTGAACGCGCGCGAATGCGCAGACTCCGTCGCCCCACCCCCACCTCGAGCCGCCCCCCGCCATGCCGCACCGCGAAGAACGCAGCTACTCCATCGACGTCAACCTGGTCGCCGAGTTCGACGACGCCTACGAAGGTGAGGAAGACGGGTTCGCCTGGGTTCAACGCTTCGAGGCCGGGCTCAAGCCCAAGCTGGTAGCCGCCGTTACCGAAGCGTTGCGGGCCGACCCGCGCTTTTCGCTATTGGTGGCGCCGCGCGGCAAAGACCCGGAGCGGGCGCTCGAGCTCGAGCTGCGCTTCAAGGCACGCTGAAACCGAATGCGATTTCGGCGCCGTCGCGGTTCGGAGGCGCCGCCGCCGCCGCGTTGGCCTCGGGCTGTACCGCCAACGGCTCGAAGCGCTCGGTCGCCACGGCACGCTCGGTCAACGCCGTCACCAAACGCGACACCGCCAGCGGATCGCCGGAGGCCGACGAGTCCTCCAGGCGTAGCTTGGCCGTCTTGTGAAGTTGCATCAGCCGCGCCACCACCTTGAGCACCGGCTCCGCCTCGGGCTTCACGCTGCCGTCGTCCGTCAGCAGCTTTTCGCGCGGGACGCGCAGCAAGATGGCGCCTTGCTCCGGGTCGAGCGTGTAGTCACCGGTGGCAATCGGTTCGGGAAACGCCAACGCCGCATCGCGCGCCAGCCGCGATAGCTCGCGACCACGCGCCGCTTCGGCCGTCAACGAAGCTTCCAGCTTCTGTTGATCGGCGTGAAAGGCTTGCAGATGACCACCGACGCGCGCCAGCTCGCCGCGCAACTGCTCGACCATGCCCTCGGCGTCCTGTCGCTGTTTGCCTTGGGTCGAGCTGTCGAGCTGGGCTTGCGACAACGCTTGGTCGCGATCGTCCAGCGCCTGGCTCTGCTGCTGCATCTGCGCGCGCAGCTGCTCGTTCTCGGTCTTCAGCTGAGCGACCCGGTATTCGGAGCGGCGGCGCCCTTCCATCTCCACCTGCGCCGCCGATTGCGTCTCTTCGAAGCGCGTGACCGGCACGCAACCCGAGAACACGCCCAACAACAGAAACAGCGCCAACCGGCGCGGCCAGAGGCCCCGACGCGCGAGCCACAGCTCGAGCCGCGTCTTCAGCCAAGTCAGCGTCAACCAATCGAAAGTCAGGGGAATGCTCACGTTCGTCTTCCTCAGCAAAGGCACACACCACGCAGGCTCAACACGTCCAGATGCTCGGCGAGCGTGAGTCGGTCGACATCCGAGATGCGCACGAACTTCAGCGCCTGCTGCGAGCCATGCACCCAGATCGGCCGAGCCAGCGCGCGCAGCGGACGAATCCGCTCCGGGAGCAGCATCTCGAGCCTCATCAGCAGCGGCTGGCTCGAAAGCTCTCGTCCTCGATCGACGATGATCCCGCTGGCCGAGATCTCGATGCCACGGCAATGCGAGACGAAGCCGCCGTTGCGGGCGACCACGCGAAAATCCGTCCGTGCTCTGAGACCGACCCGATGCTGCATGACTGCGAACCTCCGGTATCTGCCAAATGGTCAGGCATGGGGCCTATGTAGGTCAAGTTCTTACATCACCCTACCTTTCACTTCGATAAGCGGTTGGCCAGAAGTTGGCCGCGTTGCCCAAGAGGACGGTTAAATCCGCGCGAACCCGATGAAACCATGGCGCGCACCGTTGGGGTTGCTGGCCCTCCTCCTAGCCGTCGCTGGTGGGACGGCTGGTGCCGCACCGCGAGTCGAAGGGGCGACCGCCGTGACCGAGGCCCCCAAGCCCGCCAAGCCGCGTGGGCCTTCCACGCTCGATCCCAACCTCGAGCGGACCGCGGATCGCCTGCTGCGCCTGGCCAAGCCGGTGGAGGGCGCCATCGTCGCGCTCGATCCGCGCACCGGTCGCGTGCTGGTGTTCGACGCGTTGACGAGCGGTGCCGGCGAGCTCGAGGTGCTCACCCAAGCGCGCATGCCCGCCGCCAGCTTGTTCAAGGTCGTCACCACCACCGCGCTCTTCGAGTCCACCTCCATCAGTCCGCAAGATCCGGTGTGCATCAACGGAGGTGTGCACGGCATCGAGCGTCGCCACCTGGAGCCGGCGCGCGGTCCCGGCAGCCAATGCGGTCCGTTCGCCTGGGCGCTCGGACACAGCAAAAACGCGGTCTTCGCGCAGCTCGCAACGCGCCTACTCACGCGCGATGATTTGCTGAAGACCGCCGAACGGCTCGGCTTCAACTCGAAGCTTTTGCTCGACGACGGCGAGCAGCAGGCCGAGCTGGGTAGGCTCAGCGTGCCCTACAACGACCTCGAGTTCGCGCGCGCGGCCGCGGGCTTTCAGGGCAGCAGCTTGTCGCCGTTGGGCGCCGCCTACTTGATGACGTTGATCGCGCGAGGCGGCGCACCGGTTGGCCTCCGACTACACGAGGCGACCGAAGCTGCGCCGGAGGCGACTCCGTTGCCGGCGGCGGCGCCCTTCTCGGCGCGCACCGCGCAGCGCTTGACCCGCATGCTGGAGGTCACGGTCGAAACCGGCACTTCGCGCGGGGCATTCACTGCGCCCGACGGCAAACGCTACCTTCCCGGCATCCGGGTCGCGGGCAAAACCGGCACGCTGCGTCCCGAACCGAGCGAGGACACCATGACCAGCTGGTTCGTCGGTTTTGCGCCGAGTCGGAACCCAGAAATCGTCGTTAGCGTCATGCTGGTGAACGGACATACCTACCGCCGCAAAGCCAACGCGCTGGCCCGCGATCTGCTGAGAACGTATTTCCGGGCGCACGGCCACGCTCAAACCGTCACCGATCCCTTCACCGAGGGCGCGTCCGAGCCCCTCGCGGCGACTAGCGCTCAGTGATAGCTTGAGGGTGAATGCGAACGCGCGCCGGCCGGGGTCGTACCGTCAGTGCCCTACTGGTGTGGGCGCTGCCCGGGCTCGCCGCCTGCCAAAGCCCGGGGTCGCAGCGCATCATCGGCCCGGACGGATCGCCCATGGCCCACGTGCACTGCGGCGCCGATCAAGGCGTGTGCTTTCGCCTCGCGGGTGAGCTGTGCCCCCAAGGCTATGACTTGAAGCCGGTGCTCAGCGGCAACGACGGCAACTTCCTCGTCCGTTGCCGCACGCATGCCGCGTCGAGCGTTGCCGCGTGTCCCGCGCCCGCACCCGCGCCGACTGCGGCGTCGTCCGCGACGGCCAAGATGCACCCGCCGGGCCTGATGGACCCGTGGCCGCCGGCGAACGAGCCCGCACCGGCCGCCTATCCCTGGGCGGCACCGCAAACCAGCGCCACCCGCAACAAGCCGGGCGCGTCGGGCGATGTCGACATCGGCTACTAGCCGCACCCGAGCCTAGCTCACCAGGGACAACACGAGCTTGACGACGCCGTAGCCGACGAGCGGCCCGGCTATCCAGAGCGCGCGCGCGGGGCCGATCCGAAACGCCTCGCCGTTCGCGGTGGCGTAGGCCACGTCGGCGAGCATGATCGCGACGCCGATGCCGATCAGGCGGAGCGCCGGCATCAAGCGCGTGAGCACGGTGTCCATCGTGGGCGCTTCGCTGGGCAAAGCGCGCACGTTGGCGGTGCGCGCAACGCGCCCGCCCATGCTCAGCTCGGGCCGAGCCGCGCGCGGCGCCGAGCGCGCTTCGGCCGCCGATTTCAGCTGTTCTTGCGCGTCTCCGCGCATCACCGAAATGCGCATGCCGTCGTCTTCGGCGTCGTCGAACGCTCGCTGGCCCTGGCCCGGAGTCGATGATGGTGGCTTCGGCTTCGCCAGAGCGGGTTTTGCGGCGCCGGCCGGCGGCAAGCCGAGCGTCAACTCCGGAAACGGTTGCGCTCCGGGTACGCGTTTGGTGGCGTCCACCTCGGTGAGCAAGCTCGAAGGCTGCCCCGAGCCCGCCTCCGCCGGTGGCGGCATCGAGTCGTGAACGAAGGTTTGAGTGATGGTGATGCGCGGCGTGGTGTGGCCACTGGCCGCTTCGATCTCGTCCCAAAACGCGCCGATGTCCTGAAAACGATTGAGCGGATCCACCGCCAGCGCCTTGCGGAAAGCCGCTTCCGCGCGGTCCGGAATTTTGACCCCGAAGCTGAGCGGAGTCGGTCGCTCTTGTTCGTTGATGCAGGCGCCCATCACGGCCGGGGCGTCGCCCTCGAACGGCGCGCGGTTGGTCAGCGCCTCGACCGCACACAGCGCGAAGCCCCAAACGTCCGTCCAAGGCCCGGTTTGACCGTAGCGCTTCGGCAACCATTGCTCGGGCGCGCCATAGGCGGGCGTGAAAGCGGCGATGCCGCCTTGCTCGGCGGACACTCGGCCCACCATTTGCGTCGCCGCGCTGCGCACTTTGCCGATGCCAAAGTCCAAAATCTTGAGCGTCTCTTGCCCGTGAACTTTGGCTAAAAACAGATTTTCGGGCTTCAGATCGCGATGCAAAATCGAAAGCTGTCCGCCTCCCGGCGCCGGAAATTTGTGAGCGCACTCCAGCCCACGCGCCACGGGCCCCATCATGCGCACCACGCGCGCCAGATCCAGCGGGGGCTTACCGGCGGCGCGGCGGCGCTCCACCACCGAATCGAGCGACTCCCCGTCCAGCCACTCGAGCGCGATGAACGGCACGAACGGATGCTTGGAGGTCTCCAAGGTGCCGACGTGCAGCGGCCGCACCACGCTCGGAATGAGCGCCGACAGGCGGAACAGCACCTCGCCCTCTTCCTGGAACTTCTGCAAAAACGCTTGGCGCTGCTCGGCCGAAAAAGCACCTGGGATCTTCAGGCACTTGAGCGCCACCGCGGCCTTGAAGCCTTCGTGATGCGCGCGATACACGACGCCGAACCCACCTTCGGCAACGACGCGCTCCACGCGGAACACGGCCGCCTGGAGCGAGCCGACGATCCCGAAGACGTCCTCTGCCATCCTTTCAGGCTAGCCGGACGCCCCGAAACTCACAACCGCGGCAAGGGCGCGCCTTCAGGCGGGCAAAGGCCGCAAAAACCCCGGCCTACGTCTACCTTAACCTTGCCGAGCGCGACGCCGCACCAACCCGAGCGCCAGCGCCAAGGCCAGGGCCGCGCTGCCGCCGCCCGCGTTGCCGGCCCCCAAGCGACAACCGCAACCGGTCTTCTCGGCGGGCGCGGCTGCGCCCGAGCCCGCGCCAGCACTGCCACCCGCGCCGTCGGCTTTGGCCGGCGTGGGCGCCATGCCCAGCCCGAGATCCGGAATCGGGCTCTTCACCACCACCTCCGGCTTGATCTGGGTGTGGCTCTTGCGCGTGAGATCATCGGTGATCCAGGTCTTGCGTAGGCCGCGGTAGTCACGACCGGCCTTGCCACAGCGGTAGCGATCCGGCGTTTGGCATTGAATGACCGGCACCCAGGGGTGAAAGTTGTTGTAGCGAATCTGCAGCTTGTTCGCGTCTCCGAGCTTGATCTCGGTGCTGGCTTCGCCGTCCTTGCCCTTGGGCTGCGCGGTGCCGCCGCTGGCGGCCGCGGCCGTGCCCAGCTGCGGATCGTTGGGCAAGGTCTTGGCGTCGTAGCGGTAGTGCAGGCGCGAAACGACGTACTTGTGGCGGGCCAGCAGCGCTTGCCGCTCCACCACCGTGGCGCGCTCGGCCTTGAACACCTTTTCGCGCTCGCGCTTTTCCTTAGGCTTCAAGTCCTTGATCGTGTCCTTGAAGGCCTTCTCTTGCTCCTTGGTGAGCTCGGGCGGCTTGGGGTGACGCTCGGCATCGGGCACCGATTGCTCGAACACGTCCGCGCCCAAGCTGAGCAGCTCGGAAATCATCAACGGCTCGGTCGCGCACGGCTGGCCGCAGCCCTCGGCCGGCCACGCGAACTCCGACAAGAACGACTGCGGATGCTTCTTCAAGATCAAGTCGTAGAGCGCGTTGTAAAACTCGCCCATGCGCTCTTTGGCGGTGAAGTCGAGCTGCACGTTGGTGGGCGGGAAAATCGTCTTGTAGTTCTTGGTCTCGTAGCGCGACTCGGGGTCGATCACGTAGATGATGAGCTCTTGCTCTTTGGGCGCGTTGAGCAAGCCCAGGCGGCTCGGGATGGTGTCGAAGGGCTGGCTGGTCGCGAAGCGGACGGGCGAAAGCTGGGCGCGGTCACCGCCCACGAGCTCGATGCGCTTCGGATCGACCTCGGCCACGAGCGGGCGCAAGGCGCCGTAAGGCTTCAGCGCCGCCGCGGCGCCTTCGGGGGCCTTGTAGCCGTGGCTCGTGAGCCAGGCGGTCACGTCGGCGCCGGCCTCGAGCAGGGTGAACTTGTATTCGCCCTCCTTCTGCTTGGCCTTCACGTCCAAGAACAACTCTTTGGCGGGCTTGAGCGCGCCGGCCTCGGGCGTGGGCGCGCCGCCGCCGAGGGGACCGCTCGCAGCCCCTTCCACCTTGAGGTTGCGTTCCCACTCTTGCTCCACCGGTCCGGGGTCGCACGGATCTTGCTCCCAGTATTCGTGGAAACGCGGCGCGCTGAGCGAGTCCAGACGGTCGATGAAGTCACGCTTCAGCGTCGTGACCTTCTCGCTGGTCACGTCGGCGGGCACGAGCAGCACCATCGCAAAGCCTTCGAGCGGCCCTTCGTAGTCGGGCATCACGCTGACCACCGTGTCGGCACCGCGCTTCATCACCGCGATCTGAGTCGAGTAGGTCTTGATCGGCTCCGCCTTCTTCGAGGCGAAAAAACCAGGGAACGCGGCGGCGGGGCGGGGGGTTGAGAAGAGGGCCAACGCGAGAGTCGCCGCGCCGAGCAGGCGGGCGGAGAGGGCGAGCTTCATGGCGGGCGAGACGTTACACCAAGGCTCGCTGGAAATTCCACTGTAGCTGTGAGGGAAATTCGGGCTTTTGGGCGGGCTCCGTGGGGTTGAGGCCCCGCATCTGGTAGCGATCGGCAGTCATGAGCGGACCCATCGACCTCGAGCGAGTCCGCGCCGCGCTGGCCCAAGGTCCCAACCGTGAGCTCGCCCAGCCGCGCCGTGCCGCCGTCGCGCTGGTGTTGGCGCCGGTCACGGCCGCACTGGGCTCACCCGTCGCCGTGTTGCTCGTGCGCCGCAGCGAGCGTGAAGGCGATCCTTTGTCGGGGCACATGGCCCTGCCCGGAGGTCACGCGCACCCCGAAGATGCAGATCTGTTGCACACCGCTCGCCGCGAAACGCTGGAAGAAGTCGGTATCGATCTTTCCGCCGCCGAGCTCCTGGGGCGCTTGGACGACGTGAGCCCGATGCGCTCTTCGGACATGGCCGTGCGCCCGTTCGTGTTCTGGACGCCGACTCCGCAGAGCACGACGCTGTCGTCGGAGGTGGCCGAAGTGCTGTGGGTGCCACTGGACGCGCTGGCCAGCGACGCGCTGCGCACGACGCGCGAGGTCGAGGTCCGAGGGAGCACCTTGCGGGTTCCCGCCTACGTGATCGACGAGCGCGTGGTCTGGGGCATGACGTTCGGGCTCCTGGAGCGGTTCTTGGCGCTGGTGTGGGCTTTTGGCTAGCGCTTGGACCAAAGCGCGTCCGATGCTAAAGGCCGGCCCGATGCCGCCCGTCGCTCGCACCGAGCTCGAGCCCGAGGGCCCGCTGCCCTGCCCCAACTGCGGTCAGGCCATGCCCGCTGGGGCCGCGGTTTGTCAGGGGTGCGGGGCGGCTCGAGGCGAGGCAAACCGCTGCCCCCACTGCCACGCGATAGCCGACGTCGAGCCTCATCGCACGCTCGGATTTCGCTGCCTGGTGTGCGGCGGCCCGCGCATCGCGCTGGGTGTGCCCAACGTCACGCTCAGCCCGCGCACGACCGGTGCGCTCACCAGCGCCGGGAGCGAGCAAACCAAACAGATCATGTTCTCGGCCGCTGGCTTCATGCTGGCTGGCATGGGGGCGCTGGCTTTGCTGATCGCCGCGGTGGTGGTGCTGTCGGCGACGCCGGGGCCTCTGTCGACGCTGGCGCTGTTCTTGGCGGCGTCGGTGCCGCTCGCGGCGGGGTTGTTGGCGCTGGTGGGCGCGCGCGCAGCACGGGCGCGACGAGACGAGACGCTGCGCGCCGCCGAGCTGAGCGCGCTCGGCGACTTGCAAGCCGTAACGGGCGCGCTCAGCGCCGCGCGAGTGGCCGAGCTGATGCGCGTCACCCCCGAGCGCGCGGAGATGCTGCTCGCATCCGCCAGCGTCGAGAATCTGCTGGCGGGGCCGCCACCACGCCTGCGCGTCGAAGCGCCGGGCGCGACCGTCCTCGGCGATCAGGCCGAGCTGGCCGAGGCGGCGGCCGAACGGGGCACGCTGCCAGCGCGTGGTGACACGGAGACTTGAGCCTTGACCCGCGCTAGCAAAATCATTCGTACGTTCGCGGTCGCCGACTTGCTCGTGCTTGCCTACCTGCTCGAGCTGAACGTTGCGGTGTTGATCGCGCCGCCCAACCCCAGGCGCACTCAGAGCTTGCTCGAGGTGATGGGCCTACTTTTGACCTACGTGGTGTGCCTGGGCTTGGTGCGCACCGGCGCCCTCCGCTCCAACGGCTGGACCGCGCTGCTGTATCGCATCGGCATCTACGGCACCGTCCAGCAGAGCTACGTGTTCTTCAAACACCTGCTGCCGGTGGTGAACCCGGGCTCGGTCGACCGTCAGCTCTTCGCGCTCGACCACGTGCTGTTCGGCTTCGAGCCGGCGGTTTGGGCCGATCAATTCGTGGGCCCGCTCACCACCGAGTGGTTCGCGTTCTTCTACTTTTGCTATTTCTTCCTGCTGGCCGCCCACATCTTCCCGATCGTGTTCGGCTCGCGCGATCAGCTGCTGCTCGGCGAATTCATGCTGGGCATGCTGATCATCGTCTGCATCGGCCACACCGGTTACATCTTGGTGCCTGGTTTCGGGCCGTTTCGCGCCTTCCCCGAGCTGTTCAAGCACGAGCTGCCGAGCGGGCTGTGGATGGATCTAGTTTGGTCCACCGTGCGCTCGAACGGCGCGCAGAAAGACATCTTTCCGTCACTGCACACGGCCGGGCCGTGCTTCATCGCGCTGTTCTCGTTTCGGAACCGCGATCGCCTCCCCTTCCGCTACACCTGGCCGCTGCTCACGTTCTTCTCCGCCAACATCATCGGCGCGACCATGTTCCTACGCTGGCACTACGTGATCGACGTGTTCGCCGGCTTCACGTTGGCGGTCACGGCCGCGCTGGTGGCACCGTTGATCACGCGTTGGGAAGTCGCGCGGCGGCGGGCCCAAGGCCTCGCCAACTTGGTGCCGGTGTTCGGCGCAGGCGCAGCAGCAGGCAGCGCGCCCGAAAACGTCGGACGCGCCGCCGCGTAGCGCCCCGGAGCCGCGCAACGCGGCCCAGGGCGCGCAGTCGCTCGCTTACTTCTCGAAAACCTGGGCCGCGGCGACGCCGGAGCCCTGCGAAACGGTCATCACGACCTTCATCATGCCGCTCATCGGGAAGGCCCACTTGAAGCAGTTGGGCTTGTCACCGACGATGGCCGTCGACCCGACGGTGTTGTCCGCAGCCATCGTGGCGGCGGGCAAGCCCGGGATCGGCAACGCCGGCACGAGCGCGATGTCGAGGTTGGTGACGGGCGGCAGACCGACGCCGACCACCGTGTAGCACTTGCCCGGGTTCATCTGCACCTGAGCCTCCAGCGACTGGCCTTGCTGGAAGTTACCGGCGATGGCCGAGCCAACCGCCTTGGCCCCCGCGGGCGCGTGCTGCGCGCCGAGCGGCGCGATCAGTTGCGTTGCAGCTTGCGCGGCAGTGGGATCGAGCGCTTGCGCCGTCGGACCCGTCGCGGTCGTGGCGACGCCCGGAATGCCAGTAGCGGCCGGCGCGGTGGCAGCGGGCGCGGTGGCGGCCGGCGCGGCAGTTGCTCCCGGCGCGGCCGTCGCCCCCGGCGTTCCGCCTACGGTCTGGCACAAGCGGCCGTCGTAGATCTGACCGGGAGGACACTGAACCGCTTGGGGCTGACCGGTCTGGGCGTTCTTGTCGTCGCCGCCGCATGCCGTGAGCAAGCCGAGGCCGCTCAGTAGAAGGAAGCTCATCGAGGTGTTTCGAGACATACCGTTTCTCTCCTCTTGCGTGGCAACCGCCACGACGCCACATCGGCGGTGCCACGTTTTCTAGTCGAAATGCAGCAAAGCCAGAAGGCCGAACTACTCGAAGGCCCATTTCCGGCCCTCGACCCACAAAACGCCCGCAGCCGGCGTGCTCTTACACCTCGCAGGGCTTCCCCATCGAGGAAACCGGCGGCACCGGCCAGCCAGCGCATGGACCCAGATTTTCACAAGAAGGTCAGAAGATCAGAAGGTCGAGCAGGTTGGGGCGCAGCGCCGTCCCGTTGCTTGCGTCGCGTTCGAGAGAAACCCGAACGAATCCGACAGGGGCGACGCGAGCGCTTGATCGGCGTGGCGCCCCCAGTCTGGCCTTCCGATCTCCCGATCTTCCTGTGAAAAAATCTGGGTCCGTCCACATCGACCAGGTGACGCCCGGTGACTAGCGGGAGCAGAAGCCTTCGTAGTCGATGTATTCTTTGATGGTCGGGTTCTCGCCGCAGGTGGGGCAGCTCTTGTCGCGGCGGAGCTTCAGCGTGCGGAACGTCATCTTCAGCGAGTCGTAGGTCAAAAGGCGGCCCTTGAGCACGTCACCGGCGCCCAAGATGAGCTTGATTGCCTCGGTCGCTTGGATGACGCCCACGACGCCGGGCAAGATGCCGAGCACGCCGGCTTCGGCGCACGACGGAGCCAAGTGGGCGGGCGGCGGCTCCGGATACAGGCAGCGGTAGCAGGGGCCGTCGAACGGCATGAAGGTCGTGACCTGGCCGTCGAAGCGGAAAATCGAGCCGTGAACGACCGGAACTTTGTGGAAGAGCGAGGCGTCGTTGACCAAGTAGCGCGTCGGGAAGTTGTCGCAGCCGTCGACGATGCAATCCCAACCCTGGCCGAAGATGCGGTCGACGTTGCTGGCGTTGACGCGCTCCTGAAACTTCACGACCTTCACGTCGGGGTTCAGGTCGTGAATGGCCGTCTCGGCGCTGTCCACTTTGGCCATGCCCAAGCGCGAAGTGGCGTGGATGATCTGCCGCTGCAAGTTGGAGGCGTCGACGGTGTCCGCGTCGACGATGCCGAGCGTGCCCACGCCGGCCGCCGCCAAATACAGCGCCGCCGGCGCGCCCAAGCCACCCGCGCCGAGCAAGAGCACGCGCCCCTTGAGCAGCTTCTCTTGGCCCTTCTCGCCCACCTCCGGCAAAAGAATGTGGCGCGAGTAGCGGTCGAGCTGGGCGGGCGTGAGCTGCGTCGGCTCTTCAATCGGGTACTTCAGATCCTTCCAACGCACGAAGCCCGGGTTGGCGCTGATGACGTTGGTGTAACCGAACTCCTGCAGCGTCTTGGCCGCGAACGCGCTGCGGGTACCGCCGGCGCAGTAGAGGATGATCTCGGCGTTCTTGTCGGGCAGCTTCTGCTCCGCCTGCATCTCCAGGTGAGCGCGCGGAATGTGCACGGCGCCCGGGATGAAACCCGCGCGGAACTCGTCTTTTTCGCGCACGTCCACCAGCGTGAAGGGCTTTTCCTTGCGCTGCTCGAGCCGAGCCTTGAGCTCGTCGAGGGACAGGAGTTTCACGCTCTGCCGAATTTCGGCAAACAGGTCGCTATAGGTCTTGGGCATGGGGGTGATTTAGGCAGGTCGATTCAGAGCGGGAGACGATTTTGGGTAAGGACCCAAAATCAAACGAGAAAGGGGGAACAAAGGGGAAATCCGAGCCTAGCGAGGATTCCCCACTTTTCCGATGCAGGAATGTCGGGGAGGAGTATTTGGCCAAATTGCGGGGTCGTCAAGGGGAGGCCCTTTCTCGGGCCGAGACGCCTGATAGAGTTCGCGATTCCGCGGCTTAACGGGTGACCCGAGCCGGCGTTCCAAGGCAACAGATGGCGCAAAATCGACTGGGTGAGCTCCTCGTTCGCGAAAAGCTGATCAGCCTGCAGCAGCTGCGCAAGGCTCAAGAGGAGCAGAAGAAGTCGGGCAGCAACCTCGGCTACACGCTGGCGAAGCTCGGCTACATCTCCGACGGCGAGATCACGAGCTTCCTCTCGACCCAGTACCGGCTGCCCGCCATCAACCTGGACGAGTACGAAATCGACGCCGAGGTGGTGAAGCTGGTCTCGCGCGACGTGTGCGAGAAGCATCGCATCATCCCCGTCTCGCGCTCCGGCTCCTCGCTGATCGTGGCGATGAGCGATCCGACGAACCTGAACGCGATCGACGACATCAAGTTCTTGACCGGCTTCAACGTCGAGCCGGTCGTCTCCAGCGAGACGTCGATCCAAACCGCCATCGAGCGCTACTACAGCGCCGGCCCCTCCTACGAGGAGGTGATGGCCGATCTCGATCTCGGCGACGACGACATCGACTTCGGCGCCGACGAAGAAGAAGTGAACGCGATGGAGCTCGAGCGCGCCAGCGCCGACGCTCCGGTGGTGCGCCTGGTCAACGTGTTGTTGCTCAACGCCATCCGCAAAGGCGCCAGCGACATTCACTGCGAGCCGTACGAGAAAAAGCTGCGCATTCGCTATCGCATCGACGGCGTGCTCCACGAAGAAATGACGCCGCCGTTGCGCTTGAAGGCGGCCATGGTCAGCCGCCTGAAGATCATGAGCTCGCTCGACATCGCCGAGCGCCGGCTGCCGCAAGACGGGCGCATCAAGCTGAAGCTGGGCAAGGGCCGCGAGATGGATTTCCGCGTCTCGGTGCTGCCCACCATGTGGGGCGAGAAGGTGGTCATGCGCCTCCTCGACAAGGGCAACCTGCAGCTCGACATGGCCAAGCTCGGCTTCGACCCCGCGCCCTTGGCCGACTTCAAGTGGGCCATCGATCAACCGTGGGGCATGGTGCTGGTGACGGGCCCGACCGGCTCCGGCAAGACGACCACGCTGTATTCGGCGCTGTCTGACTTGAACAAGCCCGGCGTGAACATCAGCACCGCCGAAGACCCGGTCGAGTACAACCTGCACGGCATCAACCAGGTGCAGATGCACGACGAAATCGGGCTGAACTTCGCGATGGCCCTGCGCGCCTTCTTGCGCCAAGACCCGGACATCATCATGGTCGGCGAGATCCGCGACTTCGAAACCGCAGAAATTGCGGTGAAGGCGTCGCTCACCGGTCACATGGTGTTGTCCACCCTGCACACCAACGACGCGCCCGCGACCATCTCGCGCCTGCTGAACATGGGCGTGGAGCCGTTCTTGATCACTGCGAGCGTCAACCTGGTGCTGGCCCAACGCTTGGCACGGAAAATCTGCGTCGACTGCAAGCGCCCCGTCGACATCGACCACCAGGCCTTGCTCGACTTGGGCATGAGCGAGGAGCAACTGGCCGCCAATCCCCAAATCATGAAGGGCGCGGGCTGTCAGACGTGCAACGGCAGCGGCTACAAGGGCCGCGTCGCGCTCTACGAGGTGATGCGCTTCCGTGACGAGCTGAAAGAGCGCGTGCTGCAAGGCGCGTCCAGCGCCGAGCTGAAGCAAGCCGCCATTCAGAGCGGCATGCTCACCCTGCGCATGAGCGGCATCACCAAGATTCTGGCCGGGGTGACCACGCCCGAAGAAATCTTGCGCGTCACCATGGCCGACTGAGCGACGCCGCGGCATTCAGGGCGCGGGCACTGCGCCGGCGCTGCCGCTCCTGATTCGACTCATCTGGGGCTGCCAATCTGCAGCCCCATGGGCGGAGGTCGCCCGCACGGTCCTGTTCGTGGCTTCGCAATTGCGTCCCGGCGCGCCACCCCGCAACTCGAGAATCAGGTGATATCACCTGATTATTAGGTGATATCACCTGATAATCAGATCGAGGACTGACGCAGCGGCTGGAAGTGAGGCGCGCGGGGGCGCAGCCGCAGGATCTTGGCTCGCAGCCGCAGGATCTTGGCTCGCAGCGGGCTGGAAACTAGGGGTGCAACCAACCAATCGTTTCGTGCTGCGACGGGCGGAGGAAACGTCGGCACGTCTGCAGCCCGAAGCGCTCGCCCAGGTTTGGCCTAGCGACGCTACGGCGGTTTCTGCAAGAGATCTGCGGCGTGGCAGCCCCGGATGCGGGAGCTGCCGTCAGCGGCCGGGGCATCTCGAGTAAGCCGGTTCCCCCCTCAGGGAGCCGGTCCCCCCTTCGTCGAGTCTCCCCCGTCGCCCGCCCTCCCCCTTTCGGCCCCCCTCCTCACTCACCGCCAAGACTCCCCGCAGGCACTCGACCGCTCTCCGTCCGCCAAACCTGCTGCCCCACAGAGCAGCAACCGTGCCAAGCTGGCAGCGCGATTTATGCGGCAATTCGCGGGTGGCTGTGCCAGCGGAGTGGCACAGGGTCGAGGGCGGAGCAGCACGCCACGTCGCGCCGCCCGCGATCCTAGCCGTGGGACCTTCGGCTCCCCGACACCTCACCGGTTTGTCCCCGCCCCCCTTTGGCTATGTCGCGAGCCAGGATGCCCCGGTATCTTGAAGGGTGATGAACGGCGTCGACGAAGGCCTCAAGGTCAACCTGCACCAGCTGCTGCGCGCCATGATCGAGAAGGGCGCGAGCGACATGCACATCACGACCGGCTCGCCGCCGCTCTTGCGCATCGACGGCGCCATCGTGCCGCTCAAGCTGGCGCCGCTCTCTCCCATCGAGACCAAGCAACTTTGCTACTCGGTCTTGACCGAAGAACAGAAGATTCAGTTCGAGAAAATGAAGGAGCTCGATCTGTCGTTCGGTGTGAAGAGCTTGTCGCGCTTCCGCGCCAACATCTTCATGCAGCGCGGCGCGGTGTCGGGCGCGTTCCGCTCGATTCCGTTCAAGATCTTGTCGTTCGACGAGCTGGGGTTGCCACCCGTGGTCGCGGAGCTGGCCAGCAAACCGCGCGGGCTCATTCTGGTGACGGGGCCTACCGGCTCGGGCAAGAGCACGACGCTCGCGTCGATCATCGACAAGATCAACAGCGAGACCCGTCAGCACATCATGACGGTCGAAGACCCGATCGAGTACCTGCATCCGCACAAGCGCTCGATCGTGAACCAGCGTGAAGTGGGCAGCGACACCGGCACATTCAAGCAGGCCCTGAAATACGTGCTGCGCCAAGATCCAGACGTGGTTCTGGTGGGCGAAATGCGCGATCTCGAGACGATCGAGGCCGCCCTAACCATCGCTGAAACGGGCCACTTGGTGTTCGCCACCCTGCACACCAACTCGGCCATTCAGAGCATCAACCGCATCATCGACGTGTTCCCACCCCACCAACAGTCGCAGGTGCGCGCACAGCTCTCGTTCGTGCTGGAGGGCGTGATCAGCCAGCTGCTGCTGCCGCGCGCGGGGGCGCCCGGACGTTGCTTGGCGCAAGAGGTGATGGTGCCGAACGCCGCCATCCGAAACCTGATCCGCGAAGACAAGGTGCACCAGATCTACACGCAGATGCAGGTCGGCCAGCAAAAGCACGGCATGCAGACCTTGAATCAGTCGCTCTACTCGCTGTACGCGCGGCGCATGATCACGCTCGAAGAAGCGATGGGTCGCTCCAACGACGGCGAAGAGCTGCGGATGATGATCGAAGGGCGAGTCTCGGGCGGAGCGAACTCTCAGGCGCCCCGGTAGGTCTACGCGCACCGTCGTCGACGTTGACGTGATGAACGCGCGTCAGCGGTGAGTGATGCCGACGCGCGCTCGCAGGGCTGCCGTCGCACGCTCGCCACGACGTTTGGACAACAGCTCGAACGATGCGGACGCCGGTGACGCGAAGCAGCGTACAGCTCGGTTGAGTCGAAACGACTCAGCCCGCGGACGCCGTGGACACGCGCACGACTTGTTTCTGCAGCGTTTCTTGTTTCGGACACTTTGCGTGTCGGATCAGCGAACAGAGCGGATTTGCTCAGGTCCCCAGCGACGAAACTGTTTCGAAATATTCACGCAACGTTGGCTCGCCTACACCCGGCCTACACCAAGAGCGCCGCACCTCCCCCGCGGCCCCTCCTCATAAAACCCGGAGTTTTGCGATGCGAACTAAGATTGCTTTGATCTCGACCCTGGCCGCCCTGGGCGCCCTCGTCCCCGCCGCCGCCTGGGCCCAAGAGCCCGCCGCGGCTGCCCCCGCCACGCCCCCCGCCCCGGCCGGCGCCACCGCCTCGGCACCTCCGGCCACGACGCCGGCGACGGTCGAGACCCCCGCGTCGGCTCCCGCCGGCACGGAACCCGCTGCTGCTGCGGCACCTGCACCTGCGGGTCCGACGCCGGCTCCGGGTTGGATGCGTATCGACTCCGACTTCTTCGGCGTGCAGCTGTGGGGCGGTGGCACCTTGCCCCTGGCCGACGGCATCGGCCTCGCGATGGACATCTACGTCAATCAGACGGCGACGAACAGCTACGGCGAATACGATATCGGCCCGGCGATCACGGCGGGCCCGCTCACGCTGACCCCGATGATTGGTTTTCAGTTCGACTGGACGGCCCGCAAGGCTGCAGCTCTGGTGCCCCAGTTCTACGCAACCGGCAGCTTGGGACCGATGTACACCGAGTTCTGGTTCCAGTTTTACGACTACAAGATGTTCGACGGCGCGAGCAACCAGATCAACATGCGCTTGTTCTCGGACTACAAGATCAGCGACTACGTCGCGATCGGTCCGGAAATCGATCTCAACTACGACAGCGTTGGCTATCTCAATAACAAGGGAGACATCAAGAAGGTGTACAACCTCCCCATCGGCGCCAACGTCATGTTTTCGAACCTGGGGCTCAACAGCATGCTGATGGCATTCGTGGGTTACGAGACGGGTGACCCCACTGCGGACAAGAATCACCTCACGGGTCGCCTGACTTACGTCCACAACTTCTGATCGCCGATCAGACTCCCTCTTACCCCGGGCGGTGGTTTCACGACCTCGCCCGGGCTTTTTTTGCGCGGGCCATGCGAACCCGAACCTTGCGCGCAGGGGCCTAGCCCGGGCAAACGTCGTCGTCGGTCCCTTCACCGAAGCAGGTGACGCGCTCGGAATACTCGTCATCCGAAGCCGACGTGTGGTCGACCGCGAGGTGCTTCAAGTAGCCGAGCTCCGAATCGTAGCTGGCTTCGAAGTCGTCGTTGTCGCGGCTGGCCTCGGAAACCGCGCTCTGCAAAAGCTCTGTCATCGTCTTGCCTGGCACGGCGTCGCCGGAGTCGAGCTCGATGGCGCTCGTGACCTGGGCGTCGGTCACGACGACCCGGACCACGCCATTGTTGCGGCACAGGCACCCGGTTTCCAGTACGTAGACGTAGCTAGGTGGACCCTTGTCCTGCCATTTGTGCAGATTTTCCTCTGCAGTGGAGCGGTCTCGATCGCTGTTGCAACCGCTCAGAACAAGCGTCGCCGCCAGCCCCACGGTTCCTGTCCATCGGCGGATCCCCGCGGCCTTCGCATGGCTCATAGAAACTGGTCCAGCAATCTCCATGCCCCGCTCGACGACCGATAACTCAAGCCTCACACGCCTGCGCGCTGAGAGCACGTCTGACACTCGTGTCGCGGGTGGCTCAATCTGGCTTTCGCACCATAGCCAGTCCCTGACGCTGCCCCGCCGTTCACTCGATGGCGGCGGCCGCCAAAACGTCGGGATTTTTTGGCAATTTCTTGAGGAGGACGGTGAGGTAGGGCTTGGCGCGTTTGTCTTTGCCGCTCATCAGCGCGCGCGCGACTAAGACGCGCACCAGGATGGGTGACTCGTCGGGCGGTAGGTCGAGCTTGGTCAGGCGGACGGTGGCGGACGCTGCTTGTTTGCTGGCTACGTCGGTGAGCACGCCGACCCAACCCGAGAGCGGACCGAGCAGCGCCGGGTACTTGGCCGCCAGCTGTTTGGCGCCGGCGACGTCTTCTTTGGCGAGCAACTCGTAGACGCGCTCGAGCAAGAGCGGCAGCGCCATGCCGCCTTCTGCGGCCGCTGCCGACGCGCGCAGCGATTCGTCGAGCTTGCCTTGCAGCCGGCGCAAGCGCGCCAAGCGACGCAGGTGCACGGGCCGCAACGTTTCGAGCGAGCGCTTGCTCAGGAGCTTGTCGGCCAACGGCAGGTTGCCGGTTTCGAGCGCGGCGTCGACCGCGATCAGCTCACCCCACGGCTTGTCGGGGGCGGCCATGGCTTCCAGCTTGTCAGGGGTCGGGAACGCGGTGCCGGTGATGATGCCGGGCGCGGCGTCGAGCGCCGAGAAAGCGGGGCCGACGGCGCTGTTGCCCAAGTTCTCGAGCGCGCTCTTCAAATCCGCCGTTTCCAAGGATTCGTAGGCCACGACCGCGCGCACCACCGCCACGTCGGCCGACGACGGATCCAGCTCTTCGATGGCTTTTTGCGCTTCGTCGATGCGCCCGCCCAACAGGGCGACCCGCGCCGCGAGCGTGCGAGCCCGCGGGTAGACGCCCGAGAACTGCAAGGCTCGCAACGCCGCTTTGCGAGCCACCACTTCGTCGCCGGCTTCGATCGCCAAAAAGCCGAGGCCGGCGGCGAGCGCCGGCGTCATGGCCAACGTGATGGCCGAGTCGATGGCCTTGGAAGCCGCGGGCAAGTCTTGCTTGTTGAGCGCCTTCGCGGCCTCGACCATGGCCGGAACGGCGGCCAGCGGTGCCGGCAGCTGCTCGGCGTCGCCTGGTTGTAGTTGCGCCTCGCTCGGCAACTCGTCGGGGCGGTCGGGAGAGACAACCCAAGCCAACGCCGAGAGCGCGCGGGTGGACGGAGTATCGCCGGTCTTCTTGCGCAATGAGTCGATGATGGGCTTGGCCGCGTCGGCGCCACGCTCGAGCAACACCAGACGAGCGAGCAGCATTTCTGCCGGCACCAAGTCGGGTAACAGCTGCACGGCGGCTTCGTAGCGCTCGAGCGCGCGCGCGTCGCCGGCGCGCTCCAGCACTGCCGCCGCTGCGAGCTGGTAGTAAGGGTCCGTGCCGGCGTCTTTGTCGCTACGCGCCAACACGGCGGCGCCACCCGCGACGTCGCCCTCGACCAAGAACGAAGCAATCTTGCCGACCAACAACTCTTTTTCGGGCAAGCCAACCTGGCGCCCGCGGTAGACGGCGGCGTCGATGCCGCGCGTCTCTCCGGCGATCAAAAGCGCGTTCAAAACCCGGTTTTGCAGCCACAAACGCCCCGCCCGCTGGCTGCGGGAATCGAGCTCGAACGCGCGCGTCAGCCGCGAGTCGGTGGCTTTGAGGTCGCTCGGCTTGCCGGTCTTCAGCAGCTTGTCGACCTGGGTGTTCAGGGTATCGGCTTCGACGGCGCGCGCCGCCTTTTGCCGACGCGAGTATTCGTAGGTTCCGCCGCCGGCCGCCGCGATGAGCACGGTGGCGACCAAGATCGCGACCGCGCCGCGCGACTTTTGACGCGGCGCTGCTTCCCAAGCCGGCGTGGCACCGCCGCCCGGCTCGTACAGCCCGACGCGCGCCAAGTGGTCGAGCACGACCGCAGGCGCCGGATTGGCCGGATCGCCTCCGTTGGAAAAAGTGTGCGCCGGGCGCGTGGGCGGAGCCGATGCGGGCGAAGGCGCCGCTGGCAACGCGGTCGCCGCGAACGGCAACGCGGTCTCGGCGTCGGCGCCGAACGAGGGTAAGGGCGCCGCGCTGCGCGCGGGTGGCGGTGGCGCCGCAAAAGCGGTCGTTGGCGGTGGCACGAAGGCCGCGGCGGGCGGCGCCGCGAAAGGCGGCGGCGAAGGCTTGCGGACGGGCGGGCTGGGCGACGCTTGCGGCGCCAGCTGCGCCATGAACGGCGGCGGCGTCACGACCGTAACGTCCTCGTCGTACCTGAATCCCGACGGCTTGGCGGCAGCAGGCGCTTTGGAGGCCGCCGTGAGCGGACGCCCCACCGCTGGCGCGGGCTTGGCGGCGGCGGCCACGGGCTTGGCGGCAGCGGGCGCCGGCTTCGCGGTGCCGGGACCCGGAGCCGCGCCGGGCACGGCGTTGAACCCGCCAAGCTGCGTCGACTTGAGGTTCTGTTTGGCCGGAACCGCCCCTGGTTTAGCGGCCTTCGGCCCCAAGAACGAGCTGGCGAGCTGGGCCGCCACGTCCGTAGCTGCGCTCGCGGGAGGCGGAGGCAGGCCACCGGGCGGCGCGTTGACGCGCAAACGTCCGGGGTTCGACGTTTCTTCGAGATCCGAATCCGAGAGGTGGATCGAGTCTTCGCTGGCGCGCACCGTGACAGGATCGGCCGACTCGAAGCGCGGCAGCGGCGCCGGCTCGGCCAAGCCGAGCAACGTCGGTTTGCGGCTGACCGCCACCGCCGGCCGTGGCGCCTCGTTGCGCGGCTTCGTCGATTCTTCGAGGCCGAAAGCGGGCAATGGATCGCTCGCGGGCCCCGGCGGCACCGAAACGTGGCGCGGCATGCTGCGCGCAACTTCGGCGGCGACGGCTTCGGGACCGACGCGCTTTTGCAGCGCGGAGTACAAAACCGCGCGCTCATGCCACAGCTCCACCTCGTCGCTCGCCGCGCCCAGCTGCAGCGCACGCGCGAGCACTTTGTCCGCGCGTAACGCGTCGCCGCGCCGCAGCAGCACCTCACCCAAGAAACGAAACGGCCGCGGATCGCTGGCGTTGGCTTTGCCGGCGGCTACCAGGGCGGTTTGCGCCTCTTGCAGCATGTTGCCTTCGAGGTACATGCGCCCCACCGCGAGCATCACGGCCGCGTCGCCCGCGTGCCAGGTCTCGGCGCTGGCACCTACCTCGCGGATCAAGTCGTCTCGCTTCGAGCTTCCCAAGAAGGAGCACACGGCGACGGTTGCGTCGGCGTCGGGGTTCGACCGCCAGGACTTGAGCAGCTCTTCGAGCGCGCGCATTCGAGAACTGGAGAATACTCAGTAAACCCCGACTTGTTACTGCTGATGCTCAAGGTGCCAGCAACGCCTTCGAACCTACACGACACCCGGACGGCCGACTGTGTGACGCGAGCCTCGGCCTCACGGCCGGCTCCGTCATGACTGGCGGCCCACGTCATTGTGTGGCACCGCTCCGCCGGATGGTTACCCTGCACCGTCCCTACGAGAGGCACCGCTAACCAGCATGTGTGGCGTCTTCGGAATCTACGGTCACCCGGAAGCTGCAAACCTCACTTACCTGGGCTTGCACGCGCTGCAGCATCGGGGTCAGGAGAGTGCCGGTATCGTCACCAGTGACGGTAACCAGCTCTGTTCGGACCGCGGCATGGGGCACGTCATCGACGTGTTCCCACCCGATCACATCGCGCGGCTGAAAGGCGACAACGCCATCGGCCACGTGCGCTATTCGACGGCGGGCGGTTCTTACCTGAAGAACGCGCAGCCCATCGCCGTCGACTACGCGCGCAGCTCGGTGGCGGTCGCCCACAACGGCAACCTGACGAACGCCGAGGGCGTACGCGAAAAGCTGGAGGAGCGCGGCTCCATCTTCCAGACCAGCAGCGACACGGAAACGATCGTTCACCTGGTGGCGTTGAGCAAACAACGCGCCCCGGAAGATCGCATCGCCGACGCGCTCAGCCAGGTGGAGGGCGCCTACTCCCTGGT
>JBEQSW010000319.1:0-4140 GCA_040348565.1 Myxococcales bacterium | reverse complement strand
TCCTCGAGTTTTGTTCTCCGGTGACCGCCTCGTCGAGGTCGATTTGCCGGCGGGAACTCGCGTCATTTACCCGAAGCCGCCGATGGTGCCGCTGCGCGATCCGGACGCGGCCATCCGCTACGCGATCAATCATCCACTCGGCTCGGATCCGCTGTACGCGAAGCTGCGCCCAGGCATGCGCGTGGCCATCGCCATCGACGACATTTCGGTGCCGCTGCCGCCGATGAAGCGGCCCGACGTGCGCGAGCGCATCTTGACCATCGTGCTCGAGATGCTGGCCGATCACGGCGTGAGCGACATCGAGATCATCGTCGCCACCGGCATCCACCGGCGCATGAAGGGCAGCGAGATCCGCTGGGTCGTCGGCGACAAGATCTTCGACGCCTACTGGCCGGACCGGCTGTACAACCACGACGCCGAAGACAAGGACAACATGGTCGAGATCGGCACCACGCCCCACGGCGAAGTGCTGGAGCTGAATCGGCGCGCCGCCGAGAGCGATCTTTTGATCTACGTGAACTTGAATTTCGTGCCCATGAACGGCGGCATGAAATCGGTGGCGGTGGGGTTGTGCAGCTACAAGAGCCTGCGCCCGCACCACAACCCGACCTCCATTCGCAAGAGCGACAGCTACATGGACCCGGGCGGCTCGCAGCTGGCGCGCGACATCGAGCGCATGGGCAAGCTCGCGCACAAGCACCTGAACATCTTCACCATCGAAGCGACGGTGAACAATCAGATGTTCGACAAGTCGCTCGACTTCTTGATGAAGAACGAGGACGAGCTGTCGGGCCGTGAAAAGGCCATGCTGAAGGGCCTCGTGATGTCGACGGCGCGCCTGCCGCAACCGGCGCGTCAGGCTATTTTCGACCGCTTTCCCGCTCCCTACGGGCTGACCAGCGTGTACGCCGGCGCCACCGCCGACGTGCACCCGCGCATCATCGAGAAGAACTTCGAGCAGTACTGCGTGCCCATCGAGGGCCAAGCCGACGTGCTGGTGACCGGCATTCCCTTCATCAGCCCGTACAACGTGCACGCGTTCTTGAACCCGCTGCTGGTGCAGGTCTTGGCGCAGGGCTACCTGTTCAACATGTATCGTGGCGCGCCGTTGGTGAAGAAGGGCGGCACCCTCATCATCACCCACCCGTGCACCGACAAGTTCGACCACGAGCAGCACGCGCCGTACATCGACTTCGTGCACCGGCTGTTGCCCGAGACGCGCGACGCCAACGTGCTGCGCGAAAAGTACGAAGAGAAGTTCGCCAAAGATCCGGCGCTGATCCAGATGTTCCGTTCGGGACACGCCTACCACCCCGCGCATCCGTTTTTCATGTGGTACTGGGGCGAGAACGGCCGTCAGCACATCGGGCGGGTGATCGTGGTCGGTGCCGACAACGAGTACATTCCCAAGCTGCTCGGCTACGAGACGTCGCCGAACATGGAAGACGCCTTGTACAAGGCCAAAAATGGCCAAAGCAAGACGCTCGACATCACGTGTCTGCACGTTCCGCCGATCGTGATGGGCGACGTGACGCTGCCCGCCGGCCAGAACGGGAGCCATTCTTGAGATGGTAGAACGACCGGAAACGGCGCTCGCCAAGAGCGGCAACGGCACGCCCCCGCGCCTCGAGCTCGCGCGGCTGCTGTCGGGCAAGCGCCTGGTCGTGGTCGGCGGCACCGGCTTTTTGGGCAAGGTGTGGTGGGCGTTCTTGCTCAGCCGCTACCCCGACATCGGCCACATCTACCTGACCTTGCGGCCCAAGCGCGGCAAGGACGCGCAGCAACGCTACGACGAAGAGGTCGCCACCAGTGAGGTGCTCGACGCGCTTCGCGGTGAGCACGGCCTCGGCTTTCCCGAGTTTTTGCGCTCGAAGGTGACGCCCATCGCTGGCGACGTGATCAAGCCGTACTGCGGCCTGGACGCGGACCTGCGCGACGCTTTGCGCGGCAACGTGGACGTGGTCGTCAACGTCTCCGGCGTCGTCGATTTCGATCCGCCGCTGGACGAAGCCCTGGAAGTCAACGCCTTCGGCGTGACCAACCTGGTCGGCTTGGCGCGCGACCTCGGCAACCTGCCGCTGCTCCACACCAGCACCTGCTTCGTGGCCGGCAGCCGCACCGGCTACGTGCCCGAGTCCGATCCGCGCGAGTTTCCGTTTCCGCGCGCCGACGAGCTCGAAAAATCGCACTGGGATCCGGATCGAGAGATCGCGGAGTGCATGGACGTGATCGAGCAGGCGCGGCATCGCTCGAACGACGCCTTCCGGCAGAGCCACTTCTTGGACGAAGCCAAGAAGAACCTGCACAAGCGTGGCGAGCCAGCGCGCGGCAGCGTGCTCGAGAACGAAGTCGTGAAGGTGAAGCGCAAGTTCGTCGAGGGGCAACTGGCCGACCTCGGCATGGAACGCGCGCAGTTTTGGGGCTTTCCCAATACGTACACTTACACCAAGGCCATCGGCGAGCAGATCGCGTTGGCCTCGGGTTTGCCCGTCGCCATCGTGCGGCCGGCAGTGGTCGAGTCGACCAACGAGTACCCGTTTCCGGGCTGGAACGAGGGCATCAACACCAGCGCGCCGCTCATCTACATCATTCGCCAGGGTGGTTTGCAGATCCCCGGCTCCGAGAATTTCTTGGACGTGATTCCGTGCGACATGGTCGCGGCCGGTCTCACGTTGGCGTTGGGAGAGCTGCTCGAAGGGCGGCACAAGACCGTCTATCAGTTGGGTTCCAGCGACTCGAACCCCTGCACGATGCGTCGCTTCTTCGAGCTCTCGGGCTTGTACAAGCGCAAGTACTACCAGCGCACCGGCAAGGGTGGCCCGGTGCTCAGCTACCTGCAGTCGCACTTCGAGGGCGCCATGCTCTCGAAGGAGCAATTCAAAGACATCGGCCCGCACAAGATCGCCAAGGGCGCGCGCTCGCTGGCGGGCTTGCTGAAGAAGGCCGCGCTCGGTCCGGTGGCGCCGATTTTGGAGCCGGCCGCCGACGCCATCAACGGTTTTGCGCGCCAGCAAGAGAACGTCGGCAACATCCTGGGCGTGTTCCTGCCGTTCGTGGCCGAGTTCGAGTACGTCTTTCGCTGCGACAACACCCGCGCCGCCTACGCGCGCCTTTCGCCCGAAGAGCAAGCGCGCGTGCCCTGGACGCCGGAAAAGCTCGACTGGCGCAAATGGTTCCTGGAAGTGCACGCCCCGGGCCTGGAAAAGTGGGTATTCCCGCAGATTGACGAGCGCCTGAAGCGCCCGAAGAAAGCGCCCGAACCGCACCAGACGCTACCGGCCCTGCTGGACGAGATGGCCGATCGCTACGAGCTGGCGGTCGCGCTCCAGCGCACCGAAGACGGCGGCCTGTCGCGCTTGAGCTTCCGCGAATGGCGTGAGCAAGCGGGCGCCGCGGCGGCGCGGCTGATCACCGCCGGCGTGAAGCCCGGTGATCGCGTGCTGCTCGCCGCCGCAAATCACCCGTCGTGGGCCATTTCGTTCTTCGGCATCTTGATGGCGGGTGCCACCGTCGTCCCGCTGGACGCCGCCGTGGACGCGGATGTGGCGGCGAACTTGCAGCGCGCTTCGCGAGCGCGCGTGTTCGTGTCGGACGCCAAGGTGAAGGCGCGTGTCTCGGCCTTGCTGCCGGACGTCAGCTTCGTCGACTACCACCAGCTGAGCCAGAAGGGGCCGATGGGCATCGGCCTTGCGGTACAGGCCGACGACGTGGCCGCGCTGATCTACACCAGCGGCACCACTGGCAACCCGAAGGGTGTGGAGCTGTCGCACGCCAACCTTTCGGCGCTGGTGGCGGCGCTGGCGCCGCTCTTCCCGCTGGGCAAGGGCGACCGCGTGCTTTCGGTGCTGCCGCTGCACCACACCTTCGAGCTCACCTGCGGCATGCTGTTGCCGCTGTCGCGCGGGGCGCGCATCGTCTACTTGGACGAGCTGAACGCCGAACGCCTCGAATTTGGCCTAAAAGAGGGCAAAATTACCGGGCTCATCGGCGTGCCGGCGCTGTGGGAAATGCTCGAGCGTCGCATCTTGGCGCGCGTGGCCGAGCACGGCACGGTCGCGGCCAAGCTGTTCGACGTCGCGGTCGAGCTGAACCGCAGCTTGGGCAAGTCGGTGGGGGTGGACGGCGGCAAGCTGCTGTTCG
>JBEQSW010000318.1:0-22779 GCA_040348565.1 Myxococcales bacterium | reverse complement strand
GCTGTGGGCGGGCATGGGGCGCACGCTCGAGCTATGGGCGAAGTCTTCGTGGGATGCGGCCCTCACGATGACCTCCGAAGAAGCGGACTCGTTCCGTGCTGCTCTGGAGCAACTGAAGATATGACGATGTCAGAGCTACCCTTCGATCCCAAGGCGAGCTTCAGCCACCTCCCGGTGCTGCTGGACGCCGTGATTTCCGGCCTCGACGCGGCCCAAGGCGGGCTGTTCGTGGACGCCACCGCCGGCGGCGCCGGTCACTCGCGAGCGATCCTCGCCGCGTCGCCCAGCGTGCGCTTGATCGCGACCGACCGCGACTTGCACGCGGTCGAGGTGGCGCGCGAACGCTTGAGCGAGTTCGGCGAGCGAGCCCGCGTCGCCCACGCCCGCTTCAGCGAGATCGGCAGCGTGCTGGACGAGACCGGCAACGCCGAGGTGGACGGCATCTTGGCCGATCTGGGCGTGAGCTCGTTCCAGCTCGACACCGCCGAGCGCGGCATGAGCTTCCGTCATCAAGGTCCGCTCGACATGCGCATGGACACCTCGCGCGGCGAGACCGCGCTCGAGCTGATCGAGCGCCTGGATCAAGACGAGCTGGCCGACGTGATCTACGAGCTCGGCGAAGAGCGGCGCTCGCGCCGCGTCGCGCGTTGCATCAAGCAGCAGCTGGCGGAGGGCACGCTCAACGACACCATCGAGCTGCGGCGGGCCATCGTGCGCGCGGTCGGTCCGCGTCGCATGGGCGGCATCGACCCGGCCACGCGCACGTTTCAAGCGCTGCGCATCGCCGTCAATTCGGAGCTGAAAGAAGTTTCAGCCCTGCTCGAGCTAGCACGTACGCGACTACGCCCCGGTGGCCTGCTCGCCATCATCAGCTTTCACTCGCTCGAAGATCGCATCGTGAAGCGCGAGTTCCAGAACCGCGCGCTGTGGGAGCCGCTGACCAAGAAGCCGATCATCGCCAGCGAGGACGAACAGGCGCAAAATCCGCGTTCGCGCAGCGCCAAGCTGCGGATTGCCCGCCGCAAGTCGCCCGAAGAGGGAGGCGACGCGTGACTTCGCTGGCCGAAGAGCGCAAGAGCGAGCGCACGTTCTTGACGATGTGGACGCTGGCGGTGCTGGCGGCCACGGCCGCGTTCGTGTTGCACCTCGGGTTGCGGGTGAAGAGCGTCGAGCTGGGCTACGAGCTCGGGCGCGAGCACGGCCGGGTGGCGCGTCTGCGCGAGGTGAAGCACGTGCTGGAGCTGGAGGTGGCCAGCCACAAGACGCCGGAGCGCGTCGACTTCGTAGCGCGCACGCTGCTGGGAATGAGCGAGCCCACCGCCGATCGCATCTTGCCGGCGGGGCGGCGTCCCGCTCCGGAAGCCGCCCAAGCGCAGGCTCAAACTCCGGAGACTCAAGACCCGTGAACGTGCGCAAGCCCAAGCCGGCGCCGAAGAACACGCCCAACCGCGCCGAGACGGTGGAGAACCGCGCGCCCAACACCCCCGCGCGCAACCGCTGGATCCGCATCCGGATGGGCATCTTGTCGGGATTTCTGGCGCTAGGGCTGGGGCTGGTGGTCTCGGCCGGTTATTCGTTGATGGTCGAGGACGGACCGGCGTGGCGCGAGCTGGCCGAGAGCCAACGCCAGCGCCGCTTGCACGTGTTGCCCAAGCGGGGCGCCATGTACGACCGCAACGGCAGCGCGCTGGCCGTCAGTGTGGAAGTGCCGAGCGTGAGCATGGACGCGGTGGAGCTGCTGCGCGGTGTGTCGCCGGGCCAGGTGCCGGTGGTGGCGCGCGACGCGGCCAATCGTATCGCCCAAGTGTTGTCGTTGGATGCGGCTCAGGTCGAGCGACGCATCTTGCAGAAGCGTCGTTTCGCCTGGCTCAAGCGGCAGATCAGCGCCGAAGAGGCAGACAAGATCCGCGGCTTGGCTAGCGAGGGGCCGTTCGAGTCGCGCCTGCGCGGCCTGGTCGTCGAAGGCGAGGGGCGTCGCTACTATCCGCGGCGCGAGCTGGCGGGGCCGCTGTTGGGCTTCGTGGCCCCCGATGGCGAAGGCAAAGACGGCCTGGAATTCGCTCTGAACGAGGACTTGAAGGGGCGCGTCGACAAGCTGTCGGGGCTGCGTGACCGCTCCGGGCGCCTGCTGTTCTCCGACGGCATCGAGGACGAGCAGGCCCTGGCCGGCCACAACATCTACCTGACCATCGACCAGGGTATTCAGTATACGGCCGAGCGCGAGCTGATGCAGTCGGCGCGCGAGTTCGAGGCCGCCGGTGGCTCGGTGGTGGTGGTCGATCCGAACAGCGGCGAAATTCTCGCCCTCGCCAGCTGGCCCTTCTTCAACCCCAACGACTACGGTGACGCCGAGCCCGGCGATCGCAAAGAGCGCGCCGCCAGTCAGTCCTTCGAGCCCGGCTCGAGCGTGAAGATGTTCACGGTGGCGGCCGGCTTGGCTGCGGGCGTCATCAGCCCCACCCAAAAGCTGTACTGCGAAAAGGGCGTGATGCCCGTCGACAACGTGGTCATCCGCGACACTCACCCCTCGGAGTGGTTGACGATTTCGCAGATTCTGGCGGTTTCTTCCAACATTTGCGCGGCCAAGATCGGGCTTTCGCTGGGCGAAGAGAAGCTGTACGACGCGTTTCGCCGCTTCGGCTTCGGCGAGAAGCCGGGCATCGACGTGCCGGGTGAGGCGTCGGGCACGTTGCGGCCGCGCGGTCGCGGCTGGGTGCAGGTCGAGACGGCGTCGGCCGCCTTCGGGCAGGGCATCAGCGTCACCAATCTTCAGCTGGCGATGGGCATGTCCGCGATTGCCAACGGCGGCGAGCTGTACGAGCCCATCTTGATCAAGAAGGTCACCACCGCCACCGGTGAGCTGGTGCGCGAGGCCGCGCCGACCGTGCGCCGGCGCGCGATTCCGGAGAGCGGGGCGCGCGCGGTGCGAGAGCTGTTGGTCGCCGTCACCGAGGGACCGGGCACGGGCGTCGAGGCCGCCATCGACGGCTACCGCGTCGCGGGCAAGACCGCGACCGCGCAGAAGACCGATCCGGCGACGGGGCGCTACTCGATGGACAAGTTCATCTCGTCGTTCATCGGCTTCGTGCCCGCCGAAAAGCCGGTGGTGGCGATCGCGGTGATGATCGACGAGCCGATGGTCGACCACGCCGGTGGCAACGTGGCGGCGCCCATCTTCCGGCGCGTCGCGCAAATGGCGCTGAAATACCGGGGCATGACCCCGAAAGGCACCGACCGCGCCGACGTGGCGGTGCTGGCCAAGAGCCCCGACCCGGCCAACGCCACCTACGCCTTGCTGCGCGAAGCCGCCGGTAAGAAGCCGGCGATTCAAGAGACGGTCGGCACTGGCCCGGTGCCCGCCGGCAAAGTGCGGGTGCCGGACATGACCGGTTGGCCCGCGCGCGCCGCGCTCAAAGCCGCGCTCGATCTGGGCGTGTCGCCCAAGGTCTCCGGGACGGGCTTGCTCGTGACGCAGACGCCGTCGCCGGGCCAAGTCGTGGACAAGGGCGCCACGTTGTCGCTGGTGTTCGAGCCCGCATCATGAGGAACCCGGCCATGAACGCTCCCGCAGATCCAGAGAGCGCGCCCTTGAGCTTGAACGAGCTCGGCGCGGCGCTGTCCGAGGTGTCTGCGCGCGTCATCGGCGACGGCAACGTGCGTCTCTCGGGCGTGCGCCAGGACTCGCGCAAGGTCGAGCCGGGCGAGCTGTTCGTGGCGCGGCAGGGTGGAAAGACCAGCGGTGCCGCCCATGCGCTCGATGCGGCCGCCAAAGGCGCGGTCGCGTTGATGCTGGAGCGAGGCGAGCCGTTGCCGGCGACGCGCCTGCCGGTGCTCGAGGTCACGAACGTGAAGCGTGCGTTGGCGCTGGCCGCCGAGGCCGTTTACGGCTTTCCGAGCCGCAGCGTCGACGTCGTGGGCGTGACGGGCACGAACGGCAAGACCACGACGACGTTCCTGATCGAGCAAGGGTTGAGCGGCGCGGGTTTGGTGCCGGCGCGGCTGGGCACGCTGGGTTTCGAGATGGGTGGCCACGGTTTTGGCGACACCTTGACCACGCCCGAGGCCGACGACATCGCGCGCTGCTTGCTGGAAGTGAAGAAGCGCGGCGGCACGCACCTGGTGATGGAAGTTTCGAGCATTGCCGTCGTGCAAGAGCGCGTCTCTGGCCTGCGCTTCCGCGCCGCCGCCTTCACCAACCTCACCCAGGACCATCTCGACTTTCACGGTACGCTCGAGGCGTACGCGGAAGCGAAGGCCGAGCTCTTCACGCGGCTGTCGCCCGCCGCGTCCGTGATCCACGTCGGCGACGCCTTCGGCCGTGAGCTGGCCGGACGCGTGCGCTCGGGGCTGCTCACGGTCGGCCGCAAAGACGCACAGGTTTGGGTGTCCGAAAGTCAGCTGTCGGCCCGCGGCATTCGCGCCAAGGTGATCACTCCGCGCGGCGAGTGCGAGCTGGTAAGCCCGCTGGTCGGCGAGCACAACCTCGAGAATCTGCTGGTAGCGCTCGGGGTTTTGGTGGCGCTGGGCTCGCGCCCGACGGTGGCCGCGCAGGCTCTGTCGCAGGCGCCGCAGGTGCCGGGCCGGCTCGAGCGCTGCGAAGGTCCGGACGACGACGTGTTGGTGGTGGTCGACTACGCCCACACGCCGGATGCTTTGAGCCGAGTCTTGAGCGCCGTGCGCGCTTTGGGCGAAGGCCGCGTGCTGTGCGTGTTCGGTTGCGGCGGTGACCGCGATCCGAAAAAGCGTGCGCCCATGGGCGAAGCGGTCGGGCGCGGTGCCGACTATGCCATCGTCACGTCCGATAACCCGCGCACCGAGGCGCCCCAGGCCATCATCGACGCGATCGAGCCCGGCCTGAGGGCAGCGGGCGCGGCTTACGAGGTCGAGCTGGACCGCGCTCGCGCGATTGAAAAAGCGATTTTGGCAGCGCGCCCGGGTGACGTGGTGTTGCTCGCCGGTAAGGGCCACGAGGACTATCAGATCATCGGTGGCGAAAAGCGCCACTTCGACGACCGTGAAGAAGCGCGACGCGCGCTCGCGGTCCGGAGGAGTCGCTGATGGCCGGTGCGTCGCTTCCGAGCAATGCGGTCGAGCTTTCGCTGGGCGACGTGGCGCGCGTGACGGGCGGAGCGCTGGTCGGGGCGGCTTCTGCGCAAATTCGGGGTATTTCCAGCGATTCGCGCGCCGACCTTTCCGGAAAGCTGTTCGTGGCGTTGGTGGGCGAGCGCTTCGACGCCCACGACTTCGTCGCGCAAGCTCGGGAGCAGGGTGCGGCGGCGTTGTTGGTCGAGCGCGACGTGGCGACGACGCTCCCGACCGTGAAGGTGCCGTCGACCTTGGCGGCGCTGGGTGCGCTGGGCGCCGAGCGCCGCCAGACTTGGGGCGGCAAGGTCGTGGCGGTGGCGGGCTCGGCCGGCAAAACCACGACCCGCGCGGCCTTGTCGGCGCTGTTCGAGGCGGTGGAGCCGGGCGCGGTTCACTACGTGCGCGGCAACTTCAACAACTTGATCGGCGTGCCGTTGGTGCTGCTGTCACTTTCGGACAAAGAGCGGATCGCGGTGGTCGAGCTGGGGACGAACCGCCCCGGTGAAGTGGAGGCATTGACCCGCATGTCGAGCCCGGACTTGGGGATCCTCACGCTGATCGGCTACGAGCACACCGAGGGCCTCGGCGGCCTGGACGGCATCGAGCGCGAAGAGGGTGCCTTGTTCGCGGGCTGCGGCATTGCCGTGGGCAACGCCGACGATGAGCGCGTCCGGGCACAGCTCGGCAGCGCCCCCGGACGACGAATCAGCTACGGCCAGCGCGCCGACGCCGACTACCGCTTCCGCGTGCTGGCCATGTCGGCGCAAGGCTCCCATCTCGAAGTGGGACGCGTCGTCGCCGGTCGCACCCTGACGACGCGCTTTCACGTCGGCAGCCTGGGTGACGCCGGAGCCTACGCGGCCTGCGCGGCCTTGGCTGCGGTCGAGACTTTGTTGGAGCGCGGCGTTCCGGCCGAAACCTGCACGCAGGCTTTCGCGTCGGCCCTGGCCAGCGAGGCTGGTCGGCTCTGCCCGATCGAGCTAACGGGCGGCATCTTGCTGCTCGACGATACCTACAACGCCAACCCCGAGAGCGTCGAAAGCTCGCTCAAGACCGCTCGACAGCTGGCCGACCAGCGGAAGGTCGATCTGGTGCTGGTGCTGGGCGAAATGCGCGAGCTGGGCGACCTTTCGGCGAGTCTGCATCGCCGCGTGGGCGAGGCCGCCGCCGCTCACCAGCCCCAGCTGTTGCTCACCGTGACTGGTGACGCCCGCTTGATCAGCGACGTCGCCGCCGCACGAGGAGTAAACAGTGAATTTTTGCCAGACGCCGCCAGCGCCGCCACCCTGCTGCTCGAGCGGTTGCGCGGACCGGCGGTGGTTCTAGTGAAGGCGTCGCGCGGCGTGCGCGCCGAGCAGGTAGTCGAGCGGCTGGTTGCAGCCAAAGGGCGTGCCGCATGATGTACGAGCTCCTCTATCCGCTGAGCCATCACGTCTCCTGGTTGTCGTGGCTGAACGTCCTTCGTTACACGCCGTTTCGCGCCATCATGGCCACCATCACGGCGATGATGATTTCGTTCTTCGTGGCCCCCTGGTTCATCCAGAAGCTGCGCGGCAAGCAAATCAGTCAAATCATCCGTGAAGAGGGGCCCGAATCGCATTTTGCCAAGAAGGGCACGCCCACCATGGGCGGCGCGCTGATCTTGCTGAGCGTGCTGGTACCGACGGTGTTGTGGGCCGACGTGCACAATGTGTTCGTGGTGTGCACCGCGATCGTGACCGCGGGCTACGGCGCCGTCGGCTTCATCGACGACCGCATGAAGCTGATGGGCAAAAATACGCGCGGCTTGCCCGGCCGCTACAAGCTGCTCGGTCAGTTCACGATCGGCGGCTTCGTCATGTCTTACCTCTATCTGGGCAACGACCTGCCCAGCGGCTGGCTCGCCATGCGCGACCGCCTGGCCATTCCGTTTCTGGCCTTCGACAAGCACCCCGTATCGCTGCCCATCTGGCTGTACATCGGCTTCGCGGTGCTGTTCGTGGTCGTCATGAGCAACGCCGTGAACCTCACCGACGGCCTGGACGGCCTGGCCATTGGCCCGGTGATGATGAGCGCCGGCACCTACCTGATCTGGGCGTACGTCGCCGGCTCGGTGTTGTTCGGTCGCCCGCTCGCGCAATACCTCGACATCGCCGGCATTCCGGAAATGACCGAGCTTTCGATCTTTGCCGCCGCCACCATCGGCGCCGGAACCGGCTTCCTTTGGTACAACACGTACCCCGCCCAGGTGTTCATGGGCGACGTCGGCTCGCTCGCGCTCGGCGGCGGGCTCGGCATGTTGGCGGTGCTCACCAAGACCGAGCTGCTCAGCATTGTGCTCGGCGGCATCTTCACCGTCGAGGCCGCCAGCGTCATCACTCAGGTCGTCAGCTTCAAGCTGTTCGGCAAGCGCGTCTTTTTGATGGCGCCGATTCATCACCACTACGAGAAGAAGGGCTGGCCGGAGCCGCGAATCATCGTGCGCTTCTGGATCATCTCGTTCCTGTTGGCGCTCGTGGCGCTCTCCTCGCTCAAGCTCCGCTAAGTATGCAGATTTTAGGCAAAAAAGTGATCGTCGTCGGTCTCGGCAAGAGCGGGATTGCGGCGACGCGCCTGTGCGCTCACCTGGGAGCCAGCGTGGTTGCCACCGACAGCGCACCCCTCGATAAGCTGGCGCCCGAAGTAGCGGCGTTGCCGGCGCAGGTGCTGGTCGGCGGACACGCGGGCGTCGATTTTGCCGCCGCCGATCTGATCGTCGTTTCGCCGGGCGTGCCGACCTTCGCAGCGTTGGCGGAGGCCGAGCAAAAGGGTGTCCCGGTGGTGGGAGAGCTGGCGTTGGCCGTGAGCCAACTGCAGATCCCGGTCCTGTTCGTGGGCGGCACCAACGGCAAGAGCACCACCACCTCGCTGTTGGGCGATATCCTGAAAGAGAGCGGGCTGCGCACGTTCGTGGGCGGCAACCTGGGCATTCCTGCGAGCGAGGCGGTTGGCCACAAGACCTACGACGCCGCCGTGCTCGAGGTGTCGAGCTTCCAGCTGGAGCGCGCGCCGGGCATCAAGCCCAAGGTGAGCATTCTGCTCAACATCACCGAGGATCACCTCGACCGTTACCCGACCTTTCAGGACTATGCCGACGCCAAGGGCAACGCCTTCGTCAGTCAAGGGGAGGGGGACGTCGCGCTGGTGCCCGAAGGCGACTACGAGTGCCGCCGCCAGGCCAGCCGCGGCAAGGGCCACGTGCTCGAGATCGGCGGCGCCGGCGCCGACTACGCGGTGGTGGGCCACACCATCATCGAGCAGTCGAGCGAGCAGCGCTTCGAGCTCGCCAAGACGCGCTTGCATGGCCGCCACAACCACACCAACGCCGCCTTCGCGGTCGCGGCGGCGCGAGCCATCGGCGTACCGGCGCTGGCCGTGCAGCAAGCGCTGCTCGACTTCGTGCCGCTGCCGCACCGCATGGCGCTCGTCACGGAAGTGCGCGGCGTGCGCTTCTACGACGACTCGAAGGGCACCAACGTGGGCGCGGCCGTCACGGCTCTGCTCGGGTTGAGCGAAGCCCGCGGCGTCTTGATCGCCGGCGGGCGCGACAAGCTCGGCTCCTACGAGCCGCTCGTCGACGCCTTGCGCAAAAAAGGCCGCGCCGTGGTGCTGATCGGTGAAGCCGCCGACAAGATCGCCACCGCCATCAGCGAGACCTACCCGGCGCTGGCGGAGCTGGTCGTGGCGCGCGCCCAGGACATGGCCGGTGCCGTGCGCAACGCCTTCGAGCTGGCCCAGCCCGGAGATGCCGTGCTGCTCAGCCCGGCGTGCTCGAGCTTCGACATGTTCAAGAGCTACGCGGATCGCGGCGACCGCTTCGCCGACGCCGCCCTTTCGCTGAAGAAGGAGCTGTCATGAGCCTTTTGGGAGCGCTGACCCGCACGAAGTCGCGCGAGCGCGGCGCCATGGACGTCACGTTAGCGGCGGTCGTGATCGCCCTGCTCGGTTTTGGCGTGGTGATGGTCTACAGCGCGAGCGTCATCGAAGCCACGGTCGTGTTCCGCGACCCGCAGTACTTCTTGAAGCGCCAGGCGGTGTACGCGGGCGCCTCGTTCGCGCTGATGCTGGTGATGTCGCACCTCGACTATCACCACTACAAGCGCCTGACGTACCCAATCCTGGGCGTGGTCACGGTGCTGATGATCTTGAGCGTGATCGGGTTCGGTCACAGCGGCGGCGGCGCGGCGCGTTGGCTGGCGATCGGCCCGATTCACATCCAGCCCTCCGAAGCCGCCAAATTGGCGCTGATTCTGTGGCTGGCGTACTCGCTGGAGAAGAAGCGCGACAAGGTCAAAAGCTTCTCCATCGGCATGCTGCCGCACCTGATCATGGCCGGCTTCTTGATGATCCTGTGCTTGAAGCAGCCGGACTTCGGCGGGGCCTCGGTGCTGTTGTTCTTGACCTTCACGCTGCTCTTCGTGGCCGGCGCGCGGCTCGGCTACTTGTTGGGCGCGGGCATGCTGGGCGCGTTGTTCGCGGTGTGGGCGGTGCGCTTCACGGCCTACCGTTGGGAGCGCATGTTGGCCTGGTTCAACATGGCCGAACATCGGCAAGATCTCGCGTACCAGCCGTTCCAAGCGGTGATGAGCTTCGGCTCCGGCCAGACCGCCGGCATGGGCGTGGGCAAAGGGTTGCAGGTCTTGTACTTGCCCGAAGCCCACACCGATTTCATCGCCGCCATCGTCGGCGAAGAGCTGGGGTTCTTGGGCATCTTGGGCCTGTGCACGGTGTTTCTGGTGATCGTGGCGCGCGGCGTGCGCATCGCGCTGCAGGCGGAAGACGAGTACGGGCAATACATCGCGATCGGTATCTCGGTTTTGTTCGGGGCCCAGGCGCTGATCAACATCGCCGTCGCCATGTCCATCTTCCCCACCAAGGGCCTGACGTTGCCGTTCGTCAGTTACGGCGGCTCGTCGCTGTTGGTGTGCGCGGCGGCCATGGGCATTCTATTGAGTATCTCGCGAAGGAGCGAAGGTCGCGGCAACGTCCGCACTTCGAGCGATACGTTGCCGGCCGAAGCCAGCGCCATGCTGGTGACCGAGGCCGGCTTTGCTCCCGAGCAGCTGGCCAAGGGCCGCAAGCGCGCGGTCGAGGCGCTGTCATGACCACCCTGTTGTTCGCCGGCGGCGGCACCGGTGGTCACGTCTTCCCGATGTTGGCGGTAGCCGACGCCGTGCGCGACCTCATGCCCGAGCTGCGACTGGTATTCGTCGGGACCGACAAGGGCATGGAAACCAAGCTGGTGCCCGAGCGCGGCTACGAGCTCGAGCTGGTGAAGGTTTTGCCCATCCGCGGCGGTGGCCTGGCCGGAGCCTTGCGCGGCATCGGGCGCGCTGCCGGCTCCATTCCCGATGCGCGCGAGATCGTGGCGCGCACGGCGCCGAGCGCGGTGTTTTCGATCGGCGGCTATGCGGCGGGCCCGGTGGCGCTGGCGGCTCGCACCTTGGGCGTGCCGTTGGCGCTGATGGAGCCCAATGCCGAAGCCGGCCTCGCCAACCGGCTGATCGCGCCGTTCGTGCAACGCGCGTACATCGCGTTTCCGGAGAGCCAGCGCTATTTCAAGCCCGCCAACACCTTGCAGACCGGCGTGCCGTTGCGCGCTGGCTTCGAGCCCGTGCCGTACGTGGAGCCGCGCGGCGGGCTCTCGGTGCTGGTCATCGGCGGTAGCCAGGGTGCCAAATCGCTGAACGAAGCGGTGCCGCGCGCCTTGTCGCACCTGGGTGAAACGGTGAAGGTGGTGCACCAGTGCGGGCGCGCCCACGAAGAAGCCGCGCGCGGGCTGTACACGGAGCTGGGGTTCGGGTCGCGCGCGCGCGTGGTGCCGTTCATCGACGACATGCCCGCCGCCTTGGCCGCCGCCGATCTGGTGATCGGCCGGGCGGGGGCGGGCGCGGTGGCCGAAATCTGCGCGGTGGGCCGGCCCAGCTTGCTCGTCCCGTATCCCTTCGCCGGCGATCACCAAAAGCTCAACGCCGACTCCATCACCCGCGAAGGCGCCGCGCTGTGGGTGCCCAGCGCCGAAGCCACCCCCGTCCGGCTCGCCACCGAGCTGCGCTCACTCATGGACCAACCCGAACGTCTCTCCACCATGGCCGCCGCCGCCCGCCGCCTCGGTCGCCCCCACGCGGCCCACGCCATCGCCGAAGATCTGCTTACCCTGGCTGGGCTTCGCTCTCGCCAAACCCCTCACTCCTCAATCCTAGCCCCTGAGGACGAAAACAGCTTCGTCAAACTGACGGAGGTCGCTTAAACATCATGTTCCGAGGGCGAGTACGTCACGTTCACTTCATCGGCGTCGGCGGCATCGGCATGAGCGGCCTGGCCGAAATCTTGCGGACGCTCGAGTTCGACGTCTCCGGCTCGGACCTGCGCGAGGGCGAAAATACCCGCAATTTGCAGCGTTTGGGCGTGCGCATCGACGTCGGGCATCGCGCGCAAAACGTGCACGGCGCGGACGTGGTCGTGTTCACCAGCGCGGTCAGCCCCGATAACCCGGAGCTGCTCGAGGCTCGCTCGCTCGGCATTCCCGCGATTGCGCGGGCCGAGATGCTGGCCGAGCTGATGCGCGTGAAATACGGCATCGCCATCGCCGGCTCGCACGGCAAAACGACCACCACGTCACTGGTGGCGACCATTTTGCGCGCTGCCGGCTTCGACCCCACGGTGGTGGTCGGCGGCCGCATGGCCTCGCTCAGCTCGAACGCGCGCCTGGGCGCCGGCGACCTGCTGGTGGCCGAGGCCGACGAGAGCGACGGCTCCTTCTTGCGGCTGACTCCGACCATCGCGGTGGTCACCAACATCGACGCCGAGCACCTCGATTTCTACAAAACGCACGAAGCCGTCAAAGAAGCCTTCGTCGCCTTCCTCGAAAAAGTGCCGTTTTACGGCCTTTCCGTGCTCTGCCTCGACCACCCGCACGTGCAGGACCTGCTGCCGCGCATCCACCGCCGCCACGTCACCTACGGCTTGTCGTCGCAGGCGCAGTATTCGGCGCGCAACATCAATTTCCGCGGCCTCTCCACCAGCTTCGTCGCCTACCGCCGGGGCGAGCCGCTGGGTGAATTCTCGGTGCGGATGCCCGGCCAGCACAACGTGCTCAATACCCTGGCGGCCATCGCGGTAGCCGACGAGCTGGAAGTGCCGCTGGACGTGATGAAGGAGGCGCTCGCCACCTTCCACGGCGTCGCGCGCCGTTTCACGATCGTGGATCAGGCCGAGGGCGTCACCCTGGTGGATGACTACGGCCACCACCCGGCGGAGATCGAGGCCACGTTGTCGGCGGCCCGCAACGCCTACGACAAGCGCATTTTGGTGGCTTTTCAGCCTCATCGCTACACCCGCACCGAGAGTCTGTGGGACGACTTCACCCGCTCGTTCAACAAGGCCGACGTCGTCCTGGTTTGCGATATCTACGCCGCCGGCGAAAAAGCCATTCCGGGCATCAACTCGGAGGCCCTGGCCAAGGCCATTGCCGAGCACGGCCACGGCGCGGTCCGTTACGTGCGCGATCGTGCCGAGCTGGCCGCGGAGTTGGCCCGAATCGCCCGGCCGGGTGATGTGGTGATCGCTTTGGGTGCAGGTGACGTGAACAAAGTGCTCGCTCCGGTCGCGGCCGACATCCGCGCCCGCGCCGGCAAAGGAGCGCCGTGAGCCCCAAGCCCCAAGCCGCCCGCCACGGCGCCGTGCGCGCGCCGGAAGAATCGTTCTCATACGAGGACTTTTCTGCCGAGGAGGCGCCGGCCTCGGTCGGATCTCCGGCCGGTGCGGCGGATTCGACTTCCGGGGTTTGGGGCAAGCTCGCCACCGCGCTTCGGCTCGGGCTGGGGCTCGGGCTCGTGATCGGCACGTCGGTGTCGGTGGCGTACAGCGTCCGCCACTACGCGCTCACCAGCCCGCGCTTCTCGATTCAAGAAGTGAACTTGAGCGGCGGCAAGCGGGTGTCGCCCGAGCAAGCTCAGGTTCAGGCGGGGGTCGTGATCGGCTCCAACGTGTTCGCCCTCGACACCGCCCTGGCCGAGCGAAAACTGCTGGAAAATCCCTGGATTTCTCAGGCTCGGGTGACGCGTGACCTGCCGCGGGCCCTGCGCATCGAGATCAAAGAGCGGGAGGCGGCGGCCCTGGCCGTCTTCTCGGACCGCTTGTACCTGGTCACCGCCGACGGCGAGCCCTTCAAGGAGCTTTCGCCCGGCGACCCCGCAGATTTTCCGCTGATCACCGGGGTTTCGGTGGAGGGCCTGAGCCGCGACCGCCCGCGCGAGATCGATCGCGTGAAGGAGGGCTTGGAGGTGCTGGAGCAGTACAGCCGGGTCCCGCTCAGCAAGACCCAGCCAGCCCAAGAGGTCCATTTGGCCGATTCGGGCGACGTGGTGCTGACGGCCGGCAAGGAAGCCATCACTTTCGAGCTTGGAAAAGATGGCTACCGCCGCAAGCTTTTGATGGGCGAGCAGGTGGTGGGCGAGATGCGCCGCAAGGGCCGCTCGCCCGGCATCGTGTTTTTGGACAATCAAGCGCACCCCGAGCGGGTCGTCGTTCGGATGAGGTAAGTCCATGACCCACCAAACGACCTGCAACTCCTTGATTTCGTGCGCTGAAACTTGGCCAGCCAAAACCGTGCATGGCAGCGTCGGCCTCAGCCTTCAGCTGGTTTTTCCGGCCGCTGATCCGAGCCAATCGCCATGAGAACCCCCGTCACCCAAAGCGAAATCGTCGTCGGCCTGGACCTGGGCACCACCAAGGTTTCCGCGGTCGTAGGCGAGGTCGACGCCGACGGCATCACCATCCTCGGGGTCGGCAACGTCCCGTGCCGCGGCCTGCGCAAAGGAGTGGTCTCGAACATCGAGTGGACCATGCGCAGCGTGCGCGAAGCCATCGAAGCCGCGCAGACGATGGCCGGCGTCGAGATCAAGACGGTGTACGCCGGTATCGCCGGAAGCCACATCCGCAGCCAGTCTTCGGACGGCGTGTGCGCGATTGCCGGGCGCGAGGTGACGCGCACGGATCTCGACCGCGTGCTGGAAGGCGCGCGCGCGATTCCGGTCGACGCCGATCGCATGATTTTGCACGCGCTGCCGCGCGAGTACGTGGTCGACGCTCAAGACGGCATTCGCGATCCGGTGGGTATGAGCGGGGTGCGCTTGCAGGCCCGCGTGAACTTGGTGACCGCCGCCACCTCGTGCGTGCAGAACGTGATCCGCTGCGTGGAGCGCTGCGGCTTGACCGTCGCCGACGTGGTGCTCGAGCCTCTGGCCAGCGCCGACGCGGTGCTGAGCGAAGACGAAAAAGAGATTGGCGTCGCCGTGATCGACATCGGCGGCGGCACGACGGATTTGCTGCTGTACGCCGACGGTGGCATTGCTCACACCTCGATCATTCCGGCCGGCGGCAACAACATCACCAGCGACGTGGCCGCGGGTCTGCGCACGCCGATGGCCGAGGCCGAGCGCCTGAAGCGCAACTACGGCTGCGCGTTGGGCCGCATGATCTCCGACGAAGAAGAGATCGAAGTGCCCGGCGTCGGCGGTCACTCACCCCGCCGGGTTGCGCGTCGTCTGCTCAGCGACATCATCGAGCCGCGCGTGGAAGAGATTTTTGCCGAAGCTCGCCGTCGCATCGAAGAGACGGGTTTGCTCGAGCAGGTCAGCTCCGGCTGCGTGCTCACCGGCGGCGCCGCGCTCATGGAAGGCATGGTCGAGTGCGCCGAGGAGATCTTGGGCATGCCGGTGCGGCTGGGCTTCCCGGTCGGCGTGAAAGGCATCGTGCAGCTGGTGCAGGGGCCGCAATATGCGACCGGCGTCGGCCTGCTCCGCTACGGCGCGCAGCAGCTGGCCGACCGCGCGCACCAGCAGGCCCCCGCCGCTCGCGGGCGCCAGCAAAGCCAACCGGACGAGGCCGAAATGGCCGCGGAACCGGGCGGCAAGAGTGGATTTTGGAGCTGGTTCCGCGCGGCTTTCTGAAGCGCGGACCTCGGCTCTAGTTACGCAACTTGGCTTACGACACTACCCAAAACGAAGAAGCGACGAACCCAAAACGGACGACCCACGAGCAACGGTGACGGTCAGCAATGACCTAGGGAAGGCAGTCCCGAAAACACCAGAGCGAGTGAGCCGGACGGGCCCGGGAGGCAAGGGACCCAATGAGTTTCTCAATCGAATTTGCAGACGAAGCACGCGCCTACAACGCGCGCATCAAGGTCATCGGCGTTGGCGGTTCTGGCGGAAACGCCATCAACACCATGATTCACTTCGGCCTGGAGGGCGTGGAGTTCATCACGGTGAACACCGACGCTCAGGCCCTCGGCAGTAACTCTGCCGCCGAAAAGATTTCCATCGGTGCCAACGTCACGCGCGGCCTGGGTGCCGGCGCGGATCCCGAGCGCGGCCGCAAGGCGGCTCTGGAAGACGTGCAGCGCTTGAAAGACGTCGTGCAGGGCGCGGACATGGTGTTCGTGACCGCCGGCATGGGCGGCGGCACCGGCACCGGCGCGGCCCCCGTGATTGCGCAGCTGGCTCGCGAAGCCGGCGCCCTCACCGTCGGCGTTGTGACCAAGCCGTTCGGCTTCGAAGGCCGGCAGCGCGCTCGCCGCGCCGAGCAGGGCCTGATTGCGCTGACCGAGCACGTCGACACGCTGATCACGATCCCGAACGAAAAGCTGATGAGCTTGGCGGACGCGGACATGACCTTCGTCGAAGCCTTCCGCAAGGCCGACGAAGTGCTGTTTCAGGCCGTCAAAGGCATCAGCGACCTCATCATGCTCGACGGCATCGTCAACGTGGACTTTGCCGACGTGCGCACGGTGATGGCGGGCATGGGCCGTGCCTTGATGGGCACCGGCTGCGCCAAGGGCGAAGGCCGCGCACGGCTCGCCGCCGAGCAGGCCATTTGCTCGCCGCTGCTCGACAACATCTCGGTCGAGGGCGCCACGGGCGTGCTCATCAACGTCGTCGGCGGCCCCGACATGAAGATGCGCGAAATCCAGGAAGCGGCTTCGCTGGTGCAAGAGCAAGCGCACGAAGACGCCAACATCATCTTCGGCGACAGCATCGACGAGACCATGTCGGACACCCTCAAGGTGACCGTCATTGCCACCGGCTTCCAGCACGTCGAAGCCGAAATTCCGGTCGAAGTTGCGCGCGAGGCGCGTCGCCCCGAGCGGCAGAGCACGGCGTCGGTCGTGCCCGCGCCGCGTTCGCAACTCGCGTCGCGCCCCGAGATGCGTGAGGCGCTTCCGGCCCTCTCCACGCGCCGCCCGCAAGCTCCGTCGCTTCAGGTGCACGCCGCTGGGGGCCGCGACAGTCAAATGTCGCTGCCCGTCCGCGACCGCATCACGTTCCCGTCGAACCTGGACACCGACTGGGATACGCCCGCCTTCCAACGCCGCCAAAACGGCTAAACATCTGCAGCCGCCGCTCGCAAGAGCGGCGGGCTAATCGTCACGGGTTACTGATTCGTTTGGGTATGTGAGAACGCCTCTGGTTCTTGCTAGGTATGTGAGAACGCCTCGGCCCCTCCCAGCCGGGGCGTTCGTTTTTGTTCTTGGTTCAGGGGTCTTGGTTTCCTCCGCGCTGCGCATGGAGCGCTCGGCGACACTCCTGACCTGAAGCCCGACGGGCGCTCGGCCTCGCCGAGTTTGTCGCGGGCCTCCTCTCGATCGCGGATCGTGATCTGGCCTCGCCAAGGGGTGGGTGGGGTCGATCTGGCTCGCGCTTTGCGCGAGCTTGCGTTGTAACGGTGATTTGAGGCTCGAGCGGGGCGCGCTGGGGCGAGGAACGGCGCTGGAAGCGCGACGGCGCTGGGCGGCGCAACGGCGCTGGAAGCGCGACGGCGCTGGAAGCGCAACGGCGCTGGAAGCGCGACGGTGCCGCGCGTGGGACGGCGCTGGGCGGCCTGACGGCGCTGGGACGTGGGACGGTGCTGTACTCGTCGCCGCGCTCGACTCCGTAACGGCATGTCCCAGCTCGACGCGATCGCTCACACGCCTCGGCGCCCCATCCGACCTTCCGATCTCCCGATCTTCCTGTAAAAAAATCTGGGGACTCCAGCCGCCGTTCGATCCCCGCACCGACTCGCTATCGGGATTCGAAGCGTTTGATGCGTTCGCTGGTCGGCGGATGGGACGCGAGGTATTGCAGGCCGCCCTTGCTGTCTCCGCCCATCTCTCTTTGTAGCGCCCTCATGATGTCGGCGAAGCGCTGCCGCGGGATGTGGGATTCGTCGAGGTAGTGCAGGGCGAAGGTGTCGGCCTCGGTCTCGCAGTCGCGCGAGTAGGCGGCGCGCGTGTACACGCTGGGCAGGGCCGTCGACAGCGTCGTCAGCTGCGTGACGTCGCCGAAGTAAGCCGAGCTCAACAGCACGAGCGTGGAGCCTTCCAAGGCCATACGCAGCGCGTGGCGGTGGTGGACGTGACCGATTTCGTGCGCCAGCACGGCCAACACTTGCTCGTCGTTGGTGGACAGCTGGACCAGCGCGTCGGTGACGACCACGCCGCCGTCTGGTAGCGCGAAGGCGTTGGCCGGTGCGCCGCCACGGAAATGCAGCGAAAGCGGCAGCTCCGGGTAGTGGCGTGCCATGACCGCAAACTCGCCTTCGATGCGCTGCTGCACTTCCTGCGGCAGCTCACTCGGTTTCAGCAGCGTGCGGTCGAGAACCTCGAGGGTGCCGCGCCCCAAGTCTTGGGCCATGGCAGCGGGCATCGCGTCGGCCGCGCGGCGCGCCAAGAACGGGATACCCCAGTGCGCTCCGCCCACCAGCAAGAGCACCAGCAACAGTCCGGCGAGCAGCGCGTATCTCCAGCGTGATTCCAGCGCGTGCACGAGTCGAGAGAGCCCCGCCTTGCCGGCGCGCCGTTCCAGCTCGTCCACGGCGAGGTTGTCGGCGCAGTCGCATTTGGCGCCGTCGGGAAAGTACAAGGCACGCGTCGTGTTGCCCAGGCGCGCGCTGATGCGAACCGACGCCAACGGGTGCGCGACCGGGGCCGGCAAGCCGTCCACGTGCAGCACGTTGGCGTCGTCGAGCTGGAGCGAGACAGGCGTCGCCTGGGTCGTGAGCCCGTCGTAGTACGTCCCCGCAAACCTGGTCATACGCCGATGCCGATGTCGAAGTCGCCTAGGTCGGCCAAACCGACGCCGGTAGCGCCGGGCTCGTCGTCCAGCAGTCTTTCTGCGTGAATGGGGCCGACGGCGAACAACTTGAGGTGGCTGGCGGTGTAGCGGGCCACGCGGACTTTCGCCCAGGGAATCAGCAAGCCCAGGCTGCAAACGACGGCCACCAAATTGACCAGGTACAAGACCACCAAGTCTCGCCCCCGCTGATGGGAGGTGAGCCAGTGCGGCCCCAAGCGAATCCCACCGTACAGAAGGTTGGCCAGACGCGCTCGCACCACGGCGGTGGCGGCCAACAGAGCGGGATACACGATGGCCAGGGCAGGCAACATCGCTCGCTGCGCGGCAGCTGGGTCGTGCTTGTCGCCCACGGACGCGAACGCGATCGTCATCATGAGGGCATAGGCGGGAAGCATCAGCAGAAGGCCTAGAAGGTAGGCAAAGTAGTAGCCGCGAGGTTTGGACTCCCACCACAAGCGCAGATCTCCGTAGAGATGACGGGTGACGGCGAAGCTGGTCATCCGCCATTGCACGTACGGGTAGGCCAAACCGCACGTAACCAGGTACAAAAGCAGCATGCCCAGGTAGAGGCCGTACGCTTCCCCGGTTTGGCCGGTGAAGGCGAAGCGAATGTTGCGGTAGGCCGAATTTCTGGCGTTGAACGCCAACGCCTTCACCAGCACCCATGGAGTCGCAAGGACGAACACCGCTACCGTGCACAGGTAGAGCGGTAGCGAGTAGTGCTGCGACCCGAACAGCAGCCCCAGAGCGACGGCGGCGATGATGCGGCCCTTCAGCACCTTGAGCGGGTCAGCCAGGTACTCGAAGCTGGTACCGTCCACGAAGGTGTGTCGGTAGAAATACTGCTTGGTGCGGACCTTGGCCCAAGCCGAATAAATACCGAGCGTCACGATCGTGAGCAGGGTGTTCACGATCCAAATCCGAAAGTATTCTTTGGCGCTGCCCGTGAATTCGAAGCGCAGCTCGCGCTCCTGAGGGGGCGGCACGAAGGCAGGCCCCGGCGCATTCACCCCGGCCGGATACGGTTGCATCGAATCTTCCTTCCCAGACCCGTGCGGGCGGCACACCCTCCCACACCAGGCTCCTTTTTATGCGGGAATGGCCCACATGCCCACCCCAATCGGTGCGTCGCCGGCCGAGTTGCGTGGAAAGGAGGGTTTTCGAAGATTCGCGGGGCGGACTACTCGGCGGGGGCGGACGTCGCCTCGGGGGCGGGAGCGGCCGCGGCCGCGCCGTTTGCCGAAGCGGCGCCGTTCGTCGCCGTGCCGCCGTTCGTCGCCGGCTCGTCCTTCCTGGCCAGCTTTTCGATCTCACCGTCGCGCTTGCGCTTGTGGACGAACAGCGGCGGAGGCGACCCCGGAGCAGGCACGTCGCGGCGGCGCGACTTGGGCGTCCGGAGACCGTCGAAGTCCAGCGGCAGCTGGCGCACGGGGCGTTTGCGAGCGGCTTCGCGCAGGCGGCGACGTTCGGCTTCCAGCTCTTGCTTGAGCGCCAGGCGCTCCTGCTTCAAGCGATCATGCTCGACTTGGCGCAGCTGCTTTTCGGCGATGCGCTCGGCCTTGATTCGTTCCTTCTCGGCAAGGCGCGCGCTGCGCTTGGCCTCACGCAAGCGTTTCTGCTCGGCCTTTTGCTGAGCCTTGGCGGCCAGGCGTTGCGCCTTCTTTTGGGCGCGAAGCTGAGCTTTGGTCTGCTTGCTGTTGGAGCGCTCGGCGACGGCCAGAGCGCGGCCCATTTCGACATCGATGTAAGCCCGGGCGATTTCGAGCAGATCATCAGCAAAGGCGTCGATGAAGCGGTCGAAGATCCGCTCAACGTCTGACATTTACAGCCTCACACATGCGTTTCGCTCTCGACTCGAGTGCGTCTGCACTCGAACGGATACGTTCTTCTTGTTTCTGACTCTCGCTAACGCAAGGGTCACTTACGAACTTTCATTCCTACTTACGGCTTGCGGCGAGATTTCTTTCGCTGCTGCCGGTCCCGCCGCGCCTGCGCCCTTACCGCGCGCCGCGCCTACCGACTCTTTGGCGTTATGCTAATCCCCGCGGGTCGTCAAGCAGCTCTTCACTCATCGCCGCGGTTTACCGCAAAGATGGCGGGGAGCATTTCACTCCTGAGAGGGAGTCCATTGCAGTCTTGCGTGATGGGGTCGCGATGGAGGTTGGTGTAAGCCCCAGGGTTATGGCGCAAATCGAGAAAAAGTAGAGACCTGCGGCGAGCGGTGAAGAGCGCCATTTGCCCACATAGGGAGTGGGAAAAGTCCGTGCTAGCCTCAGTGTGGCTTTTCGCGCCTGCTGCGGCGCGCCGAGCTTGCCATGTCCGTCGACGTCAAGGTCGCCACTGAGCGTGCACAGGCGCGCATCGGATCCGTCATCAAGGACAAATGGCGGCTCGATCGCCTACTGGGCGTCGGAGGCATGGCCTGTGTGTACGCCGCAACGCACCGCAACAAGAAGCGCGCTGCGGTGAAGATGCTGCACCGAGAATATTCGACGGATTCTGCGATCCGCGAGCGTTTCTTGCGTGAAGGTTACCTCGCCAACTCGGTCGGGCATCGCGGGGTGGTGACGGTCGACGACGACGACATTGCCGAGGACGGCACCGCGTACATCGTGATGGAGCTGCTCGACGGCGAGACGCTCGAACAACGTTGGCGGCGCAAGGAACATCGCTTGCCGGTCGAGGAAGCCCTGGCGGTGGCCGATCAAGTGCTGGACGCGCTGGCGGCGGCTCATGAGAAAGGCGTCATCCATCGCGACCTCAAGCCCGAGAATCTGTTTCTGACCCGAGACGGCGTGGTCAAGTTGCTGGATTTCGGCATCGGGCGCCTGAAGGAGCTGAAAGGCGTGTCGGCCACCACGCTGTCAGGCGCGACCATGGGGACGCCTGCTTTCATGGCGCCCGAGCAAGCGCGCGGACGCTGGGACGACGTCGACGGTCAGACCGATTTGTGGGCGTTGGGGGCGACCCTGTTCACCTTGCTCACCGGCGCGTACGTGCACGAGGGCCAAACCGTCAATGAAACCCTGGCTTTGGCGGTTACCCAACCGGCCCGGCCGATCAAGACCCTGCGCCCGGACCTGCCAGAGCGCGCCGCCGCGCTGATCGATCGGGCCCTTTCCTACGCCAAGGCCGAGCGGTTTCCAGATGCGCGCGCCATGCAGGGCGACGTTCGGCTGGCGTACGCGGCGCTATCGGGCGGAGACGTCACGCGGGCCGCCCAGCTGTCGGTGCCCGACGTGGAGCCGTCGTCGTCGGTCGTTCGGCTGGAGACCGGCACGGATCCGCGGCTGCGGCAGACGACGGCGCGGGGCGTATCCGCGTCGGGGTTGCCGGCGGCATTGCGCAGCGCCTTTGCGCCGTCCCGAAACCGACGTTGGCTGTTGGGCGGCGGGGGAGCGGCGCTGCTGTTGTTGATTGGCGTCTTGGCGCGAAGCTGCGAAGACGGCCAACCGCCGGTCGTCGGCGTGCCCACGGCGGCGGTGGCGGCGCAAGCGCCCGTGCCTCAAGTGGGGATGTCGGCGCGCCCCCTCGAGACCCCCAGCAGCGTGCCGCAAGTTTCGATCGACCAGCTCCCGCGCGAGACCAGGAAGCGGCCAAGCGAGGCGCGTCCGGCGGCCGGCGCAGCCACGCCGGCGAAGAAAGACGATCCTTTCGCTCGCCGGCGTTGAGGCCGAGCCACCGAGGCGGGGGGGGTGTCCGTGCCGTTAGCGCGTGCCGGCGATGTCGGTGGCGGCTTTGTGATCGATGGTGCTGAAGGCTTCGATCACCTTCGTGATCATTTCGAATTCCCGACTCAAGCTCACGAGTTGAGTCATGCCTTCGACGGCGTTGGCGTTGGACTGCTCGACGCAGCCGTTGGCCACGCCGCCGTCGTACACGCCGGGGGGACCGGCTTTGGGCAGGGCCTTCAGTAGCATGTGCCCTTCCTTCTGCAGGCCCGTCATGTCGTTGAACTTGACCATCAACAGCTTGCCCAGCGTCGATTCGCCGGTGGTGGCGTCGCCGGCGACGATTTGGCCTTGGCCGTCGATGCGAATGTTGGGCTGGCTGCCGTCCACCTGCAGCGCGCGATGGTTGTCGCCGAGCACGGGCGAGCCGTCGGGCAAGACCAAGGCGCCGTCTTGAGTGAGCCGGAAGCTGCCGGCCCGCGTGTAGCGCTCGCCTTGGGGAGTCTGCACGACGAAAAAGCCGTTGGGGTCTTGGATGGCCACGTCGAGCGGCTTGCCCGTGTCGACGATCTGGCCGGTCTTGAACTGCGGCACGTTGGTGCGCGTGATGGCGTAGTGGAGGGACTGGGTGCCGCGCGTCTTGTCGACCGCGTTGGCCAAGGTTTGACGGAAGACGGCGGTCTCGGCGCGGAAGCCGGGCGTGGTCGCGTTGGCGACGTTGTCGGCAGCGACGTCGAGGGCGGTGGTCTTGCCGACGGCTCCCGAAGCTGCGGACCAGATGCCGGTGCTCATGTTGGGCTCCGCTTCAGCAAGTCTTGGACCAGCCGCCCCGACCGAAGCATTTTCCCGCCGCGGCCTTCGGGGTGTCAAAGTGTTTACGGGGCTGG
>JBEQSW010000310.1:0-2542 GCA_040348565.1 Myxococcales bacterium | reverse complement strand
ACCTCCATGGCTACCCCCGGCAAGAGCGGTAGCTCGACCTTGCCCTGCTGGACGCGCCAGCTGAGCTCGTCCAAGACTGTCTGAGGTACCGTCGCCGTTTCCATCACTCGCGCCGCTTCAGCCATTCGGGGCCCTCGTAGGACAAGGTGCGCAAAAACTGCACGTCCCAGTCATGGAACGGCCCAAAGCGAGAAGACTTCAGCGCCGACCGCCCCCGAGCCAGAATTCCCGAAAGAATGCGGCGTTATCGGCGCGCGCTACGGCTTCCCAGATTTTTTTACAGGGAGGACGGGAGGACGGGAGGCGCGGGGGAGGCGAGAACGCATTTTTCGATTCGGATGACCGAATCGAAAAATATTCTTCCGAGGTTCAGGAGAGACCGAGCTTGCAGCTCGCTGGCGGCAGCGCGAGCCCCAAAATGCTCGCCTCTTCTCGTCCTCCCGTCCTCCCGTCCGCCCTGTGAAAAAATCTCGAGCCGCCCATGGCGACCTGGATCCGCCACGTTAGCTTCTGCGATTGGGGCTGCGGGGTGGCAGCCAAGACGGCGTGCGGAGGCGTTAGGCGGCGGCGTCGGCTTCGAGCTCGTGGAACAGGTCGGTCAGCTCGGGGCGCATGCGCAGGGGTGCGCAGAAGCGGCTGGCCATTTCCAGGAGCTCGCGATCGAGCTCGTCGGCGCGCTTGCCGGCTTCGCTCACGCCGCGTTGGAATTTCTCTTCCTCGCGCTCTTGGCCTTCGCTCTGGGCGGCCAGCGCGGCGCGTAGCTCTTTGATCTGGAACTCCAGGTCGTCGACCTCGGTGCGGCGCTGCGCGGTTTCGCGTTCGGCGGCTTGCGCTTCGGCCTTGGCGGCGAGCCAGGCGTCGGTCACGTCGGCGGCGGCGCGGTAGGCGGCGGCCAGCTCGCGGTACGGCTCGGCCATGCCGGAGCGGCCTTCCCAACGCAGAATTTCGGCCATGGCCGGCTTCATGCCGTCGCGCCGGGCCGCCACCAGCGCTTGGGCCGCGCTGCTGCGCGCCAGGGCGGCCTTCAGCTCGTCGCGCGCGCGGCTGGCGTCGATACCGAGCGCGTCCACCGCGTGGCCGAAGCGCTGGCGCGTTTCGCGACCGCGGGCTTCGATGCTCTCGAGGGAGCGCTGGTCGGCGACGGCTTTGGCGCGAAGCTCGCTGATCTCGCGCACCAGCCGCTTCACCTCGTTGAACAGGTGCTCCACGTCTTTGGGCCGCGCCCCCAGGTAGGCGATGGCCAGCATGCGCTCGAATACGGCCGTGCGCTTGACCCACTGGTCGATGGCGGCCGGCGGCAAAGTCTTGGCCGGCTCGCGCGAAGACGCCTCTTCGCTGAACACCTCGCCCGGCACACGAATGCCGATGGCGCCGGCAATGCCCAGCAGATCGCCGTGCACGCGGTGCGCGTCCACCGGGCGATCTTTGGGATCCTTCGCCAGAAGCTCCATGATGAGCTGGTCGATTTGCGCCGGAATCGACGGATCGCGAGTGCGCGGCGGCGGCGGCATCTCTTTCAGATGCTTGATGAAGAACGTGGTGACGTCGGCGGCGTCGAAGGGCAGGGTGCCGCAGAGCATCTCGTACAAAATCACCCCGAGCGCGTACAAGTCGGCGCCGGGGCCCGCGTCGATGCTGGTGATGCGCTCGGGCGCCATGTACTGCGGCGTGCCGAACACCTCGCCCGCGCCGGTCAGCCGCGTGTCCTGCATCGAGCGGGCGATGCCGAAGTCGAGCAGTTTCACGCGGTCGAAGTCGTCGACGCCTTCGGCCAGGAAGATATTCTCCGGCTTGAGATCGCGGTGAATGACCTCCAAGTCGTGGGCGCGAGCCAGGGCGCGGGCGATTTGAATGGCGATCGAAAGCGTACGGTCGAGCGGCACCGAGCCGTGCTTTTCGAGCAGGTCAGCCACGGTTTGGCCCTGCAAGATCTCCATCACCAGGTACAGCTGCCCCTCGGGGGTCTCTCCCTGATCGAAGATCTCGATGATGTTGGGGTGGGCGAGCTTCTGGGCCGCCTTCGCCTCACGCCGGAAGCGTTCGCGAATGACCTCGTTCTTGGCCAGAGACGGGCTCATCACCTTCACCGCGCACGGTCGGTCGACCAAGCGGTGGCGCGCCGCGTACACCGTCGCCATGCCACCCTCGCCGATGGCTTCTTCGATCAGGTAGCGACCGGCGATGGTCGTGCCGATCAGCGGATCTTGCAGCGCGGAGAGGGGGCCGCCGCACAGGAAGCAGGCCGTGCTGTCGTTCGGATACTTCAGCTTGCACGGCTGGCAGACCTTCATGTGCTCCCGGGCCCCCCATCCTGCTCAAATCTAGGCGGACTTTCCAGCCTTCGCACGCAATCTCTAGTCGTTCGACGAAAAGCCCACGCTTTTTGACGGCTTCGCAACGTGCTAGGTCTCGGGCGAGGCTTCCCCTGGCATCCGCGACCGACAAGCGACAGGCCGTGAAGGTCGAGGTCCCCGGCACCCACGACGACAGCGTGAAGTTCGGGCGCGTGGGTATCATTGCCCTGATCGGCTTCGCCATCGGA
>JBEQSW010000306.1:0-21445 GCA_040348565.1 Myxococcales bacterium | reverse complement strand
CTAGCCGGCCTGTTTTACGTCGTGATGCAGGGCTCGGCGCTGATCGGCGCGTCTTGGGCGACCCGCCTGAAGAACAAAGTCGCGCGCGAGATGGGGCTCACTCTCACCCGGCCCTGAGGCGGCCGCAGCAAGATCGCGACGCATCGAATCACCAAAATTTCCTTAAGAACCCGAAGTCAGCAGTCAACTCCAAGCACGAGGTACGGGTAATGTTGAATCTCTTTTCCCTTCAACGCGGGCGCAAATGGATAGCGTTCGTCCTGATGCTCGCCGCGCTCATTGGCGTGACGACCACGGGTGCGCGCTCCGCGCGCGCCGACGAACCAGCACCGGATCCCATCGGTGCGTATCAGATGACACCGACCCCCATGTCGGTGCCCGGCTATACCAAGCCCGACCCGGACAAGGCCACCACCAAAGACCTGGCCGTCGCCGTCGACGCGGTCGCGCAGTCGGCGTCGCGTAGCTACTTCTCGATCAACTTCGTCTGGGTGCTGGTCGCGGGCTTCCTCGTGATCTTCATGCAGGCCGGCTTCGCGCTGGTCGAGACGGGCCTGATCCGCGCTAAAAATGCCGCTCACACCATCTCGATGAACTTCTGTGTGTACGCGCTCGGCATGTTCGGCTTCTTCGTGACCGGCTTTGCCCTGATGTGCGGCGGCTACAACGGCACCGCCATCGGTGGTCCGGCCGTGCTCGGCGGTCTGCCAACGCTGCACAGCATGTTCACAGTCGGTAGCGCGGTTGGCGGCGATCACGGTTGGGGCCTGTTCGGCACCACCGGCTTCTGCCTGACCGGCGGCGCCTACGACAGCGCCGCCATCGTGATGTTCTTGTTCATGATGGCCTTCATGGATACGACCGCCACCATCGTCACCGGCGCCTGCGCCGAGCGCTGGAGCTTCAAGAGCTTCTTCATCTACAGCATCTTCATCGGCGGCCTGATTTACCCGATCTTCGGCTGCTGGGTGTGGGGCGGCGGCTGGCTGTCGCAGCTCGGCTACCGCTTGGGCCTTGGCCACGGCGCGGTCGACTACGCCGGCTCCGGCGTCGTGCACTTGCAGGGCGGCGCGCTCGCTCTCATCACCGCGATTTTGATCGGTCCGCGCATCGGCAAGTACACCAAAGAGGGCAAGGTCAACGCCATCCTGCCGCACGACATTCCGATGGTTCAGATCGGCACGTTCATCCTGGCCTTCGGCTGGTTCGGCTTCAACGCCGGCAGCTCGCTCGCCGGCACCGACGGCCGCATCGGCATCGTGGCCGTGAACACCATGCTCGCCGGCATGTCGGCCACGCTCAGCGGCGTGCTCTACATGTGGAAGTTCCACGGCAAGCCCGACCCGTCGATGATGTGCAACAGCATGCTGGCCGGCCTGGTGGCCATCACGGCTCCCTGTGCCTTCGTCACTCCCGTGAGCGCCTTCATCATCGGCGCCGTCGCCGGCGTGCTCGTCGTCTGGTCGGTGTTCTTCTTCGACAAGCTGAAGATCGACGACCCGGTCGGCGCCATCAGCGTGCACGGCGTGAACGGCTTCTGGGGCGTGGTCGCGGTCGGCCTGTTCTCGGACGGCACGTACGGCCAGGGTTGGAACCTGGTCGGCGCGACCGACTACCTGGGCGTCAAAGGCCAGGGCGTCACGGGCCTGTTCTACGGCGACAGCAAGCAGCTCATCGCGCAGCTCATCGAGTGCGGCGCGGCGATCGGCTGGAACGTGGTCGTCGGCGGCGTGATCTTCTACGTCATCGGCAAGGTGCTGGGCTCGAACCGCGTCCCCGCGGAGGTCGAGATCGCCGGCCTGGACGTGCCCGAGATGGGCATCCCCGGCTACCCGGAGTTCGTGAAGACCATGTTGCCGGAAGAAGTGCCGGCAGAAGAGCTCGCGATGGCAGAAGGCATGGAGCTTCCGAAGCTCCGCGCTGCCGCCACGACGAGCTGAAAGCGGGCTCGCAATCGCGGCCCAATGACACGGAGGCCGTCGCAGCAGTGCGGCGGCCTCTTTGCTTTTTGTGATCGTGTCGAGGGAGCAAGCTCGAGCGCATGCTCACGAAGCGAAACTTCGATTGAGCGGTGTTCTAACTTCGCGGTGTGATATAGCCTGTGTGTGTCGGATGTCATTCCGTCTTGGACCGCGCTGCCGTTCGGTGCGCTCGTGCTGTCGATGGCATCGCTGCCGCTGCTGCTGCCGCACTTTTGGGAGCGCCGCTCGTTCCAAGCGCTGGTCGTAGCCGCCTGCTTGTTGCCGGTCGTCTTCTTCTTGAAGCAACACGGGCTCGAGCACGAGCTTTTGCACAGCGTGGGCGGCTACGTCACCTTCATCACCACGCTGGGCGCGCTGTACGTAGCGGCCGGCGGCGTGTTCGCCAGCGCCGATTTGAAGGCGACCCCCGCCACCAACGCGGGCTTTTTGATCGTGGGCAGCTTGCTGGCGAGCATCATCGGCACCACCGGCGCCAGCGTGCTGGTCATCCGCCCGCTGATCCGCACCAACAAGCAGCGCAAGTACACCGGCCATATCGTGCCGTTTTTCATCTTGGCGGTGGCCAACGCCGGTGGCCTTTTGACGCCGCTGGGTGACCCGCCCCTGCTGGTCGGTTTCGTGGGCGGTGTGCCGTTCTTTTGGACGCTGAAGCTGTTCCCGATCTGGCTGTTGTACAACGCCTCGTTCGCGCTCTTCTTGTATCTGGTCGACAAGCGCGCCTACGCTCGTGAGGCGAAAGAGAATTTGGTTCGCGACGCGGCCGAGCAGATGCCGCTCGCGGTGAAGGGCAAGCGCAACCTGGCTCTGCTCGGCGCCATCGTCCTGGCCGCGTTCCTTCCGCCCGTTTGGCGCGAGCTCGGCCTAGTCGCGATTCTGCTGCTCTCTTACTTCGGCACGCCGAAGGAAGTGCACGAACAGAATCAATTTTCGTTCGCGCCCATCATGGAAGTCGCGCTGTTGTTCATCGGGTTGTTCGTGTGCCTAGTGCCGATCGAGCTGATGCTCGGCGACCAAGCCTCGCATCTACCCATCCAGCACGCTGCGCAGATGTTCTGGGGTTCGGGGCTGCTCTCTTCGGTGCTGGACAACGCGCCCACCTACGCGGCGTTCGTCGCGCTGGCCAAGGGCCTGGCCCACGGCCACACCGACTTGGTCGCCGGGGTCGTGCCCATTCACCTCGTGGCCATCAGCGCCGGTAGCGTGGTGATGGGGGCCACGACTTACATCGGAAACGGGCCCAACCTCATGGTGAAGTCGATCGCCGAGCGCTCGGGGCTGCCGATGCCCAGCTTCGTGCGCTACGCCGTTTTCGCGTTCTTCACGATGCTGCCGGCGCACGTCATCGTAACCGTCGCGTTGATCATGCTAGAAAGGAGCTGAGCCCTTGGAACCCACCGACGATTCGCCCGAAAAATCGGCTCCCACCACCAGTGAGCGTCCGCTCGTCAACACCGACGACGAACCGCGCGTCGTGCTCGCTGCCGTCGATACGTCACCGGCGGCCAAGCGGGTGATCTCGATGGCGGCGCGCTTCGTGCGCGCTTTCCCGCAGGCCACGCTGCACGTGCTGCACGTGCTGCGGTCGTCACGCCTCGACAAAGCTCAAGCCGCCCACGCCGGCGTCCCAGGCATGAGCTCGGAAGCGGTCGAAGACGCCAAAGATCACCTCGAGTATCACAAGCGCTTGGCCATGGCGCAGTGCCGCAACACGGTTATCTCGCACTTTGCGGCCGGCAATCCCACCGGAGAGATCTTGCGCTTTTGCGACGAGCTGAAGGTCGATCTGCTCGTGATCGCAACCCACGATCACGCTGGCTTCGAGCGTCTGCTGCTCGGCTCCATCGCCGAGACGTTGGTGCGCAAAGCGCACTGCTCGGTGACCGTGGTTCGACAAGCTGCTCACGCCGCCGACAGATAGCGCAGCTGTTTCGGCTCGCGTTTCGAGAAGATGTCGAGACGCCCCGTGTGTTTCACCTTGGTTGCGAGTGCATGTCGTAACCCTGCGGACATACTTCATGCGAGCGCGACTGACGATCTCGGCATAGAATCCAGCTCATGAGTGCTGCACGCGCGTCATCCGAGCGTCGGCGCGCTCCCGCGCGTGAGCTCGCGCTCGGTTTCTTTCGGCAGCACGTCGGTTTCGTATGGGGCGCCCTTACGAACGTGATCACGACCTCGCTCGCGTTCTGGGTGGCTCCGCACGCGCAGCTCGTGCACCTGATGATCATTCACCTGCTGGGCGCGGTGCTGATCTCCACGCGTTTCGGCATGGCCGTGTCGACGTTCACCGCCATCACCGGCGCGTTGGCGTTCGACTACTATTGCATACCGCCCATCTTCGCGTTCGCGCTGCCGGATCCCCATAGCGTCATCACGTTTGCGGGCATGTTGGTGGTCGCGCTTTCGGTGTGTTGGCTGAACCAGGGCCTGCGCCTACAGCGCGCCGCCGCCCGCGAGAGTGAAGCGCGCACCCAAGCGCTGTGTGAGCTCAGCCTCGACCTTTCGCAGGTAGCCGACCGCGCCGAGCTGTCATCGCGCGCAGAGCGCCACCTCGAGCGCTTGTTCGGGCCAGGCGCGCACCTGGTGCTCGGAGCGCGCAGCCACGCGGAAGATGGCTTCGAGATGCAGCCGGTGGGCGAGCCCGGCCAGCCCCTGGGCTACGTGGCGATCGGTCGGCGTCGTCTGCAGCGAGCGGGCGCGGGCGAACGGCGCCTGCTGTTGGCGGCGTGCGCAGACCGCGTTGCCGACGCGCTCAAGCGCCTGGCGCTAGGCGAGGCCGCGCGACGCGCCGAGGTCGACGCGGAAATGGAGCGCAACCGCAACGCGCTGTTGAGCGCCGTGTCCCACGACATGAAGACGCCGCTGGCCTCGATCTTGACCGCCGGCACGTCGTTGCTCAGCGCCAGCCAACTTTCGCCGAGCAAACCCGGGCACGAGCTCTTGGAAACCATCGTCGAAGAAGCCGAGCGCATGAACGGCCTCATCACCAATCTGCTCAGCGTGACGCGCTTGGAAGCGGGCCGAGCCGTGTTGAATCGAGAGCTGGAGGGGCTGGACGACCTAGTTTTCGGCGTGCTGTCGCGCTTCTCGGGTCGGCTTTCGGGGCGAGAAGTGACGCTCGATATTCCCGATGCGTTGCCAATGGTGCCGGTCGATGCGGGCCTCGTCGATCAGCTGCTGGTCAATTTGCTCGAGAACGTGCTGCGCTACACGCCCGCCGCGTCGCCGCTCGAGATCCAGATCACCTACCAACATGGGGTGATGGTGCTGAACGTGAGCGACCGCGGCCCCGGCGTTGCGGCGGCCGAACGCGACAAGGTGTTCGACAAATTTTACCGAGGCCAAGCCGCCAAGCGCAACGACGGCGGCACCGGGCTTGGCCTGACCATTTGTCGCGCCGTCGCGCGCGCGCACGACGGCGACATCTGCATCCTGCCTCGCTCCGGCGGCGGCAGCACCGTTCGTTTCAGCTTGCCCTGCCCGAGCATGGTGCAGGCCGACCTCCTACCCACTGGCACGAGGCTCCAAGCATGACCCCAGCTATTTTGGTGATCGAAGACGAGCTACCGATGCGCCGCGTCTTGCGCACGGCCTTGGGCGGCGAGGGTTACTACGTTTGGGAAGCGGGCACGAAGAGCGAGGGTCTTTCGACCTTCAACAAGCGCGCGCCGCAAGCCATCTTGCTCGACCTGGGCCTGCCCGACGGCGACGGGCTGGACGTGGTCTCCGCCGTGCGAGAGCTCTCGGAGGTGCCAATCGTGGTGATTTCGGCGCGTGGCGACGAGCGCATGCAGGTCTTGGCGCTCGACGGCGGCGCCAATGACTACGTCACCAAACCGTTCCGCGAAGCCGAGCTGCTGGCGCGGCTGCGGGCGGCGTTGCGCAGCGCCGCCGCCCACGCCACCCCGCACGAAGAACGGCTACAGATCGGCCCGCTGCGCATCCACCCGGTGGAGCGGCGCGTCTACGTCAACGGCGAGGAAGTAGCGCTCACTCCGACCGAATTCAGCCTGCTGCACGTGATGGCGCGGCAAGCGGGTCGGGTCGTCACTCACCGCCAGCTGTTGCGCGAAGTTTGGGGCGCCGCCTACGTGGACGACACCCAATACCTACGGGTCTTCATGCGCCAGCTACGCCAAAAGCTGGAGCCGAACCCAAACAAGCCGCAGCTCTTGGTCACAACGCCGGGCATTGGTTACAGATTAAGAGCTCCTAACGATTAGGGGCTGGATCGCTGTCTTTGGTTTCCTCCGTGCTTTGCCCGGGCGTGTGGCGACCGTTCTGACCTGAAGGGAGGCGGGCGCTCGGTCTCGCCGAGTTTTCGTGGGCCTCCTCTCAATGGCGGATCGTGATCTGCTTTCGCCAAGGTCGGGTGACCGCGTGCTGGCTCGCGCTTTGCGCGAGCTTGCGCTGTAGCAGAGCGCTGCGCTTTGCAGTCTTGGGAGCAGCCGGGCTCGTCAAGCCCCGCGGCTCCGTCAATCCGCGCGGCTCCGTCAACCCACGCGGCTCCGTCAACCCGCGCGGCTCCGTCAACGCGCACGGCTCCGTCAATCCGCGCGGCTCCGTCAATCCGCGCGCGGCTCCGTCAACCCCCGCGGCTCCGTCAACCCGCGCGGCTCCGTTCGAGCGCACGGATGCTTGCGAGCGAACGGCTTCGTTCGAGCGCACGGATACTCGCGCGCGCACGGCTTGGTTCGAGCGCACAGCTTCGTTGGTCTCGCAACCGCCAAAGCGGAGCGCTCTGCTACAAGGTGCGCTCGCGCAACGCGCGAGCCGGATCGCCCTCACCCAAACCTTGGCGAGGGCAGATCACGATCGGCAACAGAAGACCCTAGTGACACAAACTCGGCGAGGCCGAGCGCCCGCTTCCCTTCAGGTCGAGAGGGTCGCGGGGCTATCTACGCGGAGCACGGAGGAGAACAAAAATCCCCACCATCACATATCAAGCAGAAATGCGGCCACGAGCGGAAACACGATAGTGGCATCCGACTCGATGATGAAGCGCGGCGTGTCGACGTCGAGCTTGCCCCAGGTGATTTTTTCGCCGGGAGGCGCGCCGCTGTACGAGCCGTAGGACGTGGTGGAGTCGGAGATCTGAGCGAAGTAGCCCCAGGTCTTCACCTTCCACTCCAGATCTTGATCCATCAGCGGAACGACGCAGATGGGGAAGTCGCCGGCGATGCCGCCGCCGATTTGGAAGAAGCCAATCGAATGGTTGGCGTCGGTCTCTTTGTACCAGCTGATGAGCGAGCCCATGTACTCGGGGCCGGCTTTCATCACCTGGTAGCCGTATTCGCCGCGCACCACGCCGGCGACGAACATGTTGCCGAGGGTGGAGTCTTCCCAACCCGGCACGAACAAGGGCAAGCCCTTTTCGGCCGCCGCCAGCAGCCACGAGCCCTTCGGATCGATTTCGTACTCGGGCTCCAGCTCTTTGCTGCGCAAGAGCTGGTAGAAATATTCGTGGGGGAAGTAGCGTTCGCCCTTCTTCTGGGCCTTTTCCCAGAGCGCCAGCATCTTCTTCTCGATCTTGCGCATCGCCTCGTGCTCGGGGATGCACGTGTCGGTGACGCGGTTCAGGCCCTTGTCGAGCAGCGCCTTTTCGTCTTCGGGGCGGAGCTCGCGGTAGTTTGGGACGCGGCGGTAGCTGTTGTGCGCCACCAGGTTGAACACGTCTTCTTCCAGGTTCGCGCCCGTCAGCGAGATGCCGTGGATCTTGTCCTTGCGGATTAGCTCGGCAATCACCAAGCCCATCTCGGCCGTGCTCATGGCGCCGGCCATGGTGAGCAGCATCTTGCCGCCTTTGGCCAAGTGGTCTTCCCAGGCCTTGGCCGCGTCGATCAGAGCTGCGGCGTTGAAGTGACGATAGTGATGCGTGATGAAGTCGCGTACGGCGCCCATGCGCCGCTATAAGCCCTCGCACCTCGGTAGCGTCAAGGCCTGGCATCGTGACTTCCTCGAGGCGCCGCCAAAGCGGCAAAAACCCCGGCAATCTCGGGGCTTTCGCGACGTTCGCCAGCCTTGGCGTTACCGTGATAGCGTCTTGGTTGGCTCGGGGCGGGGCCGCCTGGCGCGTACGGGGGACCCGACTTCATGTCCGACCGACTTTCGAGTTCCTCTCCCGTTTCCATCAGCGGACGCGTCATTCAGTCGGAGCTGCAGCCGGGAGTGACCTACCGGCTCGAGCGCCAGATCGGCGAGGGCGGCATGGGCTCGGCCTACTTGTCGCTTCGGCAAGCCCCCGACGGCCTGTCTCCGGTGGTGGTCAAGCTGGTGCGGCCTGCCTTCGGCGCCAACTCCGACCGCGCGGCGGCCCTGGTGGTGCAAAAGGAAGCCGTGGCGCTCGGGCGGCTGAACGAGCGCGTCCCGCCCTGCCCGTTCGTGGTGCGGCTGGTGGATACGGGCGCGGCGCAGCTGCACGGCCCGCAGCACGCGGCGACACCTTGGCTGGCGGTCGAGTACGTGCACGGCGGCGTCGAGGGCACCACGGTGCTCGAACGCGTGACCTATCACATCGAGCAAACCGGCGAGGCTTTCGATGGCGCGCGCGTTGCGCACTTGGTGCGTTGCTTGGCCAGCGGCCTCACCGCGATCCACGGCGTGGGCGTCGTGCATCGCGACCTGACGCCCGGCAACATCTTGTGTTGCGGCTTCGGCGAAGCCGAAATCTTCAAGATTTCGGACTTCGGCATCGCGCGGCCGTCGGGGCTGAACGCGACGTTCGGCGGCGTACCGGTTGGCACCATCGGCTACGCGGCGCCCGAACAATGCATGCCGGACTCGGCGACGCCCAGCGGCATCACCACCGATCTGTTCAGCTTTGCTTGCGTCGTTTACCTGGTGCTGACGGGCGACGAATACTTTCCGGCCGACACACCCATTCAAGCCATGCTGCTGATGCGCGAAAAGAAGCGTCGCAGCATCTTGGAGGGGCGGGCGCTTTCGCCGAAGCTGCGCCAACGGCCCGAAGCGTGCCGAGCCATCGACTCGATCTTGGCTCGCGCCACCGCGCTTTCGCCCGACCAACGGCATCAGGACGCGCAAGAGCTGGCCAACGCGCTCGGCCCTTGGCTGACCGAGACGCGCGAGCCGCCCAAGCCGAGCCGTCGGCTGGTCAACAGTCTGCTCAACCTGGCCGCGCCGGGCGACGTCTCGAACTGGAGCTGGACGATTCGTCATCCCCCTGGCGGCGACCGCGTGATTCTGAGCGCGGCCTGGGACGTGGACGGACACTGCTTCGCCTTCACCTCGAAGGGGCCGGAGTTTTGGAACGGCCAAGATTGGATACCGGCGCACGATGTCGCTCGGGATTTGCCGGCCGGCATGTCGTTCGCGCGGCGCTTCGAAGCCGGCGGTTGGCTGGTCGGCGGTGAAAGCGGCACTCTGGCCGTTTACTCCACCGAAGGCGTGCGAGAAGTAGTGCGCGCGCCCGATCAGCAGGTGACGTTTTCGCACGCCAGCGGTCGCTTCGAAGATTTGCTGGCCGCGGTGGGACAGCGTCCGGGCGAGCCGCCCAAGCTATGGGCCATGGCCGCACGGCGCTGGCTGAAGCCGCTGCCGCTGGATGGCGTCGCGTACGTCGCGGCGCTGTTGCGACTCGACGACGAGCGCTGGGTGATCTGCGGGCGGCTGCAACAAGGTACGGGCTTTGCCGCCATCTACTCGCCGACGCAGTGGGAAACGACGGTCTTGCTCACACCTCGCACGCGCGCTTTCGTGAGCGGCGCATCGGAGCCTGAACGAGGCTTGGCGGTCGTGGTCGGCAGCGACGGCGTGGCGCTGCGCATCGAAGGGCAAGAAGCCGTGAGCTCGATTGCCGAGGGCGCGCCGGCTTTGACCACGGCTGCGATGGACGTGCTGGATCGAGAATGGGTGTGCAGCCTCGGGCGGCTGTGGGTGCGCGACCCGGCGCGCGAGCTTTCCTGGCGCCCGGTTTGGCACGACGCGAGCTGGCAAGCGCCGTTCGTCAGCATGATCGCCGACGCCGGCATGGTCGTGGCCATGACCGCCGACGGCGGCATCTTGGAAGGGCGTGCCGGCTGGCGCTCCGTGCATGGTCACGGCCGGGGCAGCGGCGAGCACCCGCGCGCCCGCCGCTCGTTGCGCGCTTGAATCAGGCCCGCGCCGCGCGAATTCAGAAGCGCAGCCGCACGTTCAAGTCGGCGTAGCTGATGTTTTGCGTGTAGTGGCCGCTCGCGTCGGGCAACTGGCTGGGCAGCTGATAGTTTTGAAACCGGCTCTTGGCGTCGCGAGCCGGCGACACGATGTGCGACAACGAGCCTCCGATGCTCAATGCGTCCGACACTCGCCCGAGCGCGCCGAGCGAGAAAGTGACGCCGACGAAGTCGGGCAAGCTGGCCTCCAGCGTTTGGGTGGGGACGGCCGTGCTCATCACGCCAATGCCGGAAAACAGCTCCAAACCAGGAGACGTCCAGACGCTGGCGCCCAGCCGCGCCTCGAAGGCGTCGTGGAAGTCGCGCGGCACGTTTTGCAGCACCTTGCCGCCGTTGGGCTGCCCGCCGTTCGGCAACAACTGGCAGTCCGCGCCACTGTTGGTGACGCATTGGCGCTCGAACGCGCTCCAGCGCTCCCACGAGCCGAAAGCGCGCAGCTCCAGGTTGGGACGAGCTCGATACGCCAGGCCCAGGCGCACGACGTCGGGCAAATCTTCGTGCAGCTCCACGTCGGCGCTGCTGGGCCCGCCGATGTCGTTGTTGAGCCGTCCGCCGAGCTTGATGCCGCCCGCCACGTTCGGCCGCGACTGGTACGACAGCCCGAGCCGCCAGCGCTTGGCCTGGTCTTCGTAAAAAGCTCCGACGCCGAAGCTCCAGGCAAAACCGTCGACTTCCAGCAGCGACCGCCCCTCGCCCGCGACGCCGTTGCCGCCGCCGCTCCAAGCTCGCACGTCCTCGATGCGCGAATAGACGCCGTTCAGCGCGGCCCCCAAGCGCAGGCCGCTGTCGCCGAGCGCGTACGAGCCACCCAGCGAGCCGTAGCTGCTGATCGAAAGCCCCTCGATGGCGTGGTAGCGGGTGACTCCGTCGATCGGCCCGGGATACGGCGAGCTCTCGAAGTCAGCGCGCTTGTCCCAGCTGATGGGCCCACCAAATGGCGTGAAAAGCCCGGCCGCTAGCGACAGTCGCGAAGAAACCGGGAACGCCAACCACAACGAAGGGCTGGCCAGCGCGTTGTCGAGCGTTGCCCGCCCCACGTTCGCGCCCTCGGCCCCCGGCGCATCAGGCTCATCGCTCGCCTGAGCGCGGCGGGCATAGGTCACGCGGCGCAGGCCAAACAGCCCGTCGACCAACAGCTCGAAGCGACGCGTGCGCAAGGCCGCCGGATTAAAGTAGAGCGCGGTCGGGTTGTCGGTCGTCGGGTGGCCATGCTCGCCCGAAAAGCGCGCCACGGAAAAACCGCTGGCCGCCGCGGTTCCTGCCCAAAGGCACGTCAGCACGAAACCCGAGAGCCACCCAATCCTGGCAGGACGCATCCGGAGCAAGCCGAAACCTTTACCCTCCCCGCATTCGGAACGCTATCTTGGAGCGATGCGGCTCGACACGCTGGCGGCGCGGTTTCTGCTCACGTTTGCCGTGGCCGTCGCCGGCTGCGCCGACGCCAGCGGGCGCTTTCAGCAGTTCGAAGATCGCCGTGTCTCGCTCGAGGCCGGCGCGGGCACGGCTGGCAGCGCTGGTTTGGGGCTCGGCGGTGCCCCGGCGGAAGGCGGCGCCGAGGGCGGCTGCCGGCCACCGGCGCCCGGCGTGGTTCACGGCCCGGCGCTCTTGGCGTTGCACACCTCGACCACCACTTCCTCGGCCATTCTGTTTTTCGGCGAGGTCGAAACCCCCGCGCTGGGCGGCGCCACCGCGGTGAAATACAGCTACCGAGCCTTGAACGCGAGCGACCGCCGCACTCAGGTTGGCGATCCGCTGGTGGTGGGCCCTTACGCCATCGCCAACGACGGAACCTTCGACGCCGAGACGGCCGAGTCCACCCTGCCGGGTGAAGCCGACGCCATCCTGCCCGGCCTCGAAATCACTTCGCAGCTCACGCTGCACGGCACCATCTGCGGTGTGTCCGACTTCTACTGCGGGACCGTGACCGGCGCCGTCACCGCCCCCATCATGCAAGAAGCCGTCGGAGAATTCGGCCTGCTGCTCGTGAACGGCGTCGACGATATCCCGGCGCAACCACGCTTTGGCTGCGCCGAAGACGCGTTGGCGCCCGCATTGGAATGAGCAGCCGGGCCGGCTACTTGACGGTGACCGGAATGGTGCAGTCAGTGGTGCAGTAGATCTGACCGGGGCTCGCCGGCTGCTTCTGTCCGTCGAGCGTGACCCCGTTGTTGGCACCGAGATCGCACTCCTCACCCAAGTCCGTATCGGCGATGCCGTCGCCGCAAGCGCGGGCATTTTGGCAAGAGGCGGAGCATTGGCCCGCACCGGTCGCCGGGTCGACGTCGTTCTTCCCCGCGTCGCACTGCTCGGGGCCCGCGGGAGCGCTCTGCACGATAGCGTCGCCGCAAAACGGCCCCCAGGTGCAGGCTTTGGTGCATCCGCCGTAAGTCGCGTCGTCGTTGGGGCCGGGGCACGACGCGGGCAAGGGCTCGGCACCGGTGCCGCAATCGCATTCCTCGCCGCCCACGGCGACTCCGTCACCGCACTCGGGGACGCACTGGCTCGCGCCGGCGACGAAGTTTGCGAGCGTGAGCATGTAGTTCGAGCCACAGCACCAACGCTCGGCCTGAAACACGACGACCTCGTACACGCTCCCCACGGCCAGCTTGAAGTCGACGTTCGTGTAGGCCCCGGGGGGATCTCCGTAACCGATCTGGCCGGTGCCTTTCGTCGCATCGAGGATCACCGAGGCCGCGGCGCGATTGTGCACACCGCCGAGATCGACTGCCAGCGTGCCGTTGATGTACACCCAGACGTCGTCGTCCCCGGTGAACTTCAAGTTTTCGCCACCCTGATACTGGAACCAGTAGCGAAGCTCGGTGGTGAAGCCGAAGTTGTGATTCGCCCACGAGTTACCGAACCCCAGCCCTTGGTAGGCGTGACACGTGCGCCCTGCAAACGCTGCGTCCATGTACGTGATGGGGTTGCCGGTGTTCTGGTCGACGAGCGGATCGTTCGAATCGAGCGGAAAAAAGCCGCAGCGCATGTCCCAAGGAGGATCCGTGTCGCTGTTCATCGCGTAGGTGCTCTTGTCGGTGGCACTCTGAAGCAGGATGAGACTTTGTTGGAACGTCTGATTCACGCCGCTGACATCGCGATACCACTGATCGAACTGAGTCTTTCCCGTGAACATGGTCGAGCTGGGATTGGCAACCACGTTCGCCCCCGCCCACACTGGCTTGCGATTGGCATCGAGAGTCGCGGCGAGGATCCCCTTCGTTTCGTTGCAGCAGTAGTGCCCGAAATCGGGGTGTCCCGTGGGCGTGGCGCCGTCGGTGAAATTCTCAAAGTCGCGGGCCACGAGCGGTAGCGTCAGCTGCTTCGGCGGATCGTCGTAGGCGGACGTGCAGGTGTAACCTGGCTCCGTCTTGCAGTCGTGAGAGCAGCCGTCGTGGTCGAGCACGTTGCCGTCGTCGCATTGCTCGGTCCCGCGCAGCAGAATTCCGTCGCCGCACACCGTTTTGCAGGCACCAATGGCGCTCGTCGCGGTTCCGCACTGGGGCTCGGTGGTGCAGGTCGGCGAGCAGCCGTCGTAGGGCAACTTGTTGCCGTCGTCACACGTTTCGCCGGCTTCGAGCTTGCCGTTGCCGCACACGGTTGGCTTGCACGCACCGCTCGAGCAATCGAAGCCGGGCTCGACTTTGCAGGTGGCCGAACAGCCGTCGCCGCTCATCCCATTGCCGTCGTCGCAGGTCTCGTAACCGCGCATGACGCCGTCGCCGCACAACGGACCACACGGCTTGCCCGGCACGCGACAGATGTACCCGGGCTCGACTTCCTGACAGTCGCTCGAACAGCCGTCCCCGTCTTCCAGGTTGCCGTCGTCGCAGACCTTGTTCGTCGTCAAAATCCCGTTGCCGCAGACGCCCAGGTACACGCACGGCTTGCCCGCTTCGGTACAGCTCCAGTTGGCTTCGAGCTGACAAATCCGACTACAACCATCAGCATCGACGCGAGCTCCGTCGTCGCATCCCTCTCCACGCTGAATGATCGCGTCGCCGCACGCGCCACCGTTGGGCAGGTCGGTAGGAACCCCCAACTGCAGCGTCCCCCCACTGCCAACACCGTCACCATGGCCCGAAGCGCCACCGCGCGCCGAGGAACCGGGATTGCCATCTTGCCCAGCGCTACAGCCAGCCACCGCGGCAGCGACCAATGCCAGCGACAGCACGAGCAAAGGGGTGTCACGAAGACGCGAGACGACGCGAGAGCGACTGAGGCGCCGATACGGCCGCATGCTTGGGATTGTACGCGGCGCCGCGCCCTCTCTAGAAGTGCAATCGCCCTCGCCTTGGGTGTCGACACTGTACTGTTCCGCGCGGCGGAGAAACGGACTCACAGGCACGTTGTCATCTCCGAACCCACACTGGTCGGCGCGCTGCAATCATCTTCGGTCCATGAGCTCGTTCGCCCCGGCGCGCTGCTCGGGCGGAAGCGTCCCCTCACCCGTTCGGGCGGGGGTGAAGCAGCGTGGTTGTGTTAAAGTTTTGGCGTGGCGGCTGGGACTGGAGGCGGTGAATGACTCGGAGCTCGCTAGTCTTGCGCAGCGTCGTTGCGATTCTGTTGTTGATTGGCTTTTATGTGTTGGCGCTGGGCATGGCCGCAGGGCTCCTGTGGTTGGTGTACGCGCAAATCGTGCTGGCCGAGCGCGTGTTTCTGAAATTGGTGCTGATTTGCGTGGCTGGTGCGGGGCTCATCATTTGGTCGGTGCTGCCGCGTCCGGACCGGTTCGAGCCGCCGGGGCCGCGCATCTACGAAAAGGATCATCCACGGCTCTTCGAGTTGGTGCGGGACATCGGTGCGCGCACCGGTCAAGCGCTGCCGCGCGAGGTGTATCTGGTCGCGGACGTGAACGCATTCGTGGCGCAGCGCGGCGGAGTGATGGGCTTTTTCAGCCGGCGCGTGATGGGGCTCGGCTTGCCTCTCCTTTCACTGCTCACGGTCTCGGAGCTGCGCGCCGTGTTGGCGCACGAGTTCGGGCACTTTCATGGCGGAGATACCAAGCTGGGTCCGTGGATCTACAAGACCCGCGGCGCCATCATGCGCACGGTCGTCTCGCTGCTCGAGCAGGGCCAGGGCTGGGGCGCGCTGATCAGCGTGCCGTTCAAATGGTACCTCTCTTTCTTTCTGCGCATCACGCAGTCCATCTCTCGCGCGCAAGAGCTGGCGGCCGATGCGCTGGCCGCGAAGGTGGTCGGGGCGGCGCCTTTGATCAGTGGGCTCAAAACCGTCCACGGAGGCTCAGCGGCGTTTCACGCCTACGTGCAACACGAGCTCGGGCCGGTAGTGCAGGCTGGCTTTCGTCCCCCGCTAGCGGAAGGGTTTCGCGCGTTCGTCGACGGGAAGAAGATCAAGGCTTCCCTCGAGAAGCTGGTCGAGAAAGAGTTGGAGGAGAGTGAGTCCGACCCCTACGACACCCACCCTCCGCTCGCCCAGCGCATCGCAGCACTCGAGGCACTCGCGGGCGTCGATCCGCCGCGGGACGACACGCCGGCCATCGACTTGCTCGACGATCACGACCAGGCCGAGGCCGGCTTGCTTACCCAGGAACGCCGCCTCGAGCCCCTGGCCTGGTCCAAGGTCGCTTCCAAGGTCTTCCTCCCCAACTGGCAACGCGAGACGAACCGTTTGGTGAAGCAGTTGGGCCCGCGCACCTTGGGGGACTTGGTCATGCCTTCGGCAAAGCTCGGCAAGCTCGCTGCACAGTTGCTCAAACGTGATCTGAGTGACTCGGCCGACGCGGCGGCGCAGATAGGTGCAAATCTTTGCGCTTGCGCCGTGGCGGCGACGCTCGCGCACGCAGCCTGGTCCGTTCACAACAAGGTTGGCAGGCCCATCTCGCTGCGCAGCGGCGAGCACAAGCTGTCGCCCTTCAAAGACTTCGCGGCCGTCGCTAGTGGCGAGCTTGCGACCGGCGCGTTGCTACAGAAGCTAGAAGACCTAGGCGTCGCGTCGCTTCCCGTGCACACGACGCAAGACTCGAAGTGACGGGGCGAAGGCGACGCTAGGGCGTACAACCTGGCGGGCCGCTGCGCGCGCGTAGGCTAGCGCTGGGGGCGCCTGTCGCCTCGAGCCCGTCGGCAGCGGCCGTCTGGTTGGCGCCGCTCGGCGTGAAGCTGGACGTGGTAAGCGCGTAGAGCACGAACTCGTAGACGTTGCCGCACTTTCCAGAGCCCTGATAGCCGTTCCCGGCATACGAGCGCTGTGAGGAGCCAGCGGGCACCGATGGCATCGCGGCCGACTCGAGGCCCGCAGGCAATGACAGGGTCGTCATGGGGATGTTCCACAGCACCCAATGCACGAAGGGCTTGCCACCCTGTAGGTTCGTCAGGTCGTGCAGCACGATGGCGTAGCTCATGGTTCCGCTCGGCCCAGCGGTCCAGTCGAGCTGCGGCGACTTGTTCTCGCCGCCGATGCTCGTGCCAATGTTCGCTTTCGGGAACACGCCGCAACCGGTGGTCTGGGCAGCGGAGCACGTGGCATCACTCGTCCACGCGGGGGTCGTTAGCGCGAAGGCGCCGCCGCCGCCCATGCCGCCGCTACCACTCATGCCAGTGCCACCTCCGCCGCCAACCGCGCTACCACCAGCGCCGCCGTTGCCGGTGCCTCCGCTACTCGTGCCTCCACCGCCCGCAACACTACCAGCGCCTCCGCCACCCGCGCCGGCCGAAACGCTGCCGCTACCCGCCGTGGCCGAGCTACCCGCCGTGGCCGAGCCCGCGCTCGCACTGCCGGCGGTGTTGGAACCGCTGCCGCCGTTCGTAGTGCCTGCGACGCTGCTGGTCCCCGCTGCACCGAAGTTCGTGTCCCCATCGGAGCTGCAGCCGACGACCGAGGCCAGAGAGACCAGCGCCAGGGGCGCGAGATAGCGCAGACGCAGGCGGATGAGCATGGGGAGGGACATAGCATTTCACAGCCTGGGCAGCGAGCGCGCGCGGGGCCCGAGCTGGGTCGACGCAGGACTCGAAAGGGCGACGGATCTCCCATGCACTCGCGCTGATAGGCTGACGGCATGACTGCTGGAAAGGCGGAGGCGACCAGCGTCAACCTCACCGCCTGGGACATGGTCCTGACTGTCGACGTGGCGGTGCTCGCGTTGGGCGCCGTGGTGGGGCTCAGCGTCGGAGTACTCGGTGACGTTTACCCCGTTACGTCGTTGTCAGTGGTGGTTAGTACGGTGATTGCTTTCGCGACCTGGCGAGCGCGCCGCTACACGACTCCGGCGCCTCCGCCGACGGACAACGTCGTTCGGCGGGGCCTCGGCTTGCTGCTGCTTTCCGCCGGTGGGGTGGTCAGTGCGCTGAGCGGCACGCTTCTCGTCATTCTGTCGATCGCGCTCTTGACCAGCAAGGCCGGTGATTCGCCGCCCCTTGGCGTGCTGCCGCTCGTGTGCCTAGTCCTGGCCGCCGGTCATGGGCTCGCCTTCGCGGGCGCCAAGATCAGGGCCTCCAGCGGCAATCAAGGCGGTTGAGGCGTCGGGCTCACAGCCTTCCCGGCCGATCGTTGATTGGGCCAATTGCTCGTGTCAACGTCTGCCGATGCCGATGGTTCACCGACTCACGGGGCGGAAGGCGATCCTCCTCGTCACGCTGCTGCTCAGCTGCGGTGGTCGCGCCCAAGGCACAGCGAGCGGTACGGAAAGTGGTGGAGCCGACAATCTGCCCGCTGGCGGCAGCGGCACGAGCAGTGGGACCAGCAATCTCGGCGGCGGCAGCGATGCGGGAGGTGACGTCCCGAACAACCTCCAGTGCAGCGTCGCGAAGCCCTGCGGTGGAACCCTGGAGGGGGATTGGTCGGTAATCGATTCGTGTCTGCAAGTAGGCGGCGTAGCCGACGTTTTGAATTGGGGCCTAGGCTGTAAGTCAGTGCCGGTTCTCGGCACGCTCGCCGTAACAGGCAGCTTTTCGGTCTCCTCCGCAGGCGCGCTGGTCGACGCTACCCGTACCACCGGCGACGTCGATTTCGACTTCGCCTCGAGCTGCTTGATCGTGTCAGGAGTACCAATTTCATGCGAGGCACTCGATGGGCTGGTCGTCGCGTTTGGCTACCAATCCGCGACGTGCAGCGAGGTCGGGCAGTCGTGCCGCTGTCGTGCATCGGTCGACCAACTGGGTAGCATGGGCCTGGTTTCGGTTGCCCCTGTCACGGCTGGCACCGTCTCCTTGGCCAGCCCGAGCACCTTCACCGTTGCCGACGGGCCCGCGTTTGGCCAAGTCGCCGAGTATTCATTTTGCGCGAAAAGCAAACGCCTCACCGTGACCCCCAACGGATCGAGCTGGGACCTGGTCGGCACCATCCAACTCGGGCCCCGCTAACCAAGCCGAGCGCAAAGATTGCGCGAGCCGTGGAGACCAGCTGACTTCGTCCCGATCGTTCCGAGCCACTTTCCGAGCTCTTGGGTCGCGCCACGCGCTACACTCCGTGCATGGGCCGGGAAGTCCGTCCGCGCTTCGAGGTCCGCCGAGAGGAGCCGTCCAGCGTCGTGCTCGATCGCGTCTCTTTGCGACTGCGCGCTCGTGATTGTCCGCTGTGCGGGGGCGTCGCCGAAGACCGCGTCACGCTCTACGTGCCCCCGGCGCGCCAGCAACTCTGGTCCCCCGAGCTCAGAGTGGACGTCGTACGCAACGGCGACGTGACGGTGCTGCAAGGCATGTACGCGCCGCATCCGCACGTCTGGATCACTTACGTCGCCCTGCTGGCGTTCACGGTCGTAGGCCTCACGGCCGCGCTCACGTTCGCGCTCGCCGAGTGGTCGATGAACCAGCGCCCCGTCGCGCTCTATGCGCTCCCGCCTCTCTTGGCGGTGGGCACGGCCGCGTATGCGCTGGCCTTCGTCGGGCAAGGTTTCGCGGCTGACGAAATGGATGAGTTGCGCGCCTTCTTGGATGAAGCCCTCGAGGCCGCCGCGCCATTGCCCTCGCACATTCGCAATCTCGCGCCTGAAGGCGGCCAAGCCTCATCGTCGCAAGCTGGCTGAACGACTGCTCGAGGTCCCACCCCGTCCGCTAAGGATTCCACACATCTTGGGCTGCCAATTCGCAGCCTGAATCGCAGAAGCTTCTGTGGCGGTGAAAGGCCACCCCGCACGATCGAGATTCTTTCACAGGGAGGACGGGAGGACGAGGCAGAGGCGAGAATTTTGGGGTACGCGCTGCCGCCAGCGAGTCTGCAACGCCATCGCGGGCGCGACCCCTCCAGCCTATCGAGAGCCTCCGAGAGTTTTCACAGGAAGAGCGGAAGGGCAGGAAGGCGAGAGACGAGAACGCATTTTTGTTTTTGGAGGACCAAAACCAAAAATATTTCCCTCCAAGGCCAGAAGGCGACCGGTCCGCCCGATCTGCTGCCCTCCGAGCCTTCTATCGTCCCTTTGTCGTGCCTGCAGCGCCTTCACCTTTTTGTCCCTCGCAGCGTCTCTGAATGACTTCGCATACGAAGTCATCGCGATGCGCTTTGAACGCTAGCTGGCATTCATTAGTGAATTCGAGCAATTGAAGGTCTGCTGCCAGCGGAAGCGGAGATGACTTCGCATGCGCAGTCATTCCGTCGTGAGCGAGGGGCGCTAGCTCGCTCACCGGCGACGGCCAAGGCATCCCGCCGTTCTCCACACCGAGCGAACCGCTCAACTTGGCTGAAATCAGCCGCTCGGCTTGGCCCGGCGCAAAGCCGCGTCCGAAGTGCCACGTGAGTGGACGGCCGGTTACCTTGGTCCTAGACTCGCCGTCGCGAGATCAGCGATGTGGACCGAGCGGTGGCACAACGGAGCTCGAGCGGCGACGTTGGCGTTCGGATTTGCTGGTTGTGTGAGTGCGTGCGCTCCCGCTCGTTTTGATCGCCAGCTCGCGAGCGCCGGTGCAGCGCCGCACGTGGAGGCAAACGGTGGCACCGGCGGCGCGCTACCTGGCGCAACACAGCCGGGCGGCAGCGGCGGGCAATCGGCCGTGGCGATCGGCAGTGCAGGGGCACCCGCTCCGGATCCGGTCACTGATACTTCCGAGTGCGTGAACGGCAAGAGAGTCCCCGGTGGCAGCTCGATCGAGAGCGGCGGCACCGCCCCGAACATTCCGGATCTCGCCACCCGCGCGGCGACTTCGGTCCCACCCCTTTCCGGAGGCACGCTTCTGGCGCTCTCCGACGGTGCTACCGTCGCGGTCAGCGAACCCGACCGCGATAGCGTGTACCTCGTCGACGTCGGGTCGGGAGCGGTGCGAACCGTCGCGCTGCAGGCCGGAGACGAACCGGGGCGCCTGGTCGAGGACGCAGCGGGGCGCGTGCACGTCGTGCTGCGTCGCGGAGGCGGCGTCGTCTCGCTCGACGCGAAGCTCGGTAGCGTGAACAGCCGCCGCCAGGTGTGCCCGGCGCCGCGCGGGCTTGCGTATCGAAAGGCCACCGATGAGCTGCACGTAGCATGCGCCGGCGGTGAGCTCGTGTCGCTGCCTGCGTCCGACGGCGCCCCGAAGCGCACCCTGCACCTCGAGCGCGATTTGCGCGATGTGGTCGTGAACGACGACGGGACGCTGCTGGTCAGCATTTTTCGCAAGGCGGATGTGCTCGTGGTGGGGACGGACGGTGCGGTGGTTTCCCGAATGCAGCCAGGCTCCGGCATGGTGGCGACGCTGAGAGGCGCGCTACATCGAACGCCCGCGGTCGCTTGGCGCATGCTGAGCTTCGATGCCGCGAAAGGCGCCGTCCTGCTCCTGCATCAAACCGGCGTGACCGATACGGTCGATACGGGGTCTGGCGGCTACGTGCCCGACCGTTGCGGCGCCATCGTCCAGCCCGGTGTCTCGCTGCTCACGCCGGGCGAAGCGAGCCCCATCGTCGCGAGCGGTCTGGCGCGTTTTCCGCTCGCCATCGACTTGGCCCTGTCGCCTGACCGCCAAAAGGTGGCTCTAGCAGTGGCCGGCAATGGGCCAGCGCAAGGCGCAACCGTGGTCGAGCTGCCGCTCGCGGCCGCGATGCCGGAGACACCCGGCACCTGCGCGGACTCGCCCGAAGAGCCTGCTTTCGCGCCGCCGCCGGGGCAGGTCGTGGCGGTGAGCTATGCGCCCTCGGGCGTGCTGTTTGCGCAGACGCGCGAGCCCGCGGCGCTCTGGCGCTCGGATACGGGGGCGGTCACCAGCTTTGCCAGCGACCTGCGCGCCGACACCGGGCATTTCCTGTTTCACGCGAACACAGGCGGCGGCATTGCGTGCGCGTCGTGTCACCCCGAAGGAGGAGAAGACGGACGCGTTTGGGATTTCGTGTGCGTTGGACCACGGCGCACGCAATCACTGCGGGGCGGCATCGGTC
>JBEQSW010000296.1:0-3197 GCA_040348565.1 Myxococcales bacterium | reverse complement strand
AACTGCTCGCCGACGCCGCAGTGCACGACCAGCGTGTCGTCGTGCTCGGGTCCGCCCAAGTAGCCGACGGAGATTCCGACTACGTCGGCGTCTTCGCTGTTCTTGAGGTGGAAGTTGAGCTGGGCGCCGAAGCTCTTGCCGACGTTGTTGTCGATGGTGTTGTTCCAGCCGTTGACGGCCAGCACCTTGAAATCGAACAGATCCGAGACGGCGAAGCTGGCGCGCAGGCCGGTGTGAAAGACCGGCTGCGACGCGTACAGCATGCTGCGCGTGTAGTTCATGTTCAGGTGGCTTTCGGAGACTTCGGCGCCGTACGGCGTCTCGAATTTCCCGAGGTCCAGCGTGAACATGCTGTCGGCGCCGCCCGGCTTCCAAGAGGCGAACGCCTGCTTCACGTTCTCCAGCCCTTCGCCGGAGTCGCAATGCGACTTGTCGTCCGCCGGGCAACCGTTCCCGATCTGACGTGCGGTCGGGCCGAAGCGCAGGCTCACGGTCGCGCCGACCGGATCGGCGGGGTAGCTGGCGTTCACGCCGACCCACGAGAGAGCGAAGCCGTTCGAGTAGTCGTGCGCACGCAGCACGTTCCTGCCGAACTGCGGCTTGGGGAAGTTGTAGTTGACGCTCGCGTACGCGTCGGCGAACGCCGAAAACTCGATGCTGTCGTACCAGCTGTCGCCGCCTTCGGAGTAGGTCTCGGCAGGTGGTAGATCGGGCTCGGGATCGGCGGAGGTTGCTTCCGGCAGCGGCGCTCCCATGGCCGGAGGAGGGGGCGCAGGCTCCATCGGCATCGCTGCGGGCGGCGGCGAAGGCGGGGGAGGAGCCGCGTCAGCAGGCGGGGGAGGAGCGAGCGGGGCAGGCGGCGGAGTCGGGGCCGGTGCGGGGGTGATTGCAGCCGGCGGCGCGGGAGCGGGAGCGGGCGCGACAGGCGCAGCGGGGGGAGCAGGTGCGGGCGCGGGAGCGGGTTTGGCGGGCGCAGGCGCGGGCTTGGGGGCTCCTTGAGCCGACGCATGCCCCGACAACGCGAGACCCAACGTAATCACACTCGTCACGACGGAACGCCGACGCATCATGTTCATCTCCGGGGGCCACTCGCTACCACACCCGGTCCTGAAAGGTCACGGCCGTTGCTCGGTCCCACTGACACAGTTGGCACAGCGATCCCTGATCGGGCCGCCAGGGGGCCAGACGATCATGAGCTGTCCAAGGTCAGGGAGGACGCCGCGCTACGGAAGCCCGCCCTGCGTCACGGCCGATTCGCCACCGGCGCCGGCCTCTTCCCCGGCGCCGCCAGCACCGCCCGGCGAAGACGAGCCGCCGGAGCCGCTCATGGAGCTGCCGCCGGTCGAGCTGCCGCCGGTCGAGCTGCCGCCCGTCGAGCCGCCGCCCGTGGAGGCGCCGCCACCACCACCTGCGCTCATGCCACCCGTGCCGGTTCCCGCAGCAGCGTTGCTGCCGGCAGTACCGCTGCCACCTGCGCTGCTGCCGCCGAAGCCTCCAAAGGTGGGGCCACCGCTCACGCCGATGGCGCCGCCAAGGGAAGAGCCCGCGGTGCCGGTCGAGGCGCCGCCCGTGTAGCCGCCGCCCTCGGAAGTCGAAGAGGTGCCGGCCGAAGAGCTCGCTCCGCCGCCAGGGTTGCCGGGGCCGGCAGTGCCGCACGAGTAGGGCAGATCTGGATGGGGATTGATGCAGCTGCCCGAGCCTTCGCACGCCATGCCGCCCCCAAGAGCGGCGACGAAGCCGGCCGCAAGCGTCACACGAGCGTACAGCGCGCGGGGCAAGCGAAGGAGGACCGGCTTCACGAAAGTCAGGGTATGAAAGAACCGTGCCCGAGTCACTTGGATTGGACACCTTTCGGTGGGCGGGCGCTGCGGCGCTCTGGCTGGCGCTGGTCGCTTGCGAATCGAAGCCGCTCGATGCCGCGCCAAACCCGAGCGGTGCTGGCGGAGCCAGCACGGTCATGGGCGGCCAGCCAGGCGAAATAGCGGGCGACCAAGCCGGTGGCGCGAGCGCCGGCGACTCCGCCGACGCGCTGGGCGAGCCGCTACGGGTGCAGGTGCTAACCCGAGCACATATTTCCAGCCGCGAGGACGCCGAGAATTTTCAGCACGTGCTCGGCGATGTGGACTTCGGGCAAGAGTCGGTCGCGCGCGCAACGCTGCGCGTCACGCTCGAGTCGCCGTGCTTCCCGTTCGATGGTTGGGCAGCGCTGGGCGTACCGGCAACGCAAAATTGGCCCGCGCCGTGCGACGCCTTCGATCGCACGTTGTCCGTCACGCTGGACCAAGCCGAGCCCCCGTCCGCGGACGCGCCCGGCCTGGAATTGTTGCGGGCCATCACCCCGTTTGGCGGTCCGCTCAGCGTCGAGAGTGACGTCACCGATGTCGTGAATGGCCTGCCGGGCCCGCACCAGCTTGGCCTGCGCATCGATACGTGGAGCGACGCCGATGGGCTCGTTAGCGGCTCGGACGGCGAGTGGCTGGCCAGCGCCGAGCTCTTGCTTTGGCCAGGCACCGCGCCACGCCAGGTGCTGGCAGTCCTGCCGCTGGTGCTCGGCCCACAAACCGAAGTGGACGCGGCTCCGGTGGGGTTCGAGGTGCCCGAAGGCGCGAATAGCGCGCGCATCGACTATCGCGTCACCGGGCACGGCTCGACGTTCGCGGCCGGCTGCCTCGGCCCCGCAGAAGAGTTCTGCCAACGCACGCACGAGCTCAGGCTCGACGGCGAGCTGCTGTCAGAGCTACGGCCGTGGCGCGACTGCAGCGACATGTGCACGCTCACGCCCAACGACTCGGGTTACGGCCCCCGCCAATATTGCGCCGAAAACCCGTGCGCAGACCCAAACAGCGCTCGCGCCCCGCGAGCCAATTGGTGCCCGGGCAGCCTGACGCCGCCGTTCGAGCTAGAAGCTCCGGCCCTCAGCGCGCCCGGGGCGCACGAGCTGACGCGCAGCATTCAGCAACTGGCGCCGGGCGGAACCTGGCAAGTGTCAGCGACCTACTTTGCGTTCCGGTGACGTTACGCGCGAAGCACGGCGTCGGGCAGCTCGTTGACGTCGTCCGCTGCGCGCGGCGCTACTGCCGCCAACTGCGGCGCAAGCCGTTCCAGCGCCTCGAGCAAGCCGTCGCGCGCTTTGCCGGCGCGAATGTGACGCAGCAACCGCTCCACGTGCTCTTCCCAACCTTGCTGGCCGACTTGGG
>JBEQSW010000295.1:0-12500 GCA_040348565.1 Myxococcales bacterium | reverse complement strand
CCAATTCGCTGCTGATCGATGATTTCGAGGACGGTGACGCCGCCATCTTGGAGCAACAAGGGCGCAGCGGCAGCTGGTACGCCGCCAACGATGGCCGCGGCGTGCAGACGCCTCCCAACAATGCGTCGCTCGTGCCGAGCCCTCTCATGCCAGCGCGTGGCAAAAGCACGCGCGGGGTTCACACCTTTGGCGGCCCGTTCAGTGCTTGGGGCGCCTTGATCGGCACCGTGTTCGCGTCGAACGGCGCCTCTGGCGCGCCCTACGATTTGAGCGACTATCGGGGCCTACGGCTGTGGGTCCGCACCGGCGCGGCGGGCCCTGCTGCCAAGCAGGTGCGTTTGAACTTGCGCACGCCCGCGACCGTCCTGGGCGAGGGCTGCACGGTGTGCAGCGACCACCTCGGCGTCGAGATTCCGTTGATCGCGAAATGGGCGCAGATTGACGTGCCTTTTTCGACCTTGAAGCAGGTGGGCTACGGGCAGCCGAAGTTGGCGGCCGTCGACCTGACGCGCGCGCTGGGGATCGAGCTGTTGTTTCCGCCGAACGTGACCTTCGACCTGTGGGTCGACGACGTCGAGCTGTACTGAGCGCGATCGACCCAAGGCGTCTGGCCCCGCCGGGTCAGAGGGCCATGGACGAGCTACGAGAGAGCTCACTGTTGTTTTCGCTCGAAGGGCTGCTCGAGACCGAGCGCGAACGCGTGCAACGCGAGGCGCGCGAGGCGCAAAAGCGGCGCGACGACGAGATGATCCGCGTTGCCGAGCAGGCGTCGCGTCGTCGGCTGGCGGCGGCGCAAGAGCGCGAGTCGTTGGAACGCCGGCAAGCGTTGGAAAAAGAGCGCGAACGGCTGGAGGAAGAGCGCATCGACGCCATGAAGCGCGCCACCGTCGAGCGGGCGCGCATCGAGACCGAAGCCAAGCTTCGACTGGTGGAGGTGGAGCAAGCGCGCCAGCACGAGCTGCGGTTGACCGAGCTACGTGAAAGGCAGCAAACAGCGCGCTATCGCACGCTGACTTGGCTCAGCTCGACGGCTTGCGCGCTGTCGGTTGCGGGGTCTTTGGGCGCCTATTTCGGCTTCATCGCCCCCGCGCAGGCGCAGCAAAAGCAGCAGCTGGAGGCCGTCATCAGCGCCAACTCCGAAAAGGCCAAGGCGACCGAGCGTGCGCTCGCTGCCGAGCTCAGCAAGAACGAAACTTTGAGCCAGCGACTGCAGCAGCTGGAAGCGGAAAGAAATGCGCCGGCTCCGGGCGGCGCGCCCGTGCCGTCGGTCCCTACTCGGGGCGGCGGCAAAGGCCCGAGCAAAGGCCCGAGCGGCGCCACGACCCAGACTCCGAGCAACTGCCCCGACGACGGTGACCCGCTGCGTGGCTGCTTGTCAGGGCGTCGCCGCTAGCGGGCAGGCCAAGAAGTCCCAATCCCAAACGCCGTCTGCGCAAACTGCGTTCACGCCGTTGCCGGTGGCGCAGGACCCGTAGCCGCACGGTGCGTCGACCGAGCACATTTGACCCTTGTTGGGTGGCAGCTTGGGACACGTGCCGCCACCGGAGCCAGCCGCGCACGCCCAAACCGTTTCGTTGGTGCACGCGCCGCCGTTGCCGCAGCCGGTGCACACGCAGTACACGCCGTCGGTAGCGTTGAGCATGCAGGGCTTGGAGCTGCCGGCGTCGCATTTGTCGCCCGCCACCAGCATCGGGCACCCATGCAGCGTCTCGCAGCTGGGCTTCTCGATCTGCCACTTGCCGTTGTCGCACTTGGCGACGGGGCGACAGGCCGTGCGCACGTCCGCGGTGTAGCTGCAGACCAAACCATCGGCACAGCCTGCGCCTTGAGCCGGCATCGTCCGCGGGCAGACTTCGTCGATGGGAGCGGGGCCGGTGCCGGCCACGTTGCTGGAGCCCGCGTTGCCGGTGGTGCCCGCGATGGGCGGCGCGCCGCCCGCCAGCAAATCTCCGGCGATGCCGAGATCACCCGCGACGCCGATCAGCCCGCCGTTGCTGAAGTCACCGGCGGTGCTGCTGCCGGCGCTGCCGACCTTGCCGCCGCTGCCGACGTCCTTGCCGCCGCTGCCGCGACCAGCTCGATCGAGCGCGCCACCCGCGTCGGTGCCGGCGGAGCCGTTGCTGCCGCCTTGGCCGTCCCCGTTGGACGTAAAGGTGGAGCCGCTGCAAGCGAACGCAACCATGCCCAGAGCAATCCAAGAGAGAGCCCGCATACTCGACATTCTAACACTGGGTACCTTGCGTGACTCTTAGTCAGGCAAAGTATGTGGGTTATTCGAGCCAGCCGACTTCGCGCGCGGTGACGGCGCCGATCCACAGCTCTTCCAGGCTTTCCGGCGGTCGTTCGGACGTCGGTGAAAGTGGGAGATTTCTCGCCATCAGCTCCGCGCCTCGCTGCGGGTAGCGCGGCTCTCGCTCGGGCTCCGCGAAGCCATCGGGAAAAGTGGCGCGACCTGCCGCATCGTATTTGTCGGACGCACCGAGCGTGTGGAAGAGCTCGTGGGCAGCGACGAATAGCGCAAAGTCGAGCATGCCGTCGTCGACGTCGGCTTGCGCGACGCCTACGCGCCCGCCGTCTTCGCTCTCGCCCTCCACCGAGTTCAACGCACCGCGCGACGGCTTGAGCACCAGGTAGATGCGCGCGTCGTAGCCGCGCCACTCCACGCCACCGCGTCGGTCCAAGTCGCGAGTCCAGCGCCACAGCTCGTAGCCGTGGCGTACCAGGCCCCACACGTCTTGAGCGCCGACGTGCGGCGGATCGCGGTCGGCGGTGACCGGGCCCTTGACCACCAACGAAAATGGCACGACGCGCCGTCCGCCCTGGCGCAAAAGCTCGTGATTCAACCTTCGTTCCAGCTCGAAGGCGCGGCTGGTGAGCGCGTTCAGCGTGGCGGGCGCGACGGTTTCTCGCTCGACCAGCACCAACGCCACGCGCACCGGCTGCGTCCAGGCTCGGCGTTGACGTCGCCGCCACCAATCGTTACCCGCCCAGAGCAAGACCCCGCCCAGAATGATCAGCAGCAGCGTGACCCGTACGCGATAGAACCAGCCTCGGGCCGCCACGCCCGCAGTCTAGAACGCCGCGGTTCAAACGACGATGGCCACGATGCGTGCCCACGACCAATAGGCGGCCAGGACGCCGATCGCGTACAGCGCGGGGGTCCGCGCGCGGCCGAGCCAACGCTGCGACCAAGGTAGGTGCACGAGCCCGAACGCCAGCGCAACCATCAGCAATTGGCCGATTTCCACGCCCGCATTGAAGGTCACGAGGGCCAGCGGCAGGTGACTTTGCGGCAGCCCAATGTCTTTCAGCGCCCCAGCGAAGCCGAGGCCGTGCACCAAGCCGAATAGAAACGACACTAGCGCCGGCCAGCGCCGCGCCAGGCTCTGCTTCTGGCTCAGCGCCTCGCTAGCGACCAGCACGATCGACATCGCGATCGTGGCCTCGACCGGGGGAGAGCGCAGCGTGAGCAGCCCGAAGGCGCTCAGGCCGAGGGTGATACTGTGGGCCAGCGTGAAAGCCGTGATGGTGCCGATCAACCGCCGGCGAAACCCCACCAAGAACAGCAAGCCAGCGACGAACAGCAAATGGTCGACGCCGCTCAAGATATGCTGGACGCCCAGTACCAAGTAGGCTCGGGCGATTTCGCCGCGACCGCGCCGGTCGTCGGCGGAGCCGTACAGCTGCACGCTCGGGTGGGAGCCGGTCAGCGTGTACACGTAGCTCTGACCGTCGAGCCAGACGACCTTCACCAGAGCGGCCGAATAGCGTTTGCCCACGCCCTCGATCGACAGCGTGCCCTTCAATCCGGCCTTGCCGCAGTGCAAGTAGCTCGGGTCCGCCGTGCAGGCTTCCGGCCAGTGCGGCGTGAGGTCGTCGCCTAGGGGGCGCTTGTCGTTGGTGGCCGACCAGCTCCACAAGAATTCGCCGGGTGAGGTCTCGCGCACCTCCATTTCCGCCATCGACATTTCGTGAGCGCGCGCCGGCGTCGGCAGCAGCGACGCGACCAAGCCGAGCACCAGCAAGAACCAAATACGCAAGGGGCGATTCATGGCTTGGCTCCGCTATTCCGGGGACGACCCGTGCTCGGCGCTCTCGTACTTGATCTTGTACTTCTTGGTCAGCTCGCGGACCGCCAGCGAACGCTGCTCGGAGGCGATGGCGTCCTTCCAGTCTTGCAGCACGACGCCGCGCAAGTTGTCGAAGACGGCCGGCTTGGGCGCAGTGATCGAGTTGAGCCGCACGACACGCCAACCAGCGGTCGTGGCCAGCGCCTGCCACTCGCCGGGCTTCGCTTTCACCAGCGCTTCGGCCAGCGCCGGGCCGTAGCTCTGCACGAGGTTTTCGTGGGGCCGGCCTTTGAAGACGCGTAAGCCCGCTTTGGCGTCGCCCGGCGTGCCGGCGTTCAGGTCCGCCGCGAAGGCGCGTACGGCAGCCTCGGAGCCGTCGCCGGAGAGCACGGCTTCGTCGAAGTCGTAGCGCGCCGGTTCGTCGTATTTTTCGCGATGCTGCTCGAACCAGCGGCGCAGCACCTGCTCGTCCACGGGCGGCAGCTTGACGTTGCTGTCCACGACGCTGAGCGCCTTGAAGATCACCCTTTCGCGGATAGCGGCGTCGCCCTTGTCCACCTGTAGCGCCAAGCCTTCGCGGTACAAGACTTCGTTGTCCAGCCAAACCCGGTGCAGCGCCTCGCGCTCCTCTTCGTTCGGCTTGCGGCCGCGCGCGGCCTCGAAGGTCTCGACGGCTTCGCTGTCCACGGCCGGACCCACGACGATCGTGCGCGGATCATCCGCTCGGCTGACCAACAAATGGTCGCCCGCGAACAGCAACCCGCCCAGCACCACGAAGTGCAGCAGCGGCTCCCGTAGCCAGCGCACCTGCGCGCCGGGGGAAGGGGGCGCGGGCGGCGCGGTGGCTTCGGCGGGAGTGGCCTCGGGGGTGAGCGCTTCGGATGGGTGAAGGTTCGCGAGCGTCGACATGGTGCCTCGAAAAGCGAAACGGCGCTGTGCCGTGGTGGGCGCAGCGCCGTCCGGTTGTTTCACTCGTAGGTGACGGTCGTGTCACCTACGAGTGACGTGTCGTGGGTTACTGGACCCCAGCTACCGGCGTCGAGCCAGCTACCTCGATGTACACGGGGTTGGCGTAGAACCAGAGGTCCGACCAGGCCGCGACGTCGAAAGACACGGCCTTTTGCCCGGCGATCGGGTTGGTCGCGCCGCTGGCCGCTGCCAAGTGATCGGGGCACCCGTCGAACTGGCTGCTGGCGCTGTGCACGGTCGTGCACGGGATGCGCAGCCGGGTTGCGTCGTTGGCGTTCGTGAACACGTCGGCCAGCGGGTTGCCGCTGGCGTCGGTCTCGAACGGCACCGCTGCCGGCAGGTTGGTGCCGCGCAGACGGACGTACTGCGAGGCCGAAACCGCTGGGATCTTGAACGACATGGTCAAGAAGGTGCTGCCGTCCACGAACGACGTGACGGCCTTCCAACCCGTGGCGCCGCTGGCGCTGAAGGTCTTGAGCAGCGCGGTCGTGGTGTTCTTGGCTGCGTCCGGCACGACCGAAAGGTCGGCGGTGGTGCCGTCGGCCTTCAGCCAATTGGTGTTGCGCGGCCACTCACCGGCGTAGTTCGCGGCGCTTGGCGAGCGGTAGCCCGAGACCAGGCCGCCGATGAGGTCGATGTGGTCGAGCACCGGCATGTTCAGCGGCTGGGTAACGCCGATTTGCTTCAGCGATGGGTTAGCGAAGGTGTAGGGCGAGTAGTTGGTGCCGTCCGGGTCGCGCACCGCGATGCCGATCACGATGTCGGCGCCCGACGGCACCGCCAGCTTCTCGCCCATGGTGGCGCAACCGTCGACGCTCAAGGACGTCTTGTTCATGGCGGCGTTGCTGGCCAGCTCCGCCGCTTGCTCCTCGGATTTGCCGGTGCACACCACGAAGCCGAGCCGATCGATGATCTGCCCGCTGGTGGTGAACACATTGCCGGTGCGCATGGCGTCCACGATGGTTTGGGGGCGCAGCTTGTCGGCGCCGTTGCGCACCAACGAGAAGCTGCGCTGGTACTCACCGGGATAGAAATCCTGCGTGGTGCGGCGGTCATCGGGACCGAAGCTGCCGCGGTTGTGCCAGTCGGAGCTGGCAAAGAACCAGTAGTTGCGGCCTTCGCCGAGCATGGAGTCCCACACGCCGCCGATCTGCGCGCCGTACACGCCGGTGCCGCCGTAGGTGGTGCCGCCCACGCTGTCGACGAGCCCCGCCGTGCCGCCGAAGTTGTTACGCAAGACCTGGTACTCGCCGCGGTTGCTGGAAGCGCCGTGACCGGGTTGGGTCTCGAAACCGAACGCGACCTTCGGCGCGGCGTTGTTGAAGTCGCGCAAGTGCTCCACGTTGAAGCCGTTGTTGCCATCCGGGTTGAACTGGCCGGCACGCTCGAGGTGGGTGGGAATGTAGTAGCTGCCATCGGGGTGGAAGGCGGCCATCCACTTCAGGGCTTCGACGGTCTTGTTGTGCCCTTTGGTGCCGGTGCCGGCGCCGCTCGCCGGAATCAGCTTCTTGGCGGTGGCGTTCCAGCTGGGGTCGGCCGCGTTCGGGCTGTTCGGAACCGAGCAGTCCCAGGCGTTGGTGACGCCGCGGCTGGTGTCACTGTCACCTCGATCGAAGCAATATTCCCACTGCGCGAGCGCGGTGGCGTTGCCGAGGGCGGTGTACGGCGAGCCACCCGGTAGCGGCGTGGCGTTGGGAGCCGTGGGCACGGGCGTGGTGTCCAAAGCCGCGGGGTCTGGCCGGTAATGACCGACATGGACGTGTGCTCGTGGCCGGCCACGACCGACTCCACACCGATGAACAGCGGTACGTTCTTGAGCGCGCTCAGGTACTCCACCACCTGATACTGGAACTCTTGAATCGACTGCCAGCGCCACATGTTCTGGTTGGTGCCGGTGCCATTGACGTCACCCTTGGGAGTGACGCCGGAAGCAACCCACGTGTTGGTCGGGCCCTTGCCCTCGATGAAGGGATAGACCGGGGTGGACAGGCTGGCGTCCTCGACCAGTTGGCAGTTGCGGTTGCCGTTGCCACCGTGGCCGGCCTGCACGAACCAATCGAGGCCGAAGTTGCCGTCCGACTTCTCGGTGGCCTTCCTGACCAGCTTCTGCATCGAGATCGAGCCGTCGGAACAGGTGGTGTGGTTGTGGATGTCGCCGGCCACGTAGGTGCCCGGGGTCTTGGCCACCACGCTGCAGTTGACCTGAGCCGTCAGCGTGTCGGCGCAGGTGGCGAGCGGGTCGCCGTCGCCGACGGTCAGGGTCAAGGTGGCGGGACCAGCGGCGGTGCAGGTGAACGTCGGGCTCTGGGCGGTGGCGCTGCTGAGCGTCCCGGAGCTCGCGGTCCAGCCGTAGCTGAGCGCGCTGGGGGCCGCGTCGCTGTCATGAGCCAGGGCCGAAAGGGCGATGGTTCCGCCGACTTGCACCTCGGCCGGGTTGGCGTTCAGGCCGTCGATGGTCGGGCAAATGTTGAGCTTGCCGTTGACGAGCACGCTGCCGGTGCGCCCCGCTTCGCGGCAGGTCACGGCCACGGTGACGTTGGCGGTTTGATGCGCCACGACGCTGAAGCTGCCGGAGCCGGCGCAGCTGGTGCCGCCTTCGCTGCTCGTGGCCGACAGCGTGATGGAGTAGCCAGCGCCGGCCGGCAACCCGCCGATGGTCGCGCTCAGCTTGGTGGCCGCCGACACGTCGACGGTGCCCGTCTTGCTGAAGCCGTTCGGGCCGGTGATGGTGTAGCTGGCGCTCTTGATGGTGGCGCCGGATGCCATCTGCAACTGCAAGCCGACCGAGCCCACGGATTCTTCGCTCGCGGGCGAGCTCGAGCTCGGGCCGTCGCTTTGGCTGCCGCAGCCGGCTAGCGATGTGACACCACAAAGCCCCAGCGCCAGCATCGTCATCTTCTCGGTTCTCATCATCGCTTTATCTCCGAACGTTTGGCTGTTGAAGCCGCAAGCGCGCACAACTGCGCCGCGTTGGCGTTGGAGCAAGACGCGGGCCACGTCATGCGTTCGTCGACTTCGCGCCGAGGTCCGAAAAAAAGCGCCTATTTCGGCGTTCGAGATTGCGGCAACGGCGTGACGCGCGGTCGCGGCGTCTCCGAAAAGCGAACGGTGGCCTCCGGATTTCGAACTACGCGCGCCACGCCCGCGCGTTGCCTCAGCGTGTCGCGTCGTTGCTGGTCGCCGAAGCGGCGCTCAGCGACGCCAGCAATTGTGTCGCTTCGGTGCGCGACGGCTGAATTCGTATCAGCTCTGTGACGAGTCCGCGCGCCGCCTCGGCGTCGGAGCGAGCCAGGGCGGTGGCCATCAGCAGCAACGGATCGTACGCTGGCCGAAATTCGGGGCTGATGCGCAGCACGGAGAGCAATGGCTCACGCACCTGCGCGAGCATGTCTTCGACCCGGGGCGAAGGGCGCACGTCGCGCCCCGATTCGACAAAAAGGTCGCGCGCCGTCCAGTAAGCGGCGAGATGGCTGAGCCAGCCTGCGTCGGGCGTTGGCTGCAGCAGCTCTTCGGGTGTTAGGCAAAGCTCGCGCAGCAAATCGAGCAAGCGGTCCCCCGGGCTCGAGTCGGGCGCGTAGGTGATGCGTGGTGCCAAGTACGCCACGATCGGTCGGTCGTCGGTGTTGACGGGCGCGCCTTCCGCAAAACGCCGCAGCGACACCGGCCCGGCGACGAAGCTGCCCAGCACCGCGAAGTCGTCTTCGAGCCCGAGGCCGCTCACCCGTTCGGGTAGCGCGACCTGCCGCCGCCGCTCGCGCAGTGCGGCCGCATCGAAGCGCTCGGCGTCGCTTCGTCCCACCAAGCCCAGCACTGGCGTTTCGAGGCTTCCGCTGGCCAGGAGCGCCCAACCTCTCGGAAACGCTACTAAAAATGCGCCGACGATGCTGCGCAGGGCGGCGCGGTCGAGCTGGTGCAGCGGCAGCCACTGGCAAAATACGCCGCCGGGCGCGAGCCGTTGCCGCACCGCCCGAAAGTGCTCGACCGTGTATAGCGCGGCCGAGCCGCTGCGCGCCGGGTGAAAGTTGTCCGACACGACGACGTCGTAGTGCTGCGGGCTCACGCGCACGTAGCGCCGCGCGTCGCCCGCCAACACGTGCAGTCGCGGAAGCGCCGTGTCCTCGGCCACGCTGTCGGCGAATTTCTCCGACGCGCGGATCACCTCCGGCAAGAGCTCCACGGCGTCGACCTGTAGCGTGGAATCCTCGGCGGCAGAGGCGGCGGTGACGCCGGTGCCGAGGCCGAGAAACAGCGCCCGACGCGGTGCCGGATGCAGCAACAGCGGCAGCCAGGCTTGGCGACCGTCCACGCGCTGGGTTCGGTTGCTGCCTTCTTGGGCGCGGTTGTCGATGTGCAGACGACGCGTGCCGCTGCCGTCTTCGACCACGCTGACCGCCGCCAGCGCGCCATCCTCGTAGCTGACCAGGCGCCCGCCGTCCGGCACGTCGATGAACGCGAGCGGGGGCGTGAGCAGTAGCAGCGCGAGTGCCGTCCCCGCCGGTAGCCACGCCATGGGCCGAGACCACGCTCGCGGCGCCAGCAGCGCCAGGTAACCGCTGGCCACCAACAACAGTGCAGCTTTGGGCCCCAGCGCCGGTAGACCGAGGACGCCGAACAACGCGGGCGCCAACGCGGCCCCCAGCGTGTTCACCCCCAGCGCTCGCCCGAGGCTCACTCCGGAGGCTTGCGCCGTGGCCGCCAGATGGCTGAAAAGCGCGCCCATCACCAGGGTCGGAGCCGCGAACGCAAAGAGCGCGGGCACGCCCTCGGCAAGGATGGCGGCGCTCGCCCCACTACCGAACAGCGCTTGCGCGTGCGCTTTCAGCCACTCCGCACCCCACAGCGTACCGGCCCCAATCGAGCAGGCGAGCGAGAGCGCCGCCAGGAGGGCGTTACCGAGTTGTCGTCGATGGCGTCGCGGGCTGAGCCAGCGCTGGTAGACGGCAGCTCCCGCGGCGCTTCCGACCAGGTACACCGCTAGCAAGAGCGCGAAGGTGTACACCGTATCCTCCGCCACCTGGCTGAGCACTCGCACCACGAGCACCTCGTAGCCGATGCCCAACAGTCCGGTGAGAAACAGGCGACTGAGGGCAACGCGCGCACGACTGGCGGCGGGCAACGCTGGCGCGGCTTCCCCAGTCTCGGGAAACACCAGTAGCGCCGCACCACCGCACAGCAGGTTGAGGGTGGCGCACGAAAGCGCGCTGAGGGTGAGACCGATCGCGGGGATGAGCCAAAACGTGACCACCAACACGCCCGCGACAGCGCCGAAGGTGTTGCCGGCATAGAGCGCCGCCACACGCTCGCCTGGCAGGCGCGCGCCGATGCGAGCCATGGCCGGCAGGGTCGCTCCCATGGCCGCGGTAGCCGGCAGCAACAGCAAAAACGTGCCAAAAAATGCCACGGTCCATTGCCAGGCTGGCGCCGGCTGGGCGCCCGTCACGCGCAACAGCCAACTTTCGAACAGCGGTAGCGCTCGTGCCAACACCAGCCCCCAGGCGGCGATCAAAAGCTCGCAGCCCGCGTACCAACGCACGGGGCGCGCGCTCGACTCGATGCGCGCGGCCAATGCCAAAGCGCCGCAGGAAAGGCCGCCAAAGAACGCCGCCACCACCGCCAGCACCGCGGCTGATTCGTGACCCAGCCACACCGCGCACTGCTGCGTCCAAATGATCTGGTAGCCCAACCCCGCAAATCCCGACGCGCCCATCAGGGCCAACGGCGCCGCGCCCGCGCGTAGCCCCCCGCCGACTGATGGACGACGCAGAGCGCTCAACTGAACCTGACGACGTAGCCCCAAGAATCCAATTGGGCCGGGAACGCGTTGAACGAAAGCGTGACGCGCCGCTCACCCTGGTTCGGCGGCACCGCGTGCATCAAGTAGCTCGGGAAGAGCAGCATGTCGCCGGGCTGTGGCGCAGGGCTTATCCATTTGTCAGCGCTGAACTCGCCGGGGCGCACGCCGGCGTGGTCGTTCTTGAACAAGAAGTCGTTGCCGCCAGGAGCCTTCATGAACACCGTCTGCGAGCCCGGGTGCGTGGGCGTCAAATACACGATGCCGGAAGCAAAGCTGTTGGCGTGGTTGTGCATGGCTTGCCGCCCCCCCGCGTCCAGCACGTTCACCCACATCTCCTTCATGGACCAAGTCAGGCGCTCGCCCAGCAAATGCAGGCCAAATTCCGACAATTTGGGCGCGATCAGGGTCGCCGCATCGGCCAACAGTGGCTCGTCACTGGGCCTGCGCATCTGCGTATGGCTTAGGTTTTGCGACGAATTGTTTTCGTTCGTCGCGAGCGCCGAAAAATGCTGAACCAGACTTGCGACCAGCCGGGGCGGCAACGTGCCGGGGGCTCGCATGCACGGGATGGGAAAGAGTCCGAAGACCTCGTCCATGGCGGCGTTATCACCGCGGCGCCGCCCGCGCGTCCACGGTTCAGCGCGCTGTCCACGAGATTGTCACACGAACGCAACGCAGCGACGCTCGCTCAGAGCGCTCGCGCCTTGAGCATCACGTTGTCGAAATACACTTCGAGCGCCGCCGAGCGCTCCGGCTTGAGGCCGACCAGGGCGATCGACACCGAGCGGGTGCCATCGACCGTAATTTGACCGGCCTGCACCACGCTCCAGGCGTCGACCTCGGTGCTCGGCGGCGTTTCGAAGAACGCGGCGCGGTCGCCGGTGCAGTCTTGGCTGGGAAAGAACGACACCTCCAGCTCCGCCTGGCCAGGCTCGTCGCCGTCCGCCGACGAGGTCACGAAGGCGTTGGCATAGGCGATGACGAGCTTCTTTTCCTCCATGGCGACGCATTGGGTGACGCGCGCGCGCGGCACGCTGGCCTCGAGCCGCGCCGAGCCCGATGGCGCATCCGGCAGGGCATTTTTGGGGTCCCAGCTCAACGCCACCTCGGGGTCGGCCTGCCAATCGCTGGTGTCGCTGGTGAACGAAGGGTTGCTCAAAAGCGTGGCTTTGCAGTCTGCGATACCGTCGGTATCCAAGTCGGCGCAACCGTCCACGAGCCCCTTCGTGGTCGTGGTTCCGCCCTGCCCGTTCGCGCCCCCCGGCTCGTCCGGGGCGTCTCCGTCGGCGCCGCCGTTGCTGCTGACCGCGCCGCCCGTCGACTGTTGGGCGTGCAAGTGACGATGATCGACCGAGCAGGCGTTCGTCACCAAAGCGAGCAAGGCCGTTACGAGCGCGCAACTTCTCCGCATCGTCGAGGCTCACTTAGCACCGGCGCCTCGAGGCCCGCAATGTCCAGTGAGGCAGCGGCGCTCGAGCCTTCGATTCGCGGAAAGGGCGTTCGATTTCCGGAAATTCGTCGCGCCTGCGCGCCGACAGCGCTGGGCCGCTCGAAAGTCCGTGCTATCGAGCGCCCACCCACCGTGAAGCGCGCCTTGGCCCAGTTGAGCCGCCGTCGGTATCGGGCAACCGTTGCCGGCCTGCTTTGGCTGGCGCCATGTGCAGCTT
>JBEQSW010000289.1:0-16735 GCA_040348565.1 Myxococcales bacterium | reverse complement strand
CCCAGGGGACGCCGGCGTGCTTGATGGAGGTGAGGGGAGACGCGCCCGTGCCGCCGTCGTGGCCGGCGATCAGGATGACGTCGGCGTGCGCCTTGGCGACGCCCGCGGCCACCGTACCGACGCCCGCCTCGGCGACGAGCTTCACGCTGATGCGCGCCTTGGGGTTGGTCATCTTCAAATCGAAGATCAGCTGCGCCAAGTCTTCGATCGAGTAGATGTCGTGATGCGGGGGCGGCGAGATCAACGTCACGCCCGGCGTGGAGTGACGGGTCTTGGCGATGATGGCGTCGACCTTGTGGCCCGGCAGCTCGCCGCCTTCGCCCGGCTTGGCGCCTTGCGAGACCTTGATCTGCAGCTCGTCGGCGTTGACCAGGTAGTAGGTGGTGACGCCGAAGCGCCCCGAGGCGACCTGCTTGATCGAGCTGCGGCGTAGATCTCCGTTGGCGTCCGGCACGTAGCGCTCGTCGCGCTCTCCGCCTTCACCGGTGTTGCTGCGACCGCCGATGCGGTTCATGGCAATCGCCAGGTTTTCGTGGGCCTCGCCGCTGATCGAGCCGAAGCTCATGGCGCCGGTGGCGAAGCGCTTGACGATGTCGACCGCCGACTCGACCTCTTCCAGCGGCACGGGCGCGCCGCCGGGAGCCAGCTCCCACAAGCCGCGCAGCGTGATGGGGCCGCCCGACTGGTCGTTGATGAGCTTGGAGTATTCCTTGTAGCTCTTCACGTCCTCCATGCGTACGGCGTGCTGCAGCTTGGAGACGGTGTTCGGATCCCACAGGTGCCGCTCGCCCTGGGCGCGGAAGTGATACTGCCCGCCCAGATCGAGGTACGGCGTGGGCTCGGTCGCCTTGGGGTAGGCGAACTCGTGCCGTTGCCGCGACTCGTCGGCGATCACGTCCAAGTCGATGCCGGAGATGCGGCTCGACGTATTGGTGAAGTAACGATCGATCAGATCCGGCGACAAACCGATGGCTTCGAAGATCTGCGCGCCCTGATAACTCTGCAGGGTGCTGATGCCCATCTTGCTCATCACCTTGAGCAGGCCCTTGTTGATGGCCTTGATGTACTTCTGCCGCGCCAGCTCGGCGTCTTTCAACCCCGGCGCGCCGGCTTGGGCCATTTGGTGAATGGATTCGAAGGCCAGGTACGGATTGACCGCGCCCGCGCCGTAGCCAAAGAGCAGGCAGAAGTGGTGCACTTCGCGCGCTTCACCGGTCTCGACGATGATGCCGACCTTCATGCGCGTTCCGTTGCGCATCAGGTGGTTGTGCACGGCGCCGGTGGCCAGCAAGCTGGGCACGGGGGCCATGTGCTCGGTCGAGCCACGGTCGCTCAAGATGAGCAGGCCGTGACCGTCCAGCACCGCGAGCGATGCTTGGCGGCACAGCTCGTCGAGCGCCGCCTTCATGCCTTCGCCGCCCTCGGCGACCGGATAGAGCATGGGCAACGTCGGCGGTGTGCGCACCGTGCTGAGCGGTGTCTCGCGCAGCTTGGCCAAGTCTTGATTGCTCAAGATCGGCGACGGCAGCTCGAGCATCTGAGCTTGGTCGGGCAGCTCGAACAAGATGTTGCCTTCGCCACCGATGTAAGCCTTGAGGCTCATCACGAGCTCCTCGCGGATCGGATCGATGGCGGGGTTGGTGACCTGGGCGAAATGCTGCTTGAAGTACGCGAACACCAGCTGCGGGCGATCGGACAGCACCGCCAGCGGCGTGTCGGTGCCCATCGAGCCGCGCGGCTCGTCGCCGGCGGCGGCCATCGGCCCCATCAAGACCCGTAGATCCTCTTGGGTGTAGCCGAACACCTTTTGCCGCTGCATCAGCGTGGTGTGCTCGCGCGCGGTGGCGGTGGGGGGCGACGCTTCGATGTCGCTGAGCGAGATCTTGTTCTCGCGGATCCATTTGCCGTACGACTTTTTGCGGCAAATCTCGTCCTTGATCTCCTCGTCTTCGACGATGCGACCCTTCTCGGTGTCGACCAGGAACATGCGGCCCGGCTCCAGCCGGCCCTTGCGCTCGATGTTCTCGGCCGGAAACTCCAGCACGCCGGTCTCGGACGCCAGCACGACGAGGCCGTCTTTCGTCTCCGTCCAACGGGCGGGGCGCAGGCCGTTGCGGTCCAACATGCCGCCGATGCGCTGGCCGTCGGTGAAGGCCAGGGCGGCGGGGCCGTCCCACGGCTAGACCAGGCACGAGTGGTACTCGTAGAAGGCCTTCTTGTGCTCGGGCATGGCTTCGTCGTTTTGCCAGGCCTCGGGCACGAGCATCATCATCACGTGCGGCAGGGAGCGGCCGGCCTGCAGCAACAGCTCGGCGGTGTTGTCGAGCATGGCCGAGTCGCTGCCACCGGGGGTGATGGTGGGCAGAATGTGGCGCACGTCTTCGCCGAAGACTTCGCCCTTGAACAGCTGCTCGCGGGCGCTCATCCAGGCGGCGTTGCCGCGCACGGTGTTGATTTCACCGTTGTGAGCCAGGGTGCGGAACGGCTGCGCCAGCTCCCAGGTGGGGAAGGTGTTGGTGCTGAAGCGCTGGTGCACCATGGCCAGCGCGCTGTGCATGTCCGGATCTTCCAGCTCTTGGTAGAAGCCGGCGAGCTGCTCGGCCAGCAGCAGCCCCTTGTAGATGATGGTCTTCGACGACAGGCTCGGCATGTAGAACGAGCCACGGCCGGCGATGTTGCTCTCGCGCACCGTGCGCTCGGCCCAGCGCCGAATCACGAACAGCTTGCGCTCGAAGGCTTGTTGGTCGTCCGAAGACGAGCCGATGAACACTTGACGGATGACCGGCGCGCTGGCCTTCGCCATCGGTCCGAGGGCGGCCTCGTTGACGGTCACGTCACGCCAGCCGATCAAGCGTTGGCCGGTGCCGAAGATCTTGTCCTCGAGGATTTGCTGACAACGACGCCGGTCGTTGCGGTCGCGCGGCAAGAACACCAAGCCCACGCCGTACTTGCCCGGCTCGGGCAGCTCGATGTCGGCCGACTCACAGGCGCGCTTGAAGAATTTGTGCGGTACCTGCAACAAGATGCCGGCGCCGTCACCCGTCAGTGGATCGCAGCCGCAAGCGCCGCGATGCACGAGGTTCAGCAGAATATCGACGCCCTTCTTGACGATGTCGTGCGAGGCCTCGCCCTTGATGTTCGCAACGAAGCCAACGCCGCAGGCGTCGTGTTCATAGCGCGGGTCGTAGAGTCCTTGGCGGGGCGGAAGCGGCATGGATCGTTGTTCGGCTTGTGGGGTGGGTGAAGGTGGTGGCGCCAGGGGTGTGGCGGGCGGAGGAGTATAAGGTGATCGGGAGCTTTGGTCAGGCGCCGCGGGCGCTAAGGCGCGTCTCGCACGGATTGACGCGACGCGCAAGCTGGAGGGGACCAGTACAGAGCTACGAGGCCATGCACAGCTTTCGCCGCGCGCTGGTTAGCACGTGGGGCGCGCGCTTCAACGTCCGCGAGCGCGTGCCGAAACACAGCGGAAAAAACGCTGGCTTCGAAGCGCGACTAGTCCGAGCCGCCGTCGCTGACATGACAGCTGGTGACGAAGCCGCAGTGCACCGCGCGACACGTGGCCTGGGGCACACGTGGCCAGTCGTCCTCGGCGCGCGCGGCCAAGAATGCCCGAGAAATGGCCGCTGGATCGGCGGCGTCGGGGCTGAGCCACTCGGGCTCCGCGGCATCACCCAGCAGGTGGAGCAAACCGACTTTCGGAACCTTGCCGAAGGCCTGCGCGACCACGCTCCGATACAGCGAGAGCTGTGGCGCGTAGCGAGCGTGATCGCCGCCGCCGCCGCGGGTGCGCTTGTAGTCGATGACGTGCAAGCTGCCGTCCTCGAGCTCCACCAGCAGATCGAGCGTCGCCTTGATCACCAGGGCGGGGCCGGCGCTGGCCGGCGCTGGCTCCGGCTCGGCCGCGCTCGGAACGGCCGCGAACAGGTCGAGCTGAGCCGGGTTCTTTTTTGCTGAGCGCGCCGCGGGTGCGAGGGTCACCGAGCGCGCGCCGTTGCCTTGTAGCGTCACCGTGAGCGCCACCTCGCGTTCGACCTTGACTGCTTCGCGCTTCACGCGGGCCGCGTAGGGGCCGCTGAGAAAGCGCTCCAGGCCCTCGAGGGTCTTTTGGCCGACCTCGGTTTTGGCCGACAATCCGCCGTGGGCCAGCGCCTCCGCCAAAAATGCCCGGTCAGGGGCTTCTCCCCAGCGATCGAGCGGCCACACCTCGAGCACATGGTGAGCCGCAATGCCGGCCAGTCGCGGGTCGGCGTCGGCGTCGCTCTTGGGGGTCTTGGCGCCGGAACCTCGGCGCGGCTCGCTCAAGCCCTGCAGTTGCACGAGGCTGAAGCGCCGCGGGCAAATCTGAAAATCGCTGAGGGCGGTGACGCCGAGCACCACCGCCGTGCTGGCCGGGGCGCGCGGCCGCGGTGGCGGATCTTGGCCGGGTGCGCTGCGGCCGAGGTCGAGCTTCGGCTCCGCCAGCAGCTGGCTGGTGGCTTGCTCGTTCAGGCCCACGATGCCGGCAAACGCTCCCTCGGCGTGCAGATCGAGCACGGTGCGGGCCAGCGAGCCCGCGCTGGCTCGCGCCGGCAGTGCCAACACCAGCTCGTGCTGGGCGCGGGTGAGCGCGACGTAGCTGAGACGTTGGCGCTCGGCGTGGGCGCGCGCGGTGGCGTCGTCCGACAGCTCCGTTTGGGTGTCGGTGATGATAGGGCCGTCTTCGCCGGCGTGACGAACCACCAGCAACGGCGCCCGTTGCGCGCGTCGCAAGATGCCGACCGGCGCCGACTGGGGGCGCTCGACCGCCTCGGCATCGGCCAAAATGACGGTGGGGAACGCCAGGCCCTTACTGCCGTGGATGGTGAGCAAGCGCACGGCGTCGTCATCGGCCGAAAACACGGCGGCCTCGGTCTCGTCGGTTTCTAGCGCAATTTGACGGGTGACGAAGCGAACGAAAGCCGCCAGGTTGCCGCCGTGCGTAGCCGCGATTTCTTGCAGCCGCCCCACGTTGGCCAGCCGCACCGCGCCGCGGGGCAGGAGCGAGAACACCGTGCGGAGCTCGAAGCGCTCCACGACGTCGTAAATGGCGTCTCGAGGCGAGACGCGCGGCGCGATTTGCAAGAAAGCGCGCAGGCGTTGCTGGAGCAAGGCCGCCAGCGTGGCGTCTTCGGGACGCGAGAGCCGTCCGGGCTCCCAGTCGCCGATCGGCAGAAGACCGCGTTTCGGATCGCTGAGCTCGACCAAAGCTTGGTCGGACAAGCCCCCGAGCGGGCTCCGCGCGATTACCGCGAGCGCGTGGCGGTCACGCGGGGCTTGGCTGAGCCGCAAAGCCGCGAACACGTCGCGCACTTCCGTCGTGCCGTATAGATCGCGACCGGAGACCACGTACGGAACGCCGAAATGGTCGAGCGCGAAGCCGAGCAGCGGCAGAGTCGCGCGGCGCCGGGCCAACACCGCCAAGCTGCCGAGCGGACGCCCTTCGCCGTGAGCGCGCACGCAATAGCCGGCAATCGCGAGCGCGTTACGCATGGCCCCTTGGGCTCGCGCCACCAGCGGCTCGGCGTCGGGAGTGAGGCCGTCGTCGACGAGTAGCGTCAATTTGCCGGGTGCGCCGTCCTTTCGGCTTTCCGGGATGCGCAGGGCTTCGGCCGGCGCGTAGCGAATCTCGAAGCTGCGCTCGAGCCGCGGGCAGAAGTCGCGCGCGGAGATGATGTTGACGGCGTCGACGATGGCGGGGTCGGAGCGATAGCTGTCGACCAGCGTCGACACGTCCGCGACCGCCGGGCTGTCTTCGGGCGGGGTGGCGCTGGGCGGAAGATCGAGCAAGCGCGCCGCCGCGCTGCCGGCCAGCGCCGTGGACAGCTCGGCGAATACGGACACGTCGGCGCCGCGAAAGCCGTAAATCGACTGCTTGCGGTCGCCCACCACCACCAACCCGCGCGGCATCAAGTCCACCGCCGTGGGCAGCGCACCCGGAGCGCGCTTTTGATTCTGCTCGGGGCGCTCGCGCAAGAGCAGCAACAGCTCGCACTGCACGCGGCTCGTATCTTGGAATTCGTCGACCAGCAAAAGCTCGATGCGCGAGCCAGCGGCGCGCGCCACCTCGGGATGGTCGCGCAAACCGTCGCGCGTCAGCCGAAGCAGGTCCCCGAAGCCCAGGCTGTGCTGCGCGACGTGCCGCTCACGCAGGCGCTTTTGGATTTCGCTGATGACGAGCATGACGCCTTGCAGGCGCGCATCGAGCGTTGGCCCTTCGACAATCAAGCGCACGATGGCGCGAGCGCGCTCGCTGTTGCTCTTGCCGCGGGTCCGCTCCAATAGCAATTTCAACGCCTCGGAACCGGCGGCGTTTCGGCCCTTTTTTTCGCCGGCCAGAGCCGCGAACGCTCGGCTCAGCTGATCGCCGTCGGGCACGGGTCCAGAGCTGGAGCCGCCCAAGGCGTCGAGCACGGCGCGCGCGGGGGCGGCCCGCGGCGATTCGACGTCCGAAACCAGCTCGCGACAGACTTCGTACAGCTGCTCCCGAACCCGGCGCGCGGCGGCGCCCTCGTCCCCGCGTTCGAGCGACGTGGCGTCCAGCCCCTCGTCGTCCAAGCGCGCCAGCAAACCCAGCATCCAGCCGCGCAGGCGGTCGAGCCCGCCCGAGGCGTCGAGCAGCTGCTGCGCGCCCAGCGTGGGCAAACCGCTGCCGCCCAGCGCTTCGCTCAACACCTCGTCGATGGCTTGCTCGGTGTCTTCGAGCGAGCGTTGCTCTTCGAGGATGGTGAACGACGGCGCAATGTCGAGCTCCAGCCCATGCTCGCGCAAAATGCGCGCACACAAATTGTGCAGCGTGTCGATGGAAGCGTCGGGCAGCTCGTCGAGAGCGCGCGCTGCGCGTCGCGAAAGCTCCGCTCGCGACACTCCACGCTCGGCGGCCAGCGCCAACAGGCTCGAGCCGAGGCGTTTTTCTTGCTCGGCCGGGTCGGAGCCGGCGACACCGGCGAAGCGCTTCTCCAGCCGTTCGCGGATCTCGCGGGCCGCCGCGCGCGAAAACGTGGTCGCCACGATGCGCGTGGGCGAGACCAAGCCGGGCGCCGCCGACAACCCCAAGCAATGCCCCAAATAAATGCTCGTCAGCAGCTCGGTTTTGCCCGTGCCGGCGCTAGCGGCCACCACCGCATTCCGGGCCAGCCCGGGGATCACGAGTCGTCCCCACCTTCTTCGGGCGCGGGAGCGGACAGCGGCCGCCGGCACAGGTCGCGGCCGTCACAGCGCTCGCAGCGGCCGGGGCGCGAAGGCTCGGCGGGTACCAAGCCGCGTCGCAAGGCCTCCAGCTTACCGAGGGCGAAGCGCTCGCGGTCGATGAGCTCGGTGCCGTCGGGCGCGCCGCTGTAGATCTCCTTGGGCACCGGCACGCGGCGACTCAGGCCAAGGTACAAACTCTGTACCTCGCTCGTTCCTAGCTCGGCCGCCACCTTGCGCGCGTACAGCCACCCCTGCAGCGCGTGCTCGTCGTTGCGTGAGGGCGGCTGGCCCGACTTGTAGTCGATCACGCGGGCACGCTGCCCGTCGCTCGAGACGTCGATGCGATCGATGCGCCCCGAAAGCCGGTAGGGGCCGAGCTGCATCGGGGCCCAGGCTTCACCCTCGCCGAAGCCTTTTTCGGCCTCGCGAAAGGCGTAGTCGCGGTGCTCCAGCGACCAGCGCACGAGGCTGCGCACGTCGCCGCGCGTGGTGCGCAGCGCCGCGCCGCGCAGGGCCGAGCCGGCGTGCTTCTCGAGCGCGCCGTCAGCGGCCGCCAGGGCCAAAGCGAGCAGCTCGTGATCGGGGCGCGTCAGCCCCGCAATCGCCGACAATGCCTCCGCCACGGCAGCGTGGATCAAGATGCCGCGCTCGCGCACGCCCAGCGCGTCGGTCACGCCTTCGTCGCGGGTAGCGCGCAGCACGATCGCCGAAAATCCCAAGAACGCGCAGTCGGCGTAGCGCTCCAAGCGCGTGACGGGCAGCGGTGGCAGCTCCGGCGCAATCCACGCCGAGAGCTCCGACACCTGACCCGTCCACGCCGAGAGCGCGCCTTGCCCGAAAAAGAACGCATGACGACAGAGCTCGGCCTCCACCCGCAAGTTGATGCCTTCGTTGACGGCGGGCAGGGGACGGATGCGCCGCGCTCCCGGCGCCAGCGGCGACCCCGGCTCGTTGTGAGCGGTGACGCCGGTCGCGTGCGCCAATGCCTCCACGAAGCGGCTTTCGCGCGTGTCGCTGCTGCCGTCGCTGGTGGACCAAACTAGCTCCGTCTCGGCCGCGCCAGCCAAGAGCGCGTTCAGCGCGGTCAAGGTGGCGGCTTCTTCGTCGCGCGCGCTGGGGGGCCGCTGAAAGCGGGGCAGAGCCTCGCACAGCTCCGCGCCTAGCCAGAGCGACGCCGCAGATGCCCCCATCTGGCTGAAGCAAGCCGTAGAAGCTCGACACACCACCGCCAGGTCGAGCGGCAGCCCCGCGACCTCCAGCGGGCGTGCGATGGCGATGGCGGCCGCGCGCGCGGCGCCGCGCGACTGGTTCACGCCTTCCATCGCTCGCAGCAGCTCCGCCGAAAGCTCGCGCGGGCTCACCGGTACGTCCGACAGGCCCAGCCGCTCCGCGGCTTCCACCAAACGCGCCAAAGCTTGCGCCAGCGTTGCACTCCCGCGCGCGTCGTCGGACAGCGCCGTGAGCAATCCGGGGGCGCCCGCGTCGCGTGCTTCGAGCGCCAGGCGCAGGGTGGCGGGCGATAGCTGCAGCAACCCCAAGCCTTCGAGCAGAGCCGAAAAATCCCGCACCAGCGACGCCCGGGTCTGGGCGAAGCCCAAGCCGCGCAAGTCCTGAAGCACGCGCACCAGCGCGAGCAACGCGGCGGCGCCGGCGGGGCTGGGACGTTGCTCGGCCAGCCGCTTGGCGTGGGCCAATAGCAGCGTGCCGTCCTTGTCGAAGCCGACGGGCGTGCGGGCCAGCAGCTCGCGCAGGGTGTGCAGCGCGGCGCGCCCCCCGTCGCCGAACCAGCGATCGGGCCGCAACCCGGGCGCAGCCAACACGTCGAGCAGAGCGTCGCGCCGAATCGGCCCGCCCACGAGGCGCAGCAACTCGAGCGCAGCGTGCACGTTCGGACCCGCCACCGGCGGCCGCCCGCGCGGCTCGCTGAACGGCAACTTGGCCGACCACAGCGCCGAGCGCAGCTCCTCCAGAAACGCCTCCGAAAGATCGAGCGGCACGATCGCGATGCGGTCGAGGCGCCCGCCCGCTGCCAGCTTTTCTTGCACCGCGCGCACGACCGCGCAGGCTTCGCTGGCCATGTTCGGCGTGCGCGTGAGGCGTAGCCGCAAGCGGCTTGCGGGCACTTCCTCGTCGCGCAGCATGCTCGGGGCGTCGTTGTGCTCGGCCCAGCGCGCTTCCAAGCGCGCCTGCTCGTTGTCGACCGCCCGCCGCGATTCGTCGCCGCTCACCCCCGGAAAACGCAAGCTGACCCCGCCGCCGCGCTGTCGCAGCTCGCCATGCAGTCGCTCCAGCAGCGTGAGCTCCCCCGCGCCCAGCCGCGCCCAACCCACGACCAACAGCTCGGTCACCCCCGGCAAGCAATCGGGACCGACGCCGCTGCTGGCCAGCCAGGCGTCGCCGCGCTCGTCGCGCAGCTGGGCTTGCGACAGCGCCCGATCGGCGCGCTCGAGCGTTTGGGCGAACAGGCGGGCGCGCTTTCCAGGCAGCTTCTGCAGCTGCGCCGCTCCGACCCCAATCTTTCGCAGCGCTCCCAGCCCCGCGTCGAGCAACTCGGCCAGGTCCGGCTTGGGCGTCACCGTCTCTGCGATCAGCCGCGTCACCTCGGGGCCGGCGCGCTCTCGCCCGGCCGCCGCCGCGTCCGCTAGCTCCTGCACCAGCTGCCGCAAAGTCTTGGCCGTGTGACCCTCACGCGCCAGCGCTTCGACCTGTCGCTCACTGGGCACGAGATGCAGCCGCACGGCTCTCGGGCTACCGGTTCAACGCCACCCGGTCAAGCGCGCCCAGCCAAACAATGACCGCCCTCGGCCGCTGCCATGACGGGCCGGACAAAGCCTCGCAGCTTGGAGTGCTCCTCACGTCTTGGGGCTGCCTAGCTGCAGCCTGAATTGCAGAAGCTTCTGTTGCGGCGCGAGGCCACCTCGCAAGAGCGAGACCTCACACGGAGCCCCTGATGGCCGGACGCCCGTCGCCCCGCCAGACGCCCGTCGCCCCCGCCGCACGCCCGGCGCCTTGATCAAGTGGAAGCCGCCATCGCTCGCAACCCCACGACGGTGGCGGGTTGGCTGACTCGCTCGTGGGCGGTTCGGTCGTCAGCGCAGCATCCAACCGCACGGACCGGCTCCCTGCCTTCGCCACACTGCTCGAGCAACGCCTCGGCGATAGCTCCAAACCGCGCCGTTTCGCGGCGCGAGAATCAGGTGATATCACCCAATAATCAGGTGATATCACCTGATATCAGAGTCGAGGACTGACGCGGCGGACGAGAGGGGCGGGCGCAGGTCGATGCTGTTTTGCACGAGGGCGCGTCGCGTGCGCAGCATCCAACCGCGCGGACGCCTTCGCCCCAGTCGCCCAACCGCGCCGATCCGCGACGCGAGAATCAGGTGATATCACCTAATAATCAGGTGATATCACCTAATAATCAGGTGATATCACCTGATATCAGAATCGAGGAGCGGCGCTGCCGGGGAAGAGGGTGAGGCTCGGGTTTTCAGCCCCGACGAACCCGGCCGCTCAAGCTTCCTCCACGGACGGAAGGACGGTCGCTTAGATTGGCCCGGTGTCGCTACGGCAGTTTCTGCAAGCGGTCTGCGGCGTGGCAGCCACCGGGGTGAAGCGAATTCGCATCAGCTGCCGGCGGCGCGCTTGAGGGCTTCGCCCTTCATGCCGGACACGGCCTTGAAGGCGGCGCTGCGCGCTTCGTTGGAGAGCAGGGAGTCGGGGACGGGAAGCTTGGGCACGACCAAGAACTCCAGCTGGAGCTCGGTGCTGTTGTCGGCGGTGCGGCGCATCTTCCACTTGGCGCTGAGCTTGTCGACGTTGCCCTTCAGCATGTGGCCGACCACCACCTCGGTGTCGCCGACCTTTTGTGGCGCGTCGAAGCGGATGATTGCCCAGATCTTGGCGGCGCCTTTGAGGATGGGCACCTCCAAGTAGACGTCCGTTTTGTCGCCGGTCTTGCCGACGACGTGGCTGGCCCACTTGCGCTGCGGGTTCTTGCCCTTGTCGGGGTCGAAGTAGTGAGCGTAGTGCTCGAAGTCGAGGACCACCGATTTCACTAGCTCCGGGGAGGCGGTGACGACCGTGCGCGCGCCCCCTGCCGGTCGGTTGCTCTCGGGCAACTTGCAGTCGTAGCGCGTGACGTCCGTCGGCGAGCTGGCGAGCGCGCTACCGGAGGTGAGGGCGAGCAAGGCGACGAACGAGAGGACGCGGGAGGTTTTCATTGGCGCAACCTGGAAGACTGCAGGGAGCATGCCTGGCGATTGTGACTGGGCCGAGACTCTACAGCCTTTGCATAACTTACGAAATAGGCCGAAGTTTGCTTCCTGGGTGGGTCTTTCGATGCCCTGACGGGCGCTCGTGACATGGGTCTCCGCCAAGGGGAGCGCAAGCCGTGTCAGGGTGTCGCAAATCGACGACACCGCTCGTTCACGCGGCGGATCGCGCCGTTGTGCTCCGGGCGGAATTGGTCAGTCGATCGGGGCCATCGTGCAGCTGCCCGAAAACTGCACGCCTTTGTCCATGAATACTTCGGGCGCCTGCAGCGTCCCCGAGACTTTGGCCGGCACGTACAGCTCGATCGAGCGGCGAGCGCGCACGTTGCCGCTGACGTTCCCGCCTTTGATGATCACGGTGCCGGCGGTGATTTCGGCTTCGACATCGGCCCCGTCGCCGACGATCAGCGTATCGTCACTGCTGATTTCGCCGCGGAAGCTGCCGTCGATGCGCACCCGCCCGTCGAAGGACAGCTTGCCTTCGAAATGAGTGCCGCGGCCCAGAAGGGCGGTGATCTCGGTGGCGGGAAGGGCGCTGGACATTGGCCGGCGCATGCTAGCGCGGGCCAGCCGTCCGCGACAGCCGGACCCCCAAAAGGGCCGCGGTGAGGCCTGCCACGCCCGAGCTGCAGCGTGGTAGCGTCCTAGCCCGGTGACGGTTCCGTCTTCGTCCGCCTCATGGGCGCGCAGGTTTTGCTCGTCGCGCAAGCTCTGCCGGCTGCTGTTTCCCGCGGCGCTGGCTCTCTTTTCCAGTCCTGCTGGCGCACAGGCCGCAGCCGAGGGCGACCGGGTTGCCCCGCCTCCCAGCGATCCCGAGCTGGAAAATCTCCCCGCGTATCACCACAGCATCTTTGCTTGGGAGCACGCGGTGACGACGCAGACGCTCGGCGTGGGTGACACGCCCCAATCGGCGAACCCGACCTACGACATGGGGTTCAGCGCCAAGACCCGCTACTACCTGCTCGACGACACCCCGCGCGGAAAGCACTTCAGCCTGCGGCTCGAGGCCGGGCTCTACCGCGAGTTCACAAACAACGACACCACGACGAAGCGCGGCGAATGGAGCTTGAACGACTTCGAGCTGGCGTCCGTCTACGCCCAACGGTTTCGTGGTCCGGCCGACACCGACGGCACGCTGTGGGAAGTGCGGCCGCTCACGCTCACGTTGCCCACCTCCAAGCTCAGCTTCGAATCCGGGCGCTTTTTCGCGCCGGGCGTCGCGGTGGGCCTCATCAACGTTGCGCCGCTGCTGCGCGGCAAGGTGGAGCCGGAGATCACGTCACTCGTGCGCTTGGCGGTTGCTTACAAACGTTGGTTTGCGCGCGCCACGGTGCCCACCAACGAGTCGCTGGAGCGAGTGCGGCTCACCCCCGACGGCCGGTCGCTGCCCGGCGACTCGCTGTCCGGCTCTTCGCTGGTGCGCGACGAGCTGGAGCTCAGCCTGCGCATGCGCTTGGACTTCGGCCAAAACGTGTACTGGACGACTGATTTTGCCGTGGCGCCCGCCTGGAAATACCGCGTACAGAACGACGTCCGCTTGTGCGGCGTGGTGCTGACGGGTTGCACCGACGTGATGGTGTCGCCCGACGACAGCCGGTACGTGGTGCAGACGCAATTCAACACCGAGGTCTCGGTGCGCATCGCCAAAGGCTTCTCGGTGGAGCTGGGCTACGGCAACGCCGCCGGCCAGCTCGGTGCCGACGGCCGTCGGCGCGGCTTCTTTTACAGCCCGGCCGCGGCGTTTTTGGCTTCCGTGAGCTTCATGCCGCATGAGCTTGCGACCTCCCAAAAGGCGATCGCCAAGCGTGATTCGACGCCGCCGTCGCTGTGAGCCGCGTCGCAGCCCCCGTTTGCTCGGGCTAGCGGCGTGCGCGGTGGTCGGCTTGCTGGGCGCGCGCGCCCGCGCGGAGGTGCCGCAAGCCCCCAGCCCGCACGGTCGCGAGTTTCGCGTGGATTTTTCGGCGCGCCACCTGGACGTCGACGCCGAGCTCGGAGAGCTGCAATTGTCCGGGGACGCGCTCGTTACCGTCGGTCGCTACCGCTTGGGGGGCGAACGAGTGCGGCTCAAGCGCGGCCCGCGCGGTATTGGCGTGGAAGGCGGCGGCGACATCGCTTTTTGCAGCTGCGATGCGCCGCCCGTCACCCTCGGTTACAGCTCGGTGACCATCGCGCCGCCCAGCGACGTGCTGATCAAGCACGCGGTGCTGCGCGCCGGCGGCGTACCGATCTTTTGGCTGCCCTATTTGTGGTTGCGCTCGCCCGATCGCGTGGGCCTCATTTTCCCGAGCGTCGAGTGGCGCGGGGAAGACGGTCTCTTGATCGGCAGTGGCCTGCACGTGCCGTTCGCGGCCAACCAGGGACGCCCGGCCGCGCGCGCGCTGGATATCGGCGCGTTCGGCTACGTCAACGGCGGCGCGCGCGTGGAAGCGCGGTTGTTCACCCCGCAATCCAGCTCGTTCGTGCGCTGGGACCACCGTGACGGTACTGCCCTCAGCATCGACGCCCACGCGGCCTCGCTGGAGCAGACGGGCGCGCTCTGGGCCTACGACGCCGACGCTTCGCTCGGCGCGCGCGGACGCCGCGCGCTGTCCTCGCTGGAGGCGTCGGCCCGCCGCTACGACCACGCCCGGCTCGGCGTTGCCAGCAGCGGCAAGGCGCTGTTCGCGTTCGGCGCCGCCGCCGATGCCGAGCGCGGCGCATGGCTGTCGGATCCGCTGAATCTGGGTCCGTTCGCCCTTTTGTCGACCGGGGGCGCGTTGGGTGACGCCACCAGCTACGCGCTGGACATCGGCGGCATGACGGGACTGCGAGCCGGGGAGGGCCGAAGCGACAACGCCGAAACTCGCGGCCTCGAGCGCGGCAGCCTCGAATCCGCCGTGGCGCTCGGTCCCGCGCTGGCGCGCGTGGGCGCGTTCGAGCAGAGCGAGCTCTTGTCAGCCCCCGCCCAGACTTTGTCGCGTTTGCGGGCCGGAGCCGGCCTGTCGCTCTCGCTGCCGCTGCTACGACGTTTTGCCAGCGTGAGTCATTTGGTGGCGCCCGAGCTGCTGGGCCGCGTGGAACGGCAGTACTGGGACGGCACCGGCCAGAGTCGTCTGAGCACGACCGCCGGCGTCACGAGCGCGCTCGGTGCTGGCGCTCGCGCCGCGGCGGCCCGCGTGCGGTTGGCGGCCGGCCTCGCGGGCGCGCCGGACGAGCTCGAGCCGACGACAGAGGCCGTGGTGGCCGGCGACGCGCGCCTGTTCGGTCTGCGCATCGCCGGGGTGGCGCAACCGCGGGCCCGAAGCGCGGAAGCCACCGCTCGGTTGCGGCTGGGCGCGCGTGGCGGCACCGCCCTCACCGGTTACGCCGAAGCTCGCACCGCCCGCGCGCCGTCCACGACCGCCGCCGACGCTCAGGGCGACGTGCTGCCGAGCTTTCACGAGCTCGGCGCCTATGACCGCGAAGGCCTGACCACCGGCGCCGAGCTGACCTTGGCCGTCGCCTCGGTGCTCCAGCTGGGGGGTGGGGCGGACGTCGACCCGCTGAGCGAGGACCTGCTCGCGGTGCGCTCCTTTGCTCGCTACCGGCACGCCTGTGGCTGCATCGCGCTCTCGGCTTTCGGCAGCCAGCGGCGCGGCCGGGGCGGCTTCGATGCCGGCCTTGCCCTGGATTTAATGCCCTGACCGCGCCTTGGTTGCGGGTTTCGGCGGGGGACTGTTACCCTGATGGGCCGTGCCGGACAGCGATCCCCCGCGCTCCCAGCCAGTCGGCTCGCAAAAGCTCAAGGGCTCCACCATCGTGGTGGCCGACGACGATCGCCTCACGCGCGAAATCCTGGCCGAGACCCTGCGCGCTCACGGCTTCACCGTCGAGGCGGTGGCCGACGGCCAGGCCGCGGTGGAGCGGGTTGCGCGCGGCGGCGTGGACCTAGTGCTGCTCGACGTGCTCATGCCGCGGCTATCCGGTCTCGAGGCGTGTCGGCTCTTGAAGGGCATGACCCAGGACAGCTTCTTGCCCGTCCTCCTGGTCACGGTGAAGACCGACACCGCCAGCCGCGTGGAAGGCTTGAAGATCGGCGCCGACGACTACGTTTCCAAGCCGTTCGACGAGCGCGAGCTGACCGCGCGGGTCGAGGCCATGCTGCGCATCAAGCGCCTGCATGACCACGTCGTGGAAGCGCGCGCCAAGCTGGAGCAGCTGAGCGTGCACGACACGCTGACCTCGCTCTACAACTACCGCTATTTGCACACGCGCCTGACGGAAGAGTTCAAGCGCGCCGAGCGCTACCACGACCCATTGGCGTGCATCATCATCGACGTCGACCGCCTGCAATCGCACAACGAGGCTCAGGGGCGCGGCCTGGGCGACGCGATCCTGAAATTCGTGGCCGACGCCATCCGCCGCAGCGTGCGCGAGGTGGACGTGGTGGCTCGCTTCGGCGGGGACGAGTTCTTGGTCGTGCTGCCCAGCACCCACTTTGCCGGCTCCGTCACCGTCGCTGAGCGCATTTTTCGCGACGTCGTGGAGCGCCCCTTCACCATGGAATCGGGCCGCAGCACGCGCGTCTCGCTGTCGATGGGGGTGGCCCTGTATCCCTCGCGTGACGTGCGCACCAAGGACGCCTTGCTGCGGGCGGCCGACAGCGCGCTCTCCACTGCCAAGCGCGAAGGTGGCGGACGCATCTGCGTCTTCCAACAACAAAACCAGATGTACACCCCGGTCACCAGCGACAGCCGCGGCTCCAATCGTCCGCCCCGGCCCCGCTCCGATCGTCCTGCGGCCACCGCCCAAGACCGCCCCACCGGGCGAGCCGACGGTCGCACTTCCGATCGGCCCCCCCGTCGAGGTACTCCGTGAGCCTGTCCGCGTCGCGCTCGGGGGAGCTCACCGCGGTCAAAGTCGATGTTGGACCGCCGCGGGTGCTGGTGGTCGACGATGAACCGACGTTGCGCCGCAGCTTGTCGCGCCTGCTGCAGAGCCGAGGCTGCTCGGTCATCACCGCCGACGACGGCGAGCAAGCCATGAATTTGCTCGAACGCGAGCAGATCGACGTCGCGCTGGTGGACTTGATGATGCCCAAGGTCGGCGGGCTAGAGCTGCTGGAGCACGTGCGTGACAAGCACGATGGCGTCGAGGTCGTGATGATGACGGCATTCGGCGACGTCGAGACCGCGGTCAAAGCGGTGCGGGCCGGCGCGTACCACTTTCTCACCAAGCCGTTTCGCTCCAACGACGAGGTCGTGCTCACCGTCACCAAAGCCGCCGAGCGCCGTCGC
>JBEQSW010000240.1:0-4648 GCA_040348565.1 Myxococcales bacterium | reverse complement strand
AGCCACGTTCGAATACCTCCTCGCGGCGGTACATTTCCTGGCGGAGCACGGGCATCGCTTCCTACCCGCGTACCACTTCGACCCAAAGACCGGCGCGTTCGGCAATTTCGCGGAGGCTCCCCCGAAACCGCGCACGCGAGGTGCCCTGCTCCGGGCTGCTCGCGCGTCGAGCGCGCCCGTGACGTTGCCGGAGGCCGTGCTGCCGAGCTACCTGGCACGCGCCGCGGCGCTACTCTCGGAGGTGCGGCTCCTCGCGCCACGCGGCGCCGAGGACGAAAGGCCCCGCGCGTTCGAGGCCCTGCGCTGGTTTCCGCTCGCGGGCGATGGACCGGGGACGCTCTCGCGACCTTCGAGGGCTCCGATTCGACCACGGCCGTCCCGGCCTGGGCGTGCGTTTGGCGGCCCGCGGCGGATGCTAGAGTGATTCGAGTGACGGTACGCGGCGGTTCTTTGCGGCCTTTGCCGAGCGCGGTCGACGTGGTGGTCGTCGGCGCGGGGATCATGGGATTGGCGACGGCGTACCACCTCGCCAAGGACCATCCGGCCCGGCGCGTCTTGGTGCTGGACGCCGGGTACTTGTGCGGCGGCGCGAGTGGGCGCAATGGCGGCGGCGTGCGCGCGCAGTGGTCGAGCGAAGCGAACGTGCAATTGATGCGCGAGAGCTTGGCGATGTGTAAAGAGTTTGCGCACGAGCATCGCATCAACACTTGGTTTCGGCAGGGCGGTTATTTGTTTTTGGCGCGCGACGAGAAGCGCGCCGCGGAGCTGAGCAAGAGCGTGGAGCTGCAGCGACGCCTGGGCCTGGAGACGCGCTTGATCGACGCCGCCGAAGCGCAGCGCATCGTGCCGCAGCTGGAGCCGACGGGCGTGCTGGCAGCGAGCTTCAACGCGGACGATGCGGTGGTGTTTCCGTGGCCGTTCGTGTGGGGGTTCGCGGAGGGCGCGCGGGCGTTGGGTGTGGACATTCACACGTTCTGTCGCGTGCACGCGATCGAGACTTCGGGCGGTAAGGTGTCGGGCGTCGTGACCGAGCGAGGTCGCGTACGCGCGCCGGTGGTGGTGAATGCGTGCGGCGCGCTGAGCCCCAGCTTGGCGGCAACGGCCGGCGTGGAGCTGCCGACGAAGCCGCACCGCCACGAGATTTGCGCGAGCGAGCCGCTCAAGCCATTTCTGGGACCGTTGGTCGCGGATTTGGGGTCGGGCTTGTACTTTTCGCAGTCGACGCGCGGCGAGATCGTCGGCGGCATCGGCAACGCGAAGACGCCGGAAGGCGCGAGCCAAGCGTCGTCGCTGCGCTTCCTCGCCCTGTACTCGCGCGCGCTGATCGGAGCGTGCCCGTCGCTCTCGTCACTCAAGATCCAACGTCAGTGGGCAGGGCTCTACGATCTGTCGCCGGATCACGCTCCGATCGTGGGGCCGGTGGACGAGGCGCCGGGGCTGTTCCTCGCCAGCGGCTTCATGGGCCATGGCTTCATGATGGCGCCGGCGGTCGGCAAGCGGCTGGCCCGCGCAATTGCGACCGGCGAAACGCCGGAGCCGTTCGGCGCTTGGGCGTTCTCACGCTTCAAGCACGGAACCGCACTTTCCGAGGCAATGATCATCGGCTGAAGGCTGCGGGCCGGTCGATGGCCGCCCCCCTTCGATATGCCGCACTGCGTTAACCACGAGCCCCTACAGTGTCGCTGTCCAGGCCTTGATTGACAGCTTCGAGCCTGCCGGCGTACCGTCCCCACGCACGCGAACTCGGGGATTTTGCGCGAGTTTCTGGCGCAACCCCCTGGTTTCTTCGGGTCCTCTAGCTGTCCATTCGCCTATCCGTCTCGGGAGGAATTTCCATGCTGCGCTCCTCGCGTACTGTCGTGTCGCTCATCCGCTCGCTCGTTCTGGGCACCGCCACCACCACGACCGCCACGGTCATGGTCGCTTCCCTGCTCGTCGGTTGCAAAGACGAGAGCCAACCCGACTTTTGGGTGGAGAAGCTGAGCGACGCTTCGTGGAAGGCGCGCGCCGTCAAACGCCTCGAACAATTCTTCGAGGACGCTGCCACCAAGAACGGCAACGACATCAAGGCCGCCGAAGTGCAGGAGCTGATCAACAAGACGGTCGAGCCGCTCACCAACACGTACGTCAACGACTACGACGCGCTCGACTCCAAGACGCGCGTCTCGCTGATCAAGCTGTTGGCTTCGTACCGTGACAAGCGCACCGAGAAGGCGCTGAAGAAGGCGTTCGAAGAGTTCGCCAAGAAGCCGGCCACGGCCAAGGACGAGAGCGACATCAAGTGGGCGGCCAAGGCCACCGGCGACTTGAAGATGGAATCGCTGGCGGTGCCGATGGTGGAAGCGTTCGTCAAGCTGCGCGCGAGCACGATGCTCGGCGGCGTGACGTACAAGGACTACAGCGAGTCGATGCTCGACATGCCGAGCAAAGCTTGGGTAGGCCCGTTGATCGCCCGGCTGGAGCAGGAAATCACGCCTCCGGGCAAGGACAAGACGTTGATCGACCCGTTCCGCGATCAGCAGTTCTGGCAGGCCACGGCCGCCCAGCTGCTCGGCGTCATCGGCGATCCGCAAGCGGTCGAGCCGTTGATGAAGGTGATGCTGGATCCCAACAAGGCCGACATTCAGCCGACGGCGCTGTTGGCGTTGGTGAAGCTGGGCAAGCCGACCGTCGACTCCGCCTCCAAGCTCATCGCCGGCAAGGACGACAAGCTGGTCGGCTTCGCCATGCGTCGCATCAAAGAGATCTCGGGCAAGGACGCGCAGGGCACGCCGTACGTCGCTACCGCGGCGCTGGTGCTCGGCACGACCGGGCGCGCAGACGCGACCGCACCGTTGGTCGCAGCCATCAACGTCGAGAAGGACGCTTCCACCAAGGCGGTGATTGCGCGCGAGATCGCCAAAGTGCCGGCCACCGAAGAGTCGAAGGCCGCCTTCAAGGCTGCGTTCGAGTCGTTCACGCTCGAGACCGAGATTCCGCCCGGTGGTGGCGCGCTCGAGGTGCTCACCGAGGCCGCCGGTCAGTTTTACGATCCGGGCATGGTGGACTGGCTGCTGGAGCGCGCCGCCAAGACCAAGGGCACCGGCGACGACCTGAAGGCGTTCCAAGCCGGCGTGACCCAGACGGCGATGAAGCTGGCGAAGGCCGATCAGCTGGCGACGGTGGGCGCGGCGGTGGCGCGCTACGGCAGCGAGGACATCGAGAAGAAGCTGTTCAAGCTGGTCGAAGCGCAGGTCAAAGCCTGTGGCGATCGCGCCGCCTGCTACGTGGCCGCCATCCAAAAGCCCGAAGCTCAGGAGCAAGCCACCCAGTTCATCGGCGTGAAGGCCGGCTACATGATCGGCATCTTGGGCAACGACGCCACGCGCGACGAGCTGGTGGGCGTGATCGACGGCATCACCAACGCCGCCGTGCGCTACGTGGCCGCTCAAGCCATCGACCACCTGACGCCCAAGGGCAGCAAAGCCACCAGCGACAAGCTGAACGCCATCATCAGCAAGAACGCCAAGTCGGCCGACCGCGAAAAGGCGGCCTACGACTCGTCGCTCAAGCAGGTGATGTACCGCATCGACGCTCGCAACTGAGCGAGCTGGCGAAGCGTGTGACTCGACCATGTCGCGCATCCGAATCGAAGTTTTGAACGGCGACGACGCCGGTAAAGTCTTCGAGTCGGATGCGGACGTGGTGCGGGTGGGGCGCGCTCCGGAGTGCGAGCTGCGGCTGACCGGCGTGCATTTGTCGAGCCGGCACGCCTGCATCACGGCGACGAGCGACGGCTTTTCCGTCGAGGACGAGGGCAGCGCGAACGGTAGCGCGCTGTTGCGCGGTGAGAGCCGGGTCGAGCTCACGCTGAACGGCGGTGAGCACGCCCTGGCCAACGGCGACGAGCTGGAGCTGGGCGGCGACAGCGGGGAGCCCGTGCGCCTGCGTGTGCGCCTGGGCGACGAGCCTCCACCCGCCGAGGTGATGGTGACGCGCAGCTTGCAGGAGCTGCAAAGCGCGCCGCAGACGCTGGAGCCGAAGGTCTGGAGCGCGGTGCTGGGCGCGTTGGGCGCGGCCGAATCACTGGAGCGGGTCGTGGCCGAAGTGGCCGAAGCGGCGCTGCGCCTGTCGCCGCGCGCGACCCACGCCACCGTGGCGTTGATGGACGACATGCAGCCGGACAAGGGGCTGCTGTTGCCGATGGTCACGCGCGTGCGCGGGCCGGACGGAGCGCCCGTAGCCCCCGATGGACCGGTTGCGCTGACGCGCAGCGTGGCGCGTCGAGTCGTGGAAGGGCGCGCGGCGGTGCTGGCCGCGGACGCGCCACGCGAAGCCTTGGGCTCGGAGTCGCTGCTGGGCGCCAACATTCGCAGCACTATCGGCGTACCGCTGTGGAAGGGCGACGACATTTTGGGCGTGCTGCAGGTCGACAACCGCGACGCCCCGGCCATGTTCGACCGCCGCGACGTGGAAGCGCTGGGCGTGTTGGCCCACGGCGCATCGCTGGCCATCGCCAACGCGCGCTTGATCCAAAAGCTGACGCTGGCCGAAGAGCAGCTACGGCGCGAAAACCAGTTCTTGCGCGGCCGCGAGCGTTCACGCACGAGCGCGCTGCGCATCGTGGGCGAAAGCCGGCGCATGGCCCAGGTGCTGCAGCAGCTGGACA
>JBEQSW010000537.1:0-33879 GCA_040348565.1 Myxococcales bacterium | reverse complement strand
TGCTCGGGCTGTTCCTGCTGTCGCGGGGCCGGCTGGCGCTGACGCTGTTGAGCGGCCTGGTGTTCGGCCTCGCCACGCTGACAAAGGCGCAGACACTGCCATTGCCGGCGCTGCTGCTGGCGTTTCTGCGGCCAGTGGGAGTTACGCCGGCCGGAGGCCTGGTGCTGTTGGGCCTGCTGCGGTCGCTCGAGGTGGGCTGGGTGGTGCGCAGCGCGCTGCTGCGGGCGGCCGTGGTCGACCCCACGTGGGCGGCGCGAAGCCTGGGCTATATGCCGCTGGCGGTGTTCTTGAACCAACGCTTGCCGGCGGCCGCCGGCCCGGCCTTGGCCCACCTGGCACTCACGCCCATCTGGACATTTCTGCTCGATAGCGTCGGCACGGCCGCCGGGCTCGGGGCCGCCAGCTCCAGCCGGAGCCTCGGGGCCTTGGTGGCAGGTCCGCACACGACCGCAGGCAGCTCCGTGACGGCAATCCTCGCCGTGGTCTCGCTCACCTGGGCGCTCCATCGGCTGGGCAACCACTACGGCTTGCGGCTCGCGCGGAAATGACAATATTAGCGCCTTCCAACATGGCCGCCCTCCCCGTCGTCACCGAGCGCACCTTCGAGCAAGAAGTGCTCACGAGCGAGCTACCCGTCTTGCTCGAGTTCTCAGCCGAATGGTGCGGCCCCTGCAAACAGATGGCCCCCGATCTGCTGGCGCTGGCGCGAGAGCTGGAGGGCAAAGCCAAAGTAGTGACGCTCGACATCGACAAGTCGCCCAACATCCCCCGCCAGATGGGCGTGCAGTCGGTGCCCACCTTCGTCGTCTTCCACGGCGGCAGGCCCGTCGGCGGCAAAGTGGGCGCCATGCGCAAAGCCGAGCTGCGCGCGCTGCTGGAGCCGTACTTGCCCCGCGCCGAAGGCGCCATTCGCCCGGAGGAGCTCGTGCAGCTGCTCCAGGCAGGCCGCGTCAGCGTCGTCGACACGCGAGAGGCGGCCGTGTTCAAGCGCGCCCACTTGCCTTCTGCCATCAACATGCCGATCGAGGAGATCGAGACGCGGTTGGCGGAGTTGCACATGCTTCCCGCCCCACCGGTCCTCTACTGCCGCTCCGGCGATCGCACCAAGGACCTGGCCATCAAATTGGCCGAGCAGGGCGTGCAATGCGCCTTCCTCGAAGGCGGCGTCCTCGGTTGGGAAGCTTCGGGGCTCAAGCTCGAACGACCAGACTGACCTCAGCGTCGTCGATTCTCCACGGCCGCAGCCAAAACGTACCCCTCCGCCACGAGGCCCTCGCTCTCGTTGGTGACCAAGACTCGGTACTGCAAGCCCAGCCCATCGAGGTCGTGGTCCACGAGGCCTCGCCCTGCTAGCTGCCACATCAGTCGCGAAACGCAGCCTTCGCTGACGTCCAGCTCCCGCGAGACTTCGAGATGACTGACGGGCTCTCCCGTCTGCCGAATCAGGCGCGAGCTCGCCTCGAGCAACCGCCACTCCGCAAACGAAATGCCCAGCGGCCTCAGAGCTTGCTGCAGCTCTCGCCGAAAGCCCATCGCGCGCTTGAAGCGGTCGAGAGCCGCAAGCGTTGCCAGCTCGTCCGGAGTCTTTGCCGCCAGCACCGGCGGTGGAAACGGCAAAGGTCCGTACTCTTCGGGTCGGCGCCTTCCCCCTGTCATGCAGCCATCACGAGCACGCAGCGTGCCGAGCACTGGCTCGCCGAAAAATGGCCACCCTCCGCGCACCCGTTCCGGCCGCCACCACACGTCGGCCGCCATCGACCGCCAGTCCCCGCCGCTCCGCCTCCGAGAATCTCGATGTGCTCGGACCTCAAGCGCACAGCGCCAGAGTGCCTTGCCGCGTCGCCGAAATGACTTCGCATGCGAAGTCATCGCCGGCGCGTCCCCGCCCACCCGAAATTTGCATGCAAATACCGACACTTCCAAGGCCAGCGCGGGGCCCTCTACCGATGACTTCGCATGCGAAGTCATTTGAGCGCTGCGGGGACACGGTCAACCGCGGTTTTTCGGCGGCGCGACGACGCGGCGACGCGGCAACGCGGCAACGCAACGACTCGGCGAATCGACGACGCGACGATCCGGCGACGCGACGACTCGGCGACGCATCGCACTGGGTCAAAGCCCAGCGCGCAAGGCAAGGGTACGTGGGGTCTTCAGTCCGCGCGCGACGGTTCGAGATCCGTGGCGGCGGCGAGGGCGGCGGCGAGGACGGTGCGAACCGGCACTTGATGGAGAGAAGCGGCGGCGGCGCAGGCGTCGAATTCGGGTTTGAGTTGGGGCGGGCCGTAGGGGCCGCGCGCGACTTTGACGGGGATTTTTCCGAATGCGGTATCCACCTCGAGCATTTCGCGCGGGCGCTCGGTGCGGGTCACGCCGACACGACGCAGTCCGATGCTGCTCGTCTCGCGGAGCAAGACCGTTTCGAGGACGCCGATTCCCGCAGCGTTGCCGAGTGCGGAGAGCACGAGGCCGGGTCGCCCCTTCTTCATCGTGATGGGAAGGGCCCAGGCGTCGAGGGCGCCGGCTTCGAGTAGCTTCGAGATGGCGTGCGCCGCCAGCTCGCCGGTCATGTCGTCGACGTTGGCTTCGATGACGAAGTGCGTCGCGGCCGAAGCGCCCGCGACGGTGTCGGTGGTCGGAGCACCGAGCACGGCGCGCAGCGCGTTCAATCGATCGGGCAGCTGACGTGTGCCCGCGCCCCAGCCAATGGCCATGGGAGCGAGGCTCGGCCAACGTTCGAAGCGCACGGCCTGGGAAGCTACGATCGCGGCGCCGGTCGGAGTCACCAGCTCGGCCTCGATTTTGGCGTCGTAAGTTGGCACGCCACGTAAGCAGGCCACAGTGGCGGGGGCCGGCAGCGGCAAAATGCCGTGGCGGCAATGGATGCTGCCATGTCCCATCGGCAAGGGTGCGCAGACGAGCTCCGCTTGCAGGTAGTCGAGCGCGGCCGCCGCGCCAACCACGTCGGCAATGGCGTCCACGGCGCCGACCTCGTGAAAGGTGACGCCGTCGACGTCGGTGCGATGCACGAAGGCTTCGGCATCGGCCAGGCGCCGAAAGATACTCTGTGCGCGCGAGCGCGTGCCTTCATCGAACGACGCGGCCCTCAGCAGCCGCACGATCTCGTCGTAGCTGCGCTCCGGATGCTCGCCATGCTGCTCGACCACGAACCGCACCCCGCCGATCACGCCCGTTTGGGCCGGTCGCAGCGCCACCGAGACCCCCGCCAGCCCCACCGCCGCGATGGCGCCTTCGACCACCTCGAAGGGCACGCCCAGGTCGACCAGCGCGGCCACCGACATGTCACCGGCGACGCCGCTGAAGCAATCGAAATAGAGCACCTTGCCCAAGCCCGCGCCGCGCTCGAGCCGAGGGTTGCCGAAGCGTAGCGCGTCGTTTCCGCGCGCGTCGTCGTGCGAATGCTGGCCGGGGCCCGAACCGTGCTCGTGGCCATGAGCTCGCCCAACGGGCCCCGCGATCCCGCGAAAGCGCGGCTTTTTTTCGCCAGGCTCGGTCAAGCGACTTCTGCCCGCTTCAGCTGCCGCATCACGGCCATGGCGGCCCCGAAGCCGTTGTCGATGTTGACGACCGTGACTCCCGACGCACAGCTGGTCAGCATGCCCATGAGCGCCGTGAACCCGGCGAGCGCGGTGCCGTAACCAACCGAAGTCGGCACCGCGATCACCGGCGCGGCGACGAGCCCGCCAACGACGCTGGGCAGCGCGCCCTCCATGCCGGCGATCACGATCACCGCTTCGGCGCGCGTGAGCTCGGGCATGACCGACAGCAACCGGTGCAAGCCGGCTACACCCACGTCGAAGAAACGCCGACAGCCGATGCCTGCCATGCGCAAAGTCTCGATCGCTTCTTCTGCCACCGGCACGTCGCTGGTTCCAGCCGTCACGATCGCCACACGCTCCTCAGGCGTCAGGGCGCGCGGCGTTACTTGAAAGGAAGCGGTGCGCGCGGCATCGCGGTACACGAGCTCCGGCACGCGCGCCCCGACCTCCACGAACGTGGGCGGCTCGAGCCGCGTCACCAGCACGTCTTGCCCCGCCGCAATCAGCCGGGAGGCTACGCCTGCAATCTGCTCGGCGGTCTTGCCCGGCGCGAAAATGACCTCGGCCATGCCCTGGCGCAGGGCGCGATGGTGATCGACCCGCGCGTACGACAAATCGCTGAACGGCAGCTGGGAGAGCTCCGCAAGCGCCGTGGCGATATCCACCTGCTGCGTGCTCACGGCCTGCAGCAACTGAGCGAGGCGGGACCTATCCATGCCCCTCGGTAGTATCTTGAGAGCGTCGCTTCGCCAAGGCCTCGGCCGGATATTTCCTCGGGCAAGCCTTCGTGCTCTGCTGCGCCCCGATGCCGGTGCTGATAGCGCTCCCGTTCGGGCTCTGCCTCGGCGTCAGCTTTGCGTGGCTGGCCCGGCGCGAGCTGCGTCGCGTCACGACCGGGGAGCTCGGCAGCCGTGGCTTGGCCATCGCGACCCTGTTTGCCCTGCTGGTGTTCGCGCCCGTCTCGGCCTACTTCCTCGCTTTCGAGCCCGACTGGTGCCTGGCCTACCTGGTCGACACCGCGCAGGCGTCGTCGGCCCTGCCCCCCGCGCTGCTGCTGCTGTCGCTCGCCAGCGTGCCGGGCGGCTTCTTGCTCGGCCGGGTCCTGCTCGAACGCGCGCACGACGAAGCCAGCCTGCTGCGGGCGCTGTCGGGCGGCGTAGTGCTCACGTTGGGCGCCGTCATGCTCGGGCTGCGCCGCTTCGCGGTGCAGGGCACCTACGCACAATTTCACGGTGACTTTGGCACGCAGCCGCTCGCGGGTAGCTCCCTCGGCTATGCTGTGCTGCTGCTCGGGTTCTGGCTCACCGCGGGGCTGGGATTCGCGGTATGGAACCTGCGTCGCCTGGACTGACGAAAACCCTGCATGTCCGACCCCACTATCGATCCGACTCCCCGACTCCTCGAGCTGGCTGCTGATCTGGTTCAGCGCGCGCGCAAGCTGGGCGCCGACGTAGCCGAAGCCAGCGCCCGCACCGGCTGGGAGCTTTCGGCCAAGGTGCGCCTGGGCACGACCGAGTTGGTCGAGGAAGCCGGTCACCACGGCGTCTCGCTCCGCGTCATCCGCGGGGGCAGGGTCGCCACGACCTCCACCAGTGATCTGACCGCCCGCGGTATCGAGCGCTGCGTTGCCGATGCGCTCGAGCTGTGCGCCTTGTCGGAGCCGGATCCCTTCGCGGGCCCGGCTGCGGCGGAGCTGCTGTGCAAGCCGCCTCACCCGGATCTGCAGCTGTTCGATGCCAGTATCGACGCCATCGACGCCGAGCGCGCCATCGCCCAAGCGCGCTTGGCCGAGCGCGCGGCTCTGGACGCGGATCCGCGCATCACCAACAGCGAAGGCGCGACGTTTTCGCGCACCAGCGGCGCAAGCGCGCTCGTGCTGTCTTCCGGCTTCGAGGGCGCGGTGCGAGGCTCGTATGCGGCGCTGTCGGTGTCGCCCGTCGTCGAAGACGAAGGCGGCAAAAAGCGGCGCGGCAGCTACTATTCGGCCAGCCGCCAACACCAAGATCTCGAGGCGGCCGAGTTCATCGGACAAGAAGCCGCTCGGCGCACGCTGCGTAAGCTGGGCGCCAAAAAGATCCCGACTACCGAAGCTCCAGTCGTCTTCGATCCGGACGTCGCGCGCTCACTGGTCGGTAGCTTGGCGGGCTGCATCGTGGGCGGCGCGCTGTGGAGAAAATCGAGCTATTTGCTGGAGCGCGAAGGCACCGAAGTCGCAAGCTCGCTCGTGAACATCGTCGACGACCCGCTGATCTTGCGCGGCCCAGGCTCTCGTCCCTTCGACGGTGAAGGCCTGCGCTCGCGTAAAAACGTCATTGTCGAGCGCGGCACGCTGAAGGGCTTTCTGCTCGACTCGTACAGCGCGCGCAAGCTCGGGCGCGAATCGACGGCTTCGGCCGGGCGCAGCGGCGGCTCGATCGGTGCGTCGACCAGCAACTTCATCTTGGCCGCCGGCACCACCCCCGCCGCCGACATCGTCAAAACCACCGCGCGCGGTCTGTACGTGACGGAGCTGATGGGCTTCGGCTTCAACCCCGTCACCGGTGATTTTTCGCGCGGCGCGGCCGGTTTCTGGATCGAAAATGGCGAGCTTTCATTTCCGGTCAGCGAGATCACCATCTCCTCGACGTTGGACGCGATGCTGAAAGCGATCGACGCCGTGGGCGACGACTTGGAGCTGAAGACGTCGACCGCCTCGCCGACCTTGCGCGTGAGCGGGATGACGATTTCGGGCACCTGAGCCGCCGCTCAGTCGCCAAGCTCGTTCGGCGCGCCGGGCGACGCGCCGACCCCGCCGTGCTCGGCAAAGCCAGCAGCATCGTCGTCGGCCCCATCGAGGGTGCGGCGGGCCACGCTGCGCCCCGGGTGCGCCGCCGCCAACAACGGAAAGCGCGACAGCACGCCTTCCCTCCCCACCAGCAACAAGGCTTCTCCCCCGTTTGCCAGGCCGCGCGCGCCCAGGCTCGGAAGGCGCAGCAGGCGCACGCTCTCGGGCACCGGGACGTCCAGGCCAGAGTCGCGAAATCCTTCGCCTACCAGCAACGCCGTTTCGCCTGCCCGCAGCTCTACGTTCGGCAGGCGCACCGCGCCGCCCGAGTCCTCCAGCCATACGTCCGCGAGCGAGGCGGCGAGGTCCGAGTCGTTGACCAGCTCCACCCATTCGGCGTCCGGCTCGGGGCCGAGCGGATTGGCCAGCACCTCGTTGAGCACCAGATGACGCCGAGCGGCAGCGGTCGTCACGCTCCTGCGAAATGACGCCTGCTGCCCATCGCTCGTGAGCACCGAGCCGCTGAATGTCAGCGACGTGGCGGGCGAAAGCCCCCGCAACAGCAGGCTGCGGGAGCCGGCGCGCGCCGACAGCACCACGCGCTCGGGCTCCTCCAGCGCAAAGAACGAGTCTTGCGCCAGCGGCATCACCCGCAACCGATCGTCGAGCACTTGCAGACACGCGCCGAAGAAGGGCTCGCCTTCGTTGCACGCGGCGCTCGGTTTTTCAGCCGAAGCGGAGGCTTGCGGCAACCACGCCGAAGGCTCGAGCAGGCTGGTCCCCAGCAAAGGCGGCGCAACGGCGGGCTCCGTCAACGTACCGTCCACTTGCAGCGTGATGCAGCCGCTCGCTGGTTGACCGGCCATTCCCGGCGACGAAAGCACCGCCGCCGCTCCCGGCGCGAGCGGAAGCGGGGCCAATGCTTCCTCGTCGTCGAGCTCGCACACCACTGCAACACGATGCTTCGTGGAGCCGGGCGGAGGAAACAGCCGCCGCGACTGGTGCTCGACGCCCGCTCGAGCCTGCGCGACCAACACGACCCCGACTCCGGTCAACGCGAGTGAGTAGCTGGTTTCGGGCTCCAGCCACTCGAGCGGCTGCAGCATGCAGTCGTCGTCGGCGTGCCAGTAGCGCAGCGGTACGGCTCGCTCTTGAAGCGCGCTCGGTACGTCGCCGTGCTTCAACGACCGGACGTAGTAGTCGGAGAGATCACCACGAAAGAGCCAGGGCCTGGCGCTGGCCGGTACGTTGCCCAGGCGCGCCCGGAACAGCTGCGCCACCACCCCCTCCCCGACGTCCGGCTGGAAATCGACGTGGACGGTCGACCCGAGCGACTCGGGAACCTCGAGGCTCGGCCCCGTGCACCCACAGCCCAGCGCCGCCCCCAAAAGCCCCCAGATACCGACAGCCCTGCGCATGCGAGAGACCCATCGGCCAGGCAGGGGGCTCGGTTGTCAAAAATGGTAAACATCGGCCCGTGACGCCGGACGACATCAAAGGGCTGCGGAAAGAGCTTGGCTGTACGGCTCGCGATCTTGCGACGACCCTGGGCATCGAGCAGAAGGAAGTGCTGGCCTGGGAGGCGGGCGAGCTGTTTCCGACCAAGCGCTTCGTCGAGCAGATGAACGCGCTGCGCGCCAAAGGACCGAGCGCGGTGCTGAAGACGGCCAAGGGCAAGGCGGTGGCGCCGACCGATCGCGTGTCCGATCCGGCCTTTTGGGCCATCGTGAAGAAGCTGATGCTCTACCCGGCGCTCTACGATCAAGTGAGCAAGCTTGCCGAGCAGTTCGACGAGAAGAAGTAGCGGCGCCTTGCGGCGCCGCAGCCGGACGCGCTCCTAGCTATTCGTCGTCGTCGTCGTCGTCGTCGTCATCGTCGTCGTCGTCGTCGTCATCGTCGTCGTCTTCGTCGTCATCGTCGTCCGATTCCTCGTCGTCCGCCTCGGCCGGAGCTTCCGGCGCTACATCGGCTGATTCATCGGGTGACTTCTTCTCCGACGGTTCGTCGTCGTCGTCCTCGTCGTCATCGTCATCGTCGTCGTCGTCGTCGTCATCGTCGTCCGCATCCTCGTCGTCATCGTCGTCCGAATCGTCGTCGCCGTCGTCGTCGTCCGAATCGTCGTCGTCGTCGTCCGAATCGTCGTCGTCGTCCGTACCTTCGCCCTCGGCGGCCGGCGCACCGTCTTCGCTAGGCGCACCCTCTTCGGCTTCCTCGCCTTCCGAGCCTTCGCTGGCGGGTGGGCTTTCGCTGGCAGGCCCGCCCTCGGCGTCGTGCGTCGGCAGCTCGATCGGCCCTTCCGGAGCGGTCTCGCCGATCTCGGTCTCGAACGTCTCTCGCGACTCTTCGCTCAGCTCCGTGAACTCTTTGAGCGTCGGCAGATCACGCAGCGACTTCAGGCTGAACACTTCCATGAAGCTCGGCGTCGTGCCGTACAGCATCGGCCGCCCAGCCTCGTCCTTCTTGCCCAAAATGCGGATCAGGTCGCGCTCGAGCAAGCCCTTGAGCACCGGACCAGAATCCACACCGCGAATGTCGTCAATCTCCGGGCGCGTGATCGGCTGGCGGTAAGCAATGATCGCCAGCGTCTCCAACTGCGCGCGCGACAGCCGCACCGGCTTCATCGACAAGTAGCCGCGCACGTACTCGCCGTACTCGGGGTTGGTGCGAAACGCGTAGCCGCTGGCGACTTCGTCGAGGCGAATGCCGCGGCCCGTGTAGTCACGCTGCAGCTCTTCCACCAGCTCTTGCGCGCGCTTGCGATCGATCTTGGCGGCGCGCGCCAGCTCTTTGATGTCGAGCGGATGGTCGGACACGAAGATGAGCGACTCGACGAGGCTCTTCAAATAGGTGGCGGTATCGGGAGTCTGCAGCTCCGCGCCCGTCGGCTCGCCCTCACCGAGTAGCGCGTGCTCCTCGGACGGGGCGCCTTCACCGCCACCGTCGACGCCGTCCCAGCCGGCGTCGACGTCGGCCGCTTCGCTCGGCGCAGTGGCTGGCTCGTCGGCAGCCGCGCCGGCACGCCGCGCGCGCGCGGCCGCGATGCGCTCGCGATCTTTCTCGACGCGACGCGCTTCGGCCTCGGCGCGTTCTTGAGCCTTGGCTTCCGCTTTCAAGCGCGCTTTTTCGGCCGCTTCCGCGCGTACGCGCGCTTTCTCTTCGGCGACGGCTCGCAGCTTCTCTTCTCGCTCGGCCTTGATCTTGGCGCGAGCCTCGGCCTTCTCGCGAGCGGCCGCCTCCGCCTTGGCTTGAGCCTCGGCTTTGGCTTGGGCCTTGGCCTTGGCCAGCGCTTTGGCTTCGGCCTCGGCGAGCTTCTTGGCCGCGGCCTTGGCCTTCGCTTCCGCCTTCTTCTGCTTCTTGGCTTCAGCCTTGGCCTTGGCCTTGGCTTTCGCCTCCGCCTTCTTCTGCTTCTTGGCCTCGGCTTTGGCTTTCGCTTCTGCCTTCTTCTGCTGCTTCGCTTCCGCCTTGGCTTGCGCTTTGGCCTGCGCCTTGGCTTTGGCCTCGGCCCGCTGCTGTTGTTGCGCGGGCGTCGCTTTGGCGTCCGCCTTGCCGGCCTTTGCCGACTTGGACGCCGTTACGGCTTTGGTTGCTTTGGAAGGCGACGCAACCTTGCTTGTTTTCGCCGACTTGCTGGACTTCGCGGGCTTGCTCGCCTTCGCGGGCTTGCTCGCCTTCGCAGGCTTACCGGCCTTCGCAGGCTTACCGGCCTTCGCAGCCTTGCCTGCCTTCGCGGGCTCGTCCTTCGCGGGCTTGCTCGCCTTCGCGGGCTTGGTCGCTTTCGCCCCCTTCGCGGGCTTGCTTGCTTGAGCCGGCGCGACGGCGGTGGGCTCGGCCGGTTTGCCAGCCTTGGCCGCACTTTTGGCGGATTTTTTGGGCTTCGCGCTCGACGGCGCGGCGGCGGGCTCGGCCGGTTTTTTGGCGGCCTTCTTGGGTTTGGCGGCCTGCTGCGGCTTCGTGCTGGTCTCGGGAGAGGTCTTACCGCGGGGCGCGGACACCTGGGGCTGGGGTCGCTTCTTCGCTGCCATGTTCGGTTGTTGCTGGAGCCTAAGGCTCGTCTTGCTCGTTTTGATCGGGATCCATCAGCTCGGGCTCTTCGTCCTCGAAGCTGGGTAATTCGGCGTCGTCATCGAAGCTGCGCGGCTCGCCCTGCTCGCCGCTGCGCCGCGTGGCCAGCGCATTCTCTTCGTCGGCTTCCGTATCGGGCTCGGGCTCGGCTTCGTACTCCGCTGGCTTGGAGCTGAAGCTGGCTTCGGCCCTGAGTGCGGCCTCTTCCATCACGCCCGCGTCCACCAACGTCAGCTCGATGTGAATCTGCTCGAGCGGCCCCTCTTGCTCGAGACGCGTCATGCGCAGCCGCGTCATCTCAAGCAACGCCAGGAACGTCACAATCAGGTCGCCGCGCGAGGTCGCGCCTTCGAATAGCTGCTCGAAACTGAGCTTTTTGTGCAGCTGCAGCAGATCGACCAATTGATTGATGCGATCGGTGATCGAGAAGCGCTCGAGATCGATTTGATGATCGATCTTGGTGTTGGCGCGCGACAGCACGCTCTGAAACGCGTCGAGCAGCTTGAACAAGCTGAGCCCCGCGAGCGGCGCCGGTCCCTCCACGCTCGGCGCGGGCAAGCCACGCACGAACACGTCGCGCCCCAGCACATCGCCACCACCGAGCTGCTCGGCGGCGCGCTTGTACTTTTGATACTCGAGCAAACGACGCACGAGCTCTGCCCGTGGATCGAGACCCTCTTCTTCGTCGTCCTCTTGGTCCGCCGGCGGCACCGGCAAAAGCATCTTCGACTTGATGTGAGTGAGCGTCGCCGCCATCACGAGGTACTCGCTCGCGATGTCGATGTTCAGCTCCTCCATCAAGACGATGTATTCGACGTACTTCTTGGCGACGAACGCGATCGGGATATCGCGAATGTCCAGCTCGTGCTGCTCGATCAGGTGCAGCAGCAGGTCGAGCGGACCCTCGAACGTGGGCAGGACGACTTGGTAGCCCCCCGCAGCCCCCTCCGGACGGGGAGCCAAAGGCGGCTCGCCGGGTGGAGAATTGCTGGGGTTTTCGTCCGTCATGAAGGGGGCGCAGCGTACATGACCAACAGGGCTTTGGCGATGCTAACTTCGGGCTTTCATGACAGCTCTTCCTGGTCAGGGCGGGCAGGCCCGCCGCTGCGCAAGCTGTGGAGAGCGCTATCCCGCCACCGTGCTGTTCTGCCCAAAAGACGGCACACCCACCGGACCCGGCCACGAAAATCTGGCCGCCGACAACTACCTGGGTCGTGTCATCGCGGGACAGTTTCGCGTCGAGCGGTTGCTGGGCAAGGGCTCGATGGCCAAGGTCTACCTGGCGCAGCAGTTGGGCCTCGAGCGGCCGGTGGCGCTCAAGATTCTGCACCGCGAGCTATTGCGGGATGAAAGCGCCACGGCGCGGCTTCGGCGCGAGGCTACCATTGGCGCGCGGCTGCGCCACCCCAACGTGGCGGAAGTGCTGATGCTCGGGGTAGTCGACGAAACCGCCGAATATCCCGGCGGCGAGCCGTTCATCGTGCTCGAATACCTGGATGGTATGTCGTTGACGTCGGCGCTCTTGGCCGCGCAGGGCGCGCTGGGCGTCGTGCGCAGCGTGCACGTGGCGTTGCAGCTGTGCGACGCCCTGGGCGAAACGCATTCGCTCGGCATCGTGCATCGCGATCTGAAGCCGGACAACATCATGCTGGTGCGTCGAGGAGCAGACAATGATTTCGTCAAGCTGCTCGATTTCGGCATGGCGCGCGCCGGGCGCGACCCCGATTTTGCGACCCGCGACGGCGCGGTGCTCGGCACCGCGCGCTACATCGCGCCCGAGGGCGCGCAGGGCAGCAGCGTGGGCCCAGAAGGCGACGTGTACGCCATCGCCACGCTGCTATTTCAGTGCATCGCCGGGCGCACGCCCTTCGACGGCGCCAGCGCGGTGGCGATCTTGGTGCAGCAAGTCAGCGCCGTGCCACCCGATCTGCGCTCGGTCGGCGGAGGTCATGCGGCTCCGCCCGCGTTGGCCGCGTTGGTGGCCAAGAACCTGGCCAAGGATCCGCTGGCGCGCTCGGCCAACGCACGTGAGCTCGGCGCCGAGCTCACCGCCTGCATGTTCGGGGGCCGCCAAGACACGAGTATCACCGCGCGACTGCTCGGAGATCGCCAACCGTGAAGCCCGCGCTCACGACCGGGCTGTTGTTGGCGACTGGCTGGGCGTTGCTCGGCGCGCCCGCCGCTGCGGCCGATCCGGAGAGCGAGCCTCGCGTGATCAGCGGCTTTCACGCGCTGAATCGCCCCACCGGCATCGCCGAGGCCGGGTTCGGTTGGTTGACGCTACCCGGCGCGCAGGTCTGCAGCCAGGGCGGCTGCAAAGCGGGCGACACCAGCTTCGAGCTCGACGGCTGGCAGCTGTATCGGCAAAATCTGCGCTTGGCGTTCGGCGCCGGACTGCTGCTCGGGCTCATTCCCACCACCGACGCGCCCGGCGACGATCCGAAAGACATCGAACGCAACCACAGCCGCAAGTACCTCACCCTCGAGGGCATGCTGCGCTACTACCCGTACGTCGCCGAAAAATCGGAATTTTGGGTGGGGCTCACCGGCGGCCTGGTCGTCTTGAGCGACCGCTTTCAAGTCGTCGACGTGTACGACAAGCCTTTGATCGGCCCCTCCGGCGTCACCATCCGCACCGAAGGCGGCACTCTCGGCATCGCGTTGGGCGGAGCCTACGAGCTCACCCAGCATTGGTCTTTGGGCGGTTCGTTCCGTTTCGGAAATTGGTTCTTGCCCGGCACCCCCGCTCGCGATCCGCTCGAAGACAAGGCTTCCGTCACTGGCCGCAACTCGGTGTTTTCGCTCGGGTTGAACGTCGCTTATCGCATCGGCTTGTGAGCGCTCGCGCTAAAAACCGCGCGACAGAAGCGCCAGCAGCTCGGCAATGCGCTGGAACACCAGCGCCAAAATGCCCAACAGCGCTACGGATTTGAGCGGCGCCAGCACGGGGCCGACGAACGCGGGCGAGGCGGCGCGAGCGATCAGCGCGCTTGCCGCCTCGAGTAAAACGGCGGCCACCGCCAGCGGAGCCGCAATGGCAAACGCCAGCTCGACCGAGCCGGCCAGCGCCTGCGAGACGGCCGCCCAGGAGAACCGCGACGAAAGCAGCGGCGAAGAGAGCGCGCTCACCACGCGGGCGGCCCCGCCCGTCTCCAGAAACGCGATCGAAGCCAGCAGCGCGAATAGAACGGCGACCGGCGGCATGGCCTCGGGCAAAGCAGGCAACGTCACGCTCTCCCGGCCGCCACGCAGATCGTCCACCAATCCTCCGGCCATGGCCGCCACGTAGACGGACAGCGAGGCGAGCAGCGCGACCGGCAAGCCGACGAACGCCTCGCGAGCGAGCGCGAGCAAGAACGGCCCTCCAGTAGACACCTCGGCCGAGAGCGCGGGCGCGATGCAAAGCCCCAGCGCCAAGCCCAGCATCATCCGCGTCTGCGCCGGAACCGCCGAGAGCCCGAAGGCCGGCACCAACGTGACGGCCGGCGTCGCCCGCGCAAAGCCCAGCGCCCAGGCCCGCGGGTCCACTCCGTTGGCCGCAAACGCAGCCGCCAAGGCCTCGAGGAGGCTCGGCGAAGGGTGCAAAGGGGCCATGGCGATTGACGCGGGACTGGGGTGCGCGTTAACGGTGGCGCGCCCCAAAGGACCGCGTATGGCGCTGGATACTTCCACAATCGGCTTCGAGACGGAACCAGTCAGCTTCAGCTACGACTGGAAGACGGTCGCTCTCTACGCGCTCGCCGTGGGCGCCACGCCCGCCGAGCTCGACTACCTGTACGAAGCTCGCGGCCCGCGCGTCTTGCCCACCTTCGCGGTCATCCCCGCCTACGGTCCGGTGAGTCAGCTGTTCGTGAAGACTCAATGCGACATGACGCGGCTCGTGCACGGCGGGCAGACGCTGCGGCTGCACCGTCCCCTGCCGCCGCAGGGCACGCTCGTCACGGTCGGCAAAATCGAGGGCATCTACGACATGAAGAAGCTCGCCCAAGTGGTGCTCAGCACGCGCACCACGCTCAATGGCGAGCCCTGCTTCGACACCGAGTGGCAGCTGTTGATCCGCGACGCTGGCGGCTTCGGTGGCCCACGGCCACCCAAGAACGAAGCTCCCAAGCTTGCCGAAGGCCAGGGTGAAACGCCGACCTTCAGCGTCGAGCAAGCGACGCGCCCCGAGCAAGCCTTGCTCTATCGGCTCACCGGCGACTTGAACCCGCTGCACGCCGATCCCGCGTTTGCGCGCGAGGTCGGCTTCGAGCAAGGCCCCATTCTGCACGGCTTGTGCACCTACGGTTTCGTGGGACGCGCGGTGCTGCAGCATGCCTGCGGCGGAGATCCGGCGCGCTTGAAGGCGCTCAGCGTGCAATTCAGAAAGCCCGTTTGGCCCGGTGACGTGCTGTCCACCCAGGGCTTCGCGGTCGGCGACGGTCGCTACGTGCTGCAAACCAGCGTCGTGGGGCGACCGGACGCCGTGTTGACGTCTGCTTGGGCAGAAGTGGCTTGAGGGAGAGAGACCTATGACCGACGAAGACAAAAAGAGGATTGTTTCGGAGCCGCCGCCGCCCACCGACGAGATCGATGGCGAGTGGGGCGGTAGCGATGACGAGCAAACGCTGGTGCGTGACGTGCCCGAGGGCGTCAGCAAATCTCAGCCGGCTCCTCCTGCCGCCGCCGTGGCTGCCACTGCGGTCGCGCCGATCAGCGTGCCGCCCAAGGCCGCCGAAGCGTCGACTCCTCCAGAGATGAAAGCGGCCGCTCCCGTCGCCAGCAAGCACGCCGAAGAGGAAGACGAAGAAGACGAGGAAGACGAGGAAGACGAGGAGGACCAAGACGAGACCCCCGTCGAGAACGAGGACGACGCCGAAGAGGAAGACGAAGAAGACGAAGAAGACGAAGAGGAGGACGAGCACCCCGCCCTCGCCAGCGCCACCCCCGTCGCTTCCGATTGGCTGCCCGAGTGGGCACCCTACGCCGTGCTCGCGGCCTTGGTGAGCGTCAGCATTCTGGTCGGCCTCGGTCTGCTCGGCGGCGGTTCCGCGGCCGGCTCGGAAGAAGGCGACAAGGCGGCCGAACCGGCGGCTTCGACCGTGAAAGCGCCGGTCAAGGCGAGCCCCCACCCGTGAAGGTCGTTGGGTTTGCGGCCGCGCTGCTGGGCGCGCTCGGCGCGTCTGGCTGCGTGTTGACGACGTTCGAAGGCCCCGGCGAGCCTCCGCGCGTCGCCGTTTCCCCGCAGGCCAGCGCGGCGGCCGCCAAGACCGGCGAAGGCGCCGGGGAAAACGGCGCTGATGCTGCCGGGCAACCGAGCGAAATCAGCGCGCGACACCTGCTCGTCTCCTACCAGGGGGCGCTGCGCGCCTCGCCCAGCGTGACCCGCAGCAAGTCCGAAGCCTTCGCGCGCGCCACCGAAGCCCTGAAGCGCGCCAAGGCCGGCGAGGATTTCGAGGCCCTGGTGAAAGAGTTCTCCGACGAGCCGGGCGCCGCCGAGCGCGGCGGCTCCCTCGGCCGCTTCGGACACGGCATGATGGTGCCCGCCTTCGAAAAAGCCGCCTTCAAGCTAGCGCCGGGCGAAGTGTCGGATCTCGTGGAGACGCCCTTCGGCTTCCACGTCATCCAGCGCACCGAGTAGTGCGGGCGCCGGTTGGTACGCCGCGCAAACGTTTGCTCCGCGTATGGTCTGCGGCCGAGCCGCACGAGGTCGTTCTTGGATGAGCTCGCGCACAGCGCGAGCCAGATCGCCCGCGGAGGAGAGCTCAGCTACGAAGCAAATGCTTCGAGATCACCATGCGCTGCACTTGGCTGGTGCCTTCACCGATTTCGCACAGCTTGGCGTCGCGCAGGTGCCGCTCGATGTCGAACTCGCGGGTGTAGCCGTAACCGCCGTGGATCTGCAGTGAGTTGTTGCACACGCGCGAGGCCACTTCGCTCGCGAACAGCTTGGCCATGGACGCCTCGGCGGTGAACCGGCGGCCGTTGTCGGCCAGCCAAGCGGCGCGCCGCACCAGCAGCTCGGCCGCGTCCAGCTCGGTTTGGGCGTCGGCCAACATCCACTGAATCGCCTGAAATTCGGCGATCGGTTTGCCGAACGCTTCGCGCTGCTTGGCGTAAGTAACCGCCATCTCCAGCGCGCCGCGTCCGAGGCCCAGCGCCATCGCGGCAATCGAGATGCGCCCGCCATCCAGGATACGCATCGTATCGAGGAACCCCTGGTCGACCTCCCCCAGCCGCTCGCTGTCGGGCACCCGCACTTGCTCGAGGGTGATTTCGACGGTGTCGCTCGACCGGCAGCCCAGCTTCTTCAGCTTCTTGCTCGCCGAGTAGCCGGGGGTCTTCGTGTCGACGATGAACGCGGTGATTCCGCGCTGCGCCGGCGCTTCGAAATTGGTACGCGCCAACACCACGCAAAAGCCGCCGACCGACCCCTGCGTGATGAACATTTTGCTGCCGTTGATGACCCAATCGTCACCGTCGCGCACGGCGCGTGTACGCATACCGGCGGCGTCCGAGCCGGAGCTGGGGTCCGTCAAAGCCCAAGCCGCCAGCCACTCGCCGGTGCAAGCTCGGGTCAGGTACTTCTGCTTTTGCGCTTCGGTGCCGTAGGCCAAGATGTGCCCGGTGCCGAGGCCGTTGTGGCTGGCGATGGTGAGCGCCAGCGAGCCGTCGACGCGCGCCGCCTCTTCGACCGCGATCGCATAGGCCGACATGTCGAGACCCGCGCCGCCGTACGCTTCCGGGATCTTGATGCCCAGAAGCCCCAGCTGAGCCAACTCCGGCACCAGCTCGCTCGGGAAATGCTCGGCTTCGTCCCACTCGCGGGCGTGCGGCGCTACGCGCTCCTTGAAGAATTGCCGAAGGCTGCTGCGTAGAAGGGCGTGATGCTCGCTGAGATCGAAATCCACGAGTTACAGTTCTAGCCGCTCACCGCTCGCCACGCCAATCGAGGCCGAAGCCGCGACTGCAGCCACGCACGCGCTGGCCGGCCGCGCGGGATTTCGCGCGCGGCCCGCGTGCCGCTATTGCACCGGAAGCTTGGGGTTCAGGGCCGACTTCAGCAGCGAAAGGCGCTTGTCACCCGACAAGTGGGCAGCGTCGGCGCCAGCCTTGAGCTTGAGCGGCTCGTCACCCACGATGATCACGTTGCCGCCCGAGCGGCCGGCGAGCCACTCGGCTTGCGGGGCGCCTTCGGCCTCGCGCGTCGAGAAAGCGACGGCGTCGAAGCCGAGGTCTTTTTGTACTTTGGCGCCCGGCAGCTTCTTCAAAGTCCCAATCACGTCCTTGGCCGAATCCTCGTCGGCGCGCGCCAGCCCCACGACGCGATAGCGATCCTTGCCGTCCTGGTAATAGCCCACCGCGCCCGAGCCGAGACCCGTCACGCCGAGCGCGTCGCGATGGGCGTAGGCGACGCCCATGGGCACGAGCCGTTCGGTGGGCAGCAGCCGCACCGCCGGCAACGGGTTCATGTCACCGGGCAGGTGCTCGCCGATCTGCCGCGCCAGCTCCGGAAGCACCTTGGCGCTCGTGGCTTTGATTTGATCCGGCGTCTCCAGCTCGTTGGCGTAGCTGAGCTCGGCCACCAGCTCGCCGCGCCACACGTAAGCGATACCGGTGCCGAGCGCGCCTTCGGCGCCGGCGGGAAGCTCTTTCGGCGTGCCATCGACGGGATCACCGTCGGCGATCACACGCTTGGTAAAGAACGCGAAGGCGCCTTCCGCGTTGGCAAAGCGCGACGTGATCACGTTCACGGTACCGGGCGAGCCCGCGCCGTCGACGTAGCGCAGCGTGACCACGCGCTTGAGCCCGTAGTTCTTGTACACCTCGCACTCACCGTCGAGCAGCTCGGTGCACACCGTCTCGAGCGTACCCTTGGCCGCTTCACCGTAGGTGCGCGCGTCGCCGTTCGGATCGATGCAGTAGTTGCCGGCGACTTTCGGAAAGTACGCAGCGCTGACCGCGTCGGAGACGCTGCCACCGCCGCCGGCGCAAGCGCCGGGCTTGGAGCTGGCCACGGGTGGCGGCGCGCTCCCGCGCTCGAGTTTTTCTTCCTTCTTCGAGCAACCAAGAGCAAGCCAGACACAGCACGCGAGGGTCACGACACGGCGGCAAACCATGGCCGCGGTTGTAGCCCGACTCCGCCTGCCGAGGAAAAGCCGGCCGCAAACCCGGGCCTCCGCGTCCCACCCGCCCTCACCCGAAGCGCGGTCGTCGCCTACCCCTTACCCCGCAACGTTTACACAGCGCCGCACTTCTTACCGGTCGCCAAGGCGCCTACATGGCAATAAATCCAATTGATTTCAGGCACCTAGAAAGCGGCGCCCTGGGCACGTACCTTGCTGTACGTTCAGCCTTCTCGTGTTTGTGCAACCTTCCAAGCTTCGCCCTCGCCTCCGGCATGCCAGCCGCGGCTTCACCCTCATCGAGCTGATGGTGGTGGTGCTGATCATCGGCATCACCGCAGCGCTGGCCACGCCCACCATCACCCAACAGGTCCGCGAGCGGCGGTCACGCGACGCCGCGCAGCGCATCGCGCAGCTGTACAGCGCCGCGCGCATGCGCGCCTTGGGCCGCGGCGCGGCGGTGATGGTGCGCTACCGCTCCACCACCGGCTTCACCGTGGTCGAATCGGTGCTGGGCGCAACGGCGGCGGCGGCGCAGAACGCGGCCAGCGTGACCTGCGCGGCCAAGCCCGGGCTCGGCTGTTTGAGCAACGCTTGGGACAATCCGGAAAAATCGCGCGTGGTGGCGACGCTCGTGCCGCTGAGTGATCTCACCGTCACGGCCAAGGACCAATCCGCGACCAGCAAAACGCAAATGGACATTTGCTTCACGCCCATGGGGCGCAGCTTCATCTCCTTCGACGGCAGCGCGCCCACGACGGCGATGGTGGGCGCTACCACCGTCGACGTGCAGCGGACCGGCAAGGGCTTGGGCCTGTTGCGCACCGTCGCGATTCTACCCAACGGCATGGCGAGGCTCGGCCTATGAGCGGTTTCAGAGCGCAGTGGCGCCAAGGTCGCGAGCGCGGCTACACGCTGGTCGAGCTGATGATGGCGCTCGCGCTATTCGCGGTGGGGGTAGTGGGCATCATCGCGATGCAGAAGATCACCGTCGTTTCCAACGCGCACGCCAAGAACATTGCCATGGCTCAGCGCATTGCCCAGGCTTGGGCCGGTCAGCTGGAAATGGACGGGACCGCCTGGCAGACGGCGTTCGGTACCGGCTGGCTCAACTCGACCAATGTTTGGCAGCGCCCGGCCTACATCTCGGCGCGTGAGTTCGGCGCGGCGTTCGACGCGCTCGGCAATCCGCTCAGCGACGCCAACCTGTCGCAAGCCCGCTTCTGCACCCACGTGCGCATGGCCTGGCTCTATCCCAATACGATGGGCGTAGGCGGCAACGGCATGTTGCGCGCCGAGATCCGCGTGTTTTGGCTACGAGACGGCGGAGTGCCGCTCGATTCGACGGCCACCATGTGCTCGGCCAGTCAGACGCCGGTGCAAGCCGCGGCCATTGGGCTGGCCACCGACCGCTATCGCTTCGTCTACCAAACCGTAGGCATCCGCCAACACTCCCAGATCTGATGCGAGCATTCGTTCTTCTTCCACCGCGCCGAACCGGACGCCTACCCCGCGCCCGGGCCGCGGGCTTTACCCTGGTAGAGCTGATGGTCGCCATGACCGGCGGTCTATTTTTGTCGATCGTCGTGTTCGCGCTCTCACGCGACGCCTCGCGCTTTTACCAACGCGAAAGCCGCGTGGCCAACGCCACTCTGGCGGGTGTCTCCGGCTTCGAGCGGCTGTCCAGCGACATCGCGCGCGCCGGTCACCTGGTCACGCCGAATATCGACAATGACCCGCACGTTTGCAATCGCCCTGCCGCCAACTGGCCCGCAATGCTGCGGCGCCTGCGCAGCGTCCTGATCGAAACCGACCCGGCCCCCGTGGCCGGCACCGAGCTGGCGGCCGCCAACATCAAGCCCCAGGGCATCGTGATCGCCGGCGCCCTCGACATGCCCGAAGTACTGACGACCGCGTCGGTGCTGGAGGACGGCGAGGGCAATTGGGAGGTCTCGATCAACACCTCGACGCCGGCGGCCGCGCGAGCCGGGCTCAGCTCCTTGAACACCGCCACGGCTTCCAACCTGGCCGTGCTCCAGTCCATGTTCTTGGTCGGCGGCAACGGCCGCATCGTTCGCCTCCGCAAAAAAGGCATGGATCAGTACGCCGTCGTTTCCTCGGTGTCGGCCTCGGCCGGGCCCATCACCGCGCTGGCGCTGGTCAACCTCGCGGCCGCGCCGAGGCTGGTGCGCCCCGAGAGCGGCGGCATTCAGTGCGGCATCCGCGGCGACGGCAAGGACATGGATCTGGCCGTGATCGACCTGGTTCGCTACAACATCCGGCCGATGGTGAACGACGCCGGCTACGCCGCGTTGTTCAAGGCCTCGGGCCTGGGCACGGGCGGCGGAGGCAGCGCGCTGCCTTACGAAAGCAAGCGCGCGGAGCTGGTGCGGGTGGAGCTAACTCCGGCTGGCGACGAAATTCCGAGCACGCGCGAAATCGTGGGCGAATACGCGGTCGACCTGCAGCTGCGAGGTTGGCGCGCCACCAGCGCCAGCAATCCGGCGCTGATTCCGGTCGCGGAGGATGTCAACGACACCTACGCTTCCACACAGCTACTCCGCGGCATTCACGTTCGCTTCAGCGTGCGTTCGCGCGAGGCGGATCGCGAGCGTGACATTCCGACGGGTAGCGGTGGCGCCAGCAACGACCGCTACCGCATCGGCCTGACGACGCCGTCGGGGACGGTTTTTGCCCGGGTTCGTACGTTCCAGAGCGACATCCCGCTCCGCAACCTGGAGGGCAGCAATTGGTGATTCAGCCCAAACCTCGTTTTTCTCGCAAAGGCGAGCGCGGAACGACCGTAGTGGTGGTGGTGATGGTGACGACCCTGATCACGGCCATCGGCATCTTCGCGGTGCGCAACGTCAGCCAAATCGATCAAGCCGTGGGCTACAGCCGGCAGTCGGCGCAGACCAACGCTTTGGCGGAGCTCGGTACCACCGCCGCCATCACCGAAATCGGCGCCAAGGGCACCTATTACACCGACAAGATGACGTCGCGCCCGTGCATGGCCAACGGGCCCTACTCGGGTGCGGCGGAGAGCTCCTGCTACCGCATCGACCAGGGCGACCTCGACACGGCCACGACCGCCAACAACGGCGAGACGTTGCTGGAACCGTCCGTCGCCGGCACCGAGACCGGCAGCTTCGGTCCGCTCGCCAACGCCACCGGCTTCGTCACGGTCGAGATGACCGAAAAGCACCAAACCAACATCGACCTCCCGGGCGTGCAAGGGACTCCCCTCGACGTCACGCTGACCGCGATGGCCGCGGTGGCGCCCATCTCGGGCTCGGCCGATCCCTGCGGCAACGGCGTCGCCACCATGACCGTGCAGAAGGTCATGCGCGCTCACATCATCGTGCCTCCCCTTTGAGGAACCAGAGAGCCATGAAACACCAAGCCTTTCCCCACCTTCTTCCCCGAGCAAGCTCGCTGCGCGGGCTAATCGGTGCGGGCACGCTGCTGGCGTTGTCGTTGGCGCCTGGTCGCGCCGCAGCCCAAGCCGACGTCTCGCCGCCTCCGCCCAACGTCTTGTTGCTCGTCGATACGTCCGGCTCGATGGACTACAAAACGGGCAGCAACTCGTTTCCGACCTGCCACTACTCCGGCTCGACCACCACCGTGCAGGCCAGCGAGCACAGCCGCTGGATCGATCTCGTCGAGGTGTTGACCGGCTCGATCACCAACTACGAGTGCCAGCGCCTCGATCGCAACTCGGCCGCATTTCGCAGCGAATATCAACTCAACGGCAGCGACCCATACGACTTTTTGTACGCCAATCCGTACCACCGCCCCGTCAGCAACGGCTGCGTGGTGGGTCCCGGTACCTTGGACACCAACAAGGCGCTGTTTCCGACCAGCGCCATCAAGTACCACGCCTTCGACAACACCGGCTCGACGTGCACGTTCAATCAGACGACGGACGGCATCTTGGATGCGTTTGCACCCGACGTGCGCTTCGGCTTGATGACCTTCGACACCGAGCCGCGTCCCGCCAAAGACGTGACCGGTCTCTGGAGCTACTACGTCACCGCCTCCAAGCAGGGCTTGCCCGCCGGCTGCACCACGGCGCAAGATCAAGAAGTCGGCGTGCGCAACACCGACGCGCCGCCTTGGGAAGGGCGCGCGGTCGGCTTCGGCAACCCCAGCCTGGGCAGCACCGACTACACCAGCCGCAACGCCATGATTCAGCAGGTGCTGCTGGCGACGCGTCCGTACGGCGCGACGCCCATCGCGGGCATGCTGGACGACGCGCGTACCTACCTCACCGCCGACACCAGCGATGACCCGCTCAACGCCAGCTTCAAGTTCGGCCCCCTCAACGACCCGGCCAAGGACTGCCGCCAGAAATCGATCGTGCTCTTGTCCGACGGTCAGCCCAACATGGATTTGCGGCCGTTCTGCGAGCCCGGCGGCTGCCCCTACGACAAGGCCGAGGACATTGCGCAAGATCTGAAGAGCCGCGGCATCGAGATCTACGTGATCGGCTTTGCGCTCTCGAACGTGGTGGTCGACGGCCTGTCCAAGAGCTGCTCGTCGTTTTCGGCCTCTGATTTCGACGAGAGCAACGTCAACGGTATCTGCAAGAAGAACCCGACCGACCAAGCCATCCAAGCCTGCTGCGCGCTCAACCGCATCGCGGCCGCGGGCGGTCACGCCCCAAGGACGCCCGACGACGCCGATTGGCGGCGCGCGCGCTTCGCCGACAACCGCGACGACCTGCGCTCGGCCTTGTCACTAGCCATCGGCGGCAGCTTCAAGTCGACCACCCGCACTCCGTTCGTGCCCGCCACCGGCGCCGGCTTCGTCCCGCCCACCGCCGACTTGGATTTCGCGCGTAGCTTCCGCTTCGCCGCCTCGTTCAAGCCAGGCAAGCTGGACAAACCGTGGGTCGGCGAGCTGAACCGCGGCCGCTACCAATGCGTGCTGACGAACGGCGTTTTGCAGCCGGTGCTGCAGCCGCCGGACGCCTCCAAGGGCGACAAATTCGTCGACAACGTCAACGCGGGGGGGCCTTCGGGCGCCGACACTCGCAAAATCTACCACGTGATCGGCGCCAACCCCGTCGTGTCCGACGCCAGCATGCGGCCGAATTTGCCCACCAGCGTCATCGACGGCGTCGGTAGCTACACCGGCACCATGAACGCGACAGCCGAAGCCCCCAGCGCGTTCGTCAGCACCACCACGGCTGCCGCCATCCGTGTCACCGACACGACCTGCGACAGCGGCACGGTCGATCTAGACGCCGCGGCGTGCAAGAAGCGCTACCTCGACTGGCTCGTGGGCCTCGACCCTACCAACGTCTTCAGTCGCTGCCCCAACGCGACGAATTGCAATCTGGTCTCCGAAATCTATCACTCCATTCCGCGTGCCGTGGCTGGGCGCCCCTCGGAGTACCTGATCGACCAGAGTTACCAGCGCTTCGTGGCGGCTCAGGTTGCAGCCAAGCGCCCGCCGGTGCTGTACGCCTCCTCGAACGACGGCTTTTTGCATGCTTTCAAGATCATGCAGGTCGACAAGAGCGACTCGTCGGAAGCCATGCAGGTGAAGACGAAGGAGTCGAACGAGCTCTGGGCGTTCATCCCTCCGGCGGTGTTGCCCAACATTCCTTCGCTCTATCCCGCGTCGCACCAGCTCTTGCTCGACGGCACCCCCGCCATCAAAGAGGTGGTGGCGACCGCGGATCCCACCGCCACCACCTACAAGTTCAAGCTGGAGCGCACTGCGGATCAGGCGCGCGGCGGCCAAGGCGAATGGCGCACCATCTTGGTGCAAAGCTTCGGCAAACAGCACGCTGGTTACTTCGCCATCGACGTGACCGACCCGGTGCCCAGCAGCACCGGTGGCCCCAAGTTCTTGTGGCAGCTGGTGACGGACGGCGCCGGCAACCAGCTGTTCGGCGACGGTGGCGGCACGCCGCTCATCACGACCGTGTACCTCGACCACAAGGAGGTGGCGGTGGCGGTGCTGCCCGGCGGGTTCTCCAATATACCCGGCGCCGACGGCGCAACCCCCGACGCCGGCTGCTCGCGCTCGCACACGTGGACGATAACTCCCAAGCCGCGCGACAACGTGCCCTGCTACTCTGGCAGCGCGATCCGCGCGCGCTCGGTCACCGTCGTCCGCCTGGATAGCGGCGAAATTCTACGCACCTTCCGTCAGGTCGAAGCCGAAGTGCCGAGCCTCGTGGGCAAGAACGTGTGGACCCAGGCCTACCTGGACTCGCCCATGACCGGGCAGCCCGTTGCCTACCCCAACGACGTAGGCGGCGTGGCCGATCGCGTGTTCATCGGCGATCAAGACGGCGGTCTATGGCGCCTCAATTTCGCGTCGGCGCTTGGCAAGACCAGCGACTGGGCGATGGACTTGTTCTTCGACGGCTTCCCCAACGACGGCAGCGAATTCAGCCACAAGTGGCGCCACGGCCAGCCCATCATTACGGCGCCGATCATCTCCGTGAACCGTAAGGGCGAGCTGACCATCGCCTTCTCGACCGGCGAGCAAGAGGCCATCGGCTCGGATGCGACCAAACCTGCCAACTACGTTTGGTCGCTGCGCGAAGAGCCCAGCGCCGATCGCAAGACCCTCACCCCCAAAGTGAACTGGTACCTGGCTCTGACCGGCGCTCTGTCGGGCGATCGCGTGATCGGCGAGATGGCGCTGTTCGCCGGCGATTTGTTCTTTTCGACGGTCGGTCCCGGCACGTCCAACGACTCCTGCAGCTCCGGCAGCGGCAAGGTTTGGGGCATGCATTACATCGACCCGTCGGCGGCTGGCGCCGGCAAGGGCGGCGTGATTTCCAACACTCTGGCGGGACTGGTCGGCACCGGCGGCTACGTCGACGCGACCACGCTGCTGGGCAGCGACGCCCACGCATTCCTGTCCGGGGTGAGCGTCGCCCAGCAACCGACGTGCGACAGCCCCGGCACCGCGGCCGACAACGGCTTCTTTGCCTACGGCGTGAAGCCGACCGGCGGCGCCGCGAGCTCGGGCAAATACCAGCTCATCATCCCCACCGGTGATCGCGTCACCACCAGCACCAAGCCCGGAGTCAGCGCCATCAACCTCGGCGGCAGCAACGCCGCCGGCCTGGACCTGGCAAATCCGAAGACGTCCGTGATTGTGGACTCCTGGGCCTCGATCGTCGAATAATCAACGAAGTGCGAGACCGCCAGTGGCTCCTGCTCGGCCTGTGCAGCCTGCTCGGCGTTGCGTGCCAGGGTAAACGCCTAGCGCCGCCTTCACCGAGCGCGTCGGCGGTGGCAACGGCGTCGAGCACGCTGCCGCTCGACCACCTCGCCCCCGACGAGCTGGCTCCGGGCAAGGTGGAGGTCTACGGCTTCGCGGTACCGCGCGGCATGGAAGTCGAGAGTCGCCTCGCCGATCGCGCGTACATCGGCGGGCGCGTATCGCCCGAGGCGTTGGCCAACTACGTGCGCGAGCAGGTCGTGGTGTCCCACGTCGAAATCGGCGCCGCCCGCACCATCTTCCCGATGGCGCGCATCAAGGGCGGGCCGAGCGATCGCTTGTTCAATCTCGAGGTGTTGCCCGACGGCTCGCAGACTCGGCTCGTGATCAAAGACGTCACGCCGCCCCCGCCGCCTCCGCCCGGCTTGACCGACGCCGAGCGTTGGCGCGCAGCCGGCCTCAGCCCCGATGGGCGCCCGCTGGATCCGAAGAAGCTCGAGTAGCGAAGCCGCGCCGCCGTTTAGCGGCGCGACTCGTCCTCGAGCCGCATCGCTTCGAGCAGTAGGCCGCCAATTTTCTGTTGCTCGCCCGAGTCGGTGACTGGTGCCTGGCTGCCTCGGAAGCTGAAGCTGCCCTTCTTCCAGCGCAGCACTTCGCGCAAGAGCTCGGTCGAGTTCCAGGGCTTGTCATCCAAGGTGCCCGAGGCGAACTTGCCTTCCGTCAGCTCGAGCAAGGCGACCTTTCCGCCTTCGCCTCGCACCTTCAACCGCCCGCTGCGCCGCTCGAGCTCCAGCAACGTCAACACGGTCGCGACCGACATCTGCGCCACGTCGCCGGTGAACGCCGCGCCGCCAATCGACGACACCGGGCCCTCGGACGAGAAGGAATCACGCTGTTGGCGCAGCCGGTTGGCCATGTCGATGAGCGCGCCCACCTGCGCCACGACCTCGTCGTTGCGGAACGGCTTGGTCAGGTACAGATCCGCGCCCACGTTCAGGCCCTGAAGGCGCGATTCGGCGTCGTCCGCGTCGGTGAGGAACAGAAATGGTGTGGTCGAGACTCTCGTCGGCTCGGTTCGCACGCGGCGCGCCACCCAGAAGCCGTCGATGTCGGGCAGGCTGACGCTGCACAAGATGCAGTCGGGCTGCAGCTCGCGAACCTTATCGAAACCGGCTCGAGCCTCGCCCGCGACGTGCACCTCGTAGCCGGCCTCACTCAAGAACCGCGTGAGCAGGGCCGCTTCCCACTCCTCTTGCTCGATGATCAGAACTCGGCCGCGCGCCACGAGCAAACGCTAGCATGCCGGCGGCTAGAGCCCGTAATTACGAGATATTTAGGCCAAGGGCTGAGCCCGGTGGCCGTCCCGACCCGTCCCTTCCGCTCGGCTCCGGTGCCGAAGAACCGTGGCCTCTGCCGGGCCCTTTTACGCTGCCAGCCGAGCGCGGCCGGGCGGCCTGCGTGGCGGCTCTTGTAACGAGGCAGGGGCCGCGCTACTCGGCCCTCCTTGGCCGACGAAAAGCTTTCGCGCACACCCCTCTACGCCGAGCACGCCCGCCTTGGCGCCAAGCTAGTCCCCTTTGCCGGTTGGGAAATGCCCATCCAGTACAAGGGTATCGCCGCCGAGCACACCGCGGTGCGAGAACGGGTCGGCTTGTTCGACGTCAGCCACATGGGCGAGCTGCACGTCACCGGGCCCAACGCCGTATCCGCCGTCGACTCGCTCATCACGAACGATTTATCGAAGGCCGAGAACGGCCAGGCCGTCTACACCTGCTGCTGCAACGAGCACGGCACCATCCTCGACGACCTGATCGTCTACCGGCGCGCCGACGACGACGTGCTGGTGGTGTGCAACGCCAGCAATCGACCGAAAATTTCGGCCCACTTTCGCGCTGCGTTGGCCGGGCGCGCCGAGTTTCGCGACGAAAGTGACGAGACCGCCCTGATCGCAGTACAGGGTCCGCGCGCGCTCGAGCTGCTGCGCCTCGCGGGCTCGAGCCTCGATCCGAGCCAACTTCGTTCGTTCCGCTTCGCGGACGGCAAGATCGCCGACGTGAAGGTGACGATCGCGCGCACCGGCTACACGGGCGAGGACGGCGTGGAGCTATTTTGCCCCAACGCCGACGCGGCTCGGCTGTTCGGCATTTTGCTCGACGCAGGCGCGCCGCTCGGCGTGGAGCCCATCGGCCTCGGTGCCCGCGACACGCTACGGCTCGAAGCTCGCTTGTCGCTCTACGGCAACGAAATCGACGAGACCACCAACCCGCTCGAAGCGGGCTTGGGTTGGGTCGTGAAGCTCGACAAGCCGGGCGGCTTCTTGGGCCGTGACGCGCTCGTCAAGGTGAAAGCGGCCGGCCTCACGCGCACCATCGTCGGCTTCGAGATGGTCGGGCGCGGCATCGCGCGCCACGGCTATCCCCTGCTCTCGAGCAGCGGTGCGCCGGTCGGCATTTGCACCTCCGGCGGCCCCTCACCGACGCTCGGCAAGAGCATCGGTCTCGGCTACCTACCGCTCGCGCTGAGCGCGATCGATACCTCCTTTTTGGTGGACTGCCGTGGCAAGTCGATCGAGGCCAAGGTCGTCAAAACCCCGTTTTACAAGCGCAAACCGAGCGCCGGAATCGCCTGAACATGAGCCAAGCCAAAGAAGTCAAACAGGACCGCAAGTACACCAAAGATCACGAATGGACCCTGAGCGAGGGCTCGGAGCTGGTCGTGGGCATCACCGCGTTCGCGGTCGACGCGCTCGGTGATATCACGCTCGTCAGCCTCGACGTGAAGGTGGGCGATCGCGTCGAAGCGCACAAGGCGTTCGGCACCATCGAGAGCGTCAAGACGCTGAGTGATCTGTTCGCGCCGGTCAGCGGCAAGGTGACGCGCGTCAACGCCGCGCTCGAAGACGCGCCCGAGCTGGTCAACGAAGACTGCTGGGGCAAAGCCTGGATGATTGCCATCACCCCCGACGATCCGGCGGCGGCCGCCGGCTTGCTCGACGCGGCCGGTTACTCCGCTCACCTCGAAGAGTCGGCTCACTGATGCGCTACATTCCGCACACGGAGGCCGAGGTCACGGAGATGCTGGGCGTCGTCGGGCGGGGCTCGCTCGACGAGCTGTTCACGACCATTCCGCCCGAAGCGCGCTTCGAGAAGCGGCTCGCTCTCGAGCCGGCGCTGGCCGAGCCGGACTTGATGGCTCACTTGAGCGATCTGGCCAAGAAGAGCACCGGCAGCTCGCTGCTCTCGTTCTTGGGTGCGGGCATGTACCAACACCACGTGCCGCCGGCGGTGGACCAGCTCCTGCTCCGCAGCGAGTTTTACACCGCCTACACGCCCTACCAGCCCGAGGTGGCGCAAGGCACGCTCCAGGCGATCTGGGAGTTTCAGACCATCGTCAGCGAGCTCTATGGGCTGCCGCTGGCGAACGCGAGCCTGTACGACGGCGCCAGCGCCACCGCCGAAGCGGCGCTGATGGCCTGCCGTCTCACCAAGCGCGGCCGGGTGCTGCTGAGCGGGTGCGTCCACCCGGACTATCGCCGCACCACGACGACGTACCTCGCTGGTCGCAACGACATGTCCGTGCAAGAGCTGGCCGTCGGCGCCGATGGCGCGGCCGATCGCGCCGTCATCGAGCGAGCGCTGGGCGACGACGTCGCCGCCGTCGTGATCGGCTACCCGAGCTTCTACGGGTCTTTGCCGGATCTCCAAGCGGTTGCTGCGGCCGCCCACGCCAAGGGCGCGCTGGTCGTGGCGACGGTGAGCGAACCGTACGCGCTGTCGGTGGTGGAGCCGCCCGGCGCGTTGGGCGCCGACATCGCCGTCGGCGAAGGCCAGCCCCTGGCCTGTCCGCCGCAGTTCGGCGGCCCCGGCGTGGGCCTGTTCGCCTGTCGCGACGACCGTCAGTACTTGCAGCAACTGCCCGGCCGCATCTGCGGCGAAACGGTGGACCACGACGGGGAGCGGGGCTTCGTGCTCACCCTGTCCACTCGCGAGCAGCACATCCGTCGCGAGCGCGCGACCAGCAATATCTGCACCAATCAGGGGCTGTTGGCCTTGTCGCTGGCCATTCGTTCGAGCTTGCTCGGCAAGTCGGGCTTCATCGAGGTGGGCAAACAATGCCTGGCCAAGGCGCGCTACCTGCGCTCGGAAATCCTGAAGCTGGAAGGCTACGCCGCGGCCTTCACCCCGGCGCCTTTCTTCAACGAATTCGCGGTGCGGGTGCGCGGCGGTGACGCGCAGAAGGTCTGCCAGAAGCTCGAAGGGCAAGGCATCATCGCCGGCTTCGATCTGGGCCGCGAAATGCCCGCCCACAAAGACCGCTTGCTGATCGCCGTCACCGAAAGGCATCGGCGCGAAGATCTCGATCGCTTGGTGCGCGCGCTAGGCGCGGTGTAGTCGATGAAGCACCTCGCATTCGTCGCGGGCGTGTTGGCCGCGCTGGCCTGCGCCGGGCAGGCGCGCGCCGACGTTTCGTCCTGGGCCTACGTGGGCGGCGGCGTGACCTCGCTCAAGCAGCACGACCTCGAGCTCAAGGCAGACCCGACGCTGGCGATCGAAACCGGCATCGGCTCGACGCCCAAGCATGCGCTCGTGGTCGGCGGCCTGTTCAAGTTGCAGGCTCTGTTCGGCGACGGCGCCGACCTGGGCCTGTCGCTGCGTCTGGCCACGCGCAGCTTCGTGACCGGCAATTTTGGTCTAGCGCTCGACGCCGGGCCGTATCGGCGGTTTTGGGGCGAGGGCTCGACCGGAGGGCAGGCCTCGCTCGTGCTCGGCGCCCCGTGGGGCATCACGCTCTCGCTGGGCGGAGGCATGGGGACGAACGACGCCCGCCAGTTCGGCGCGACCCTGGGCTTGGATTTCGCCCGACTAACCGTGTATCGGCTGTCTGGCGAGAACTGGTTCCCGAACCCGCATCCGGCCTATCGACCAAACGAATGAGCGTTTTCGGCGGACTTGGGGTAGCCTTCCGCCTCACCTGATGGATTCTCCGGTTCAAGAAGGCGATCTGCTCGCCGGCAAGTACCGCGTCGAGAAGGTTCTGGGGTTCGGCGGCATGGGCGTCGTGGTGTCGGCGTTTCGCACCGACCTCGAACAGCGCGTCGCCGTAAAATTCCTGGGGCAAGCCGCCGCAGAACGCCCCGACGCTGCTGAGCGCTTCCGGCGAAGCGCGCGCCGCCGCCAAGATTCGCAGCGAGCACGTAGCGCGGGTGCTCGACGTCGGCACGCTCGACACCGGGCTGCCGTACATGGTGATGGAGTTCCTGGAGGGCAACGACATCGCCGACGAGCTGCGCCGGCTCGAGCGCTTGCCGATGATCGACGCCGTCGACTTCATCTTGCAAGCGATCGAAGCGCTCGCGGAGGCGCACGCCTCGGGCGTCGTCCATCGCGACTTGAAGCCGGGCAACTTGTTCTTGGCTCATCGCGCCGACGGCACCCGCCGAGTGAAGGTGCTCGATTTCGGTATCTCGAAAGCGCTGACCGGTAGCTCCGTCGAAGAGCTGTCGCTGACCAAAACCGCCGCGCTGATCGGCTCTCCCCTGTACATGGCGCCCGAACAAATGCGTTCGGCCAAGGACGTCGACACCCGCGCCGATATTTGGTCGCTGGGCGCGATGTTGTACGAAATGCTGACCGGACAACCGCCGTACACGGGCGAGTCGATTCCGCAGCTGTGCGCCGCCCTGCTCCACGACGATCCGATTCCTCTCCGTCAACACCGACCGGAAATTCCCGAGGGCCTCGAGCAAGCGGTCCTGCGCTGCTTGATGAAGGACCGGAACCAGCGCTTCGCCAGCGTGTTCGAGCTGGGCCGCGCGCTCCTGCCGTACGCCCAGGCCGACAGCCGAATTCACGTCGAGCGCGCCGAGCGCGTGCTGGGCGTGACCGACGTCACCATGTCGGGCATGACGCCGATGACCGAGCGCGTGGCCTTGCCGGTCGCGTCGACGCCGGCGATGTCGGTGCCGATCACGCCGCTGGCGATGACCCCGGCTGCCGTCATGCAGCCGATGGAGCCCACCGTGAACTCGTGGGGTCAGTCGGGTATGGTGGCGGCGCCCAAGCGCCGTGGTCGTCTGCTCGTGATTGGCGGCGTGGCCGCGCTCTTGGCGGCGGGTGGCGGCCTGTGGGCGGCGCGCGGCTCGTCGACCTCGGAAGCCAAGCCTTCCGCGCCCGCGGCCTCGAGCCCCGACCCGGGCGCGCTTGCGAAAGTGACGCCGCCCGTGACCGACCCGGCTCCCGTGCCACCGTCCGGAGTGACGCCCACTGCCGCCGAAAGCGCAGCCGCGATTGCCGGGACGCCGGCCGGCCCTGGGGCTGTCGGGGCCGAGCTGACTCCGAAGCCGAAACCGGCGCCGCAACCGGCGGTCGGCAGACCGGCTCCCAAGAAAGCCGAACCGAAGAAGTCGGAAACGACGCCGGCGCCGCCGCCCAAGTCGGGTGGCGTCACCGACTTCGGCGGCCGTCGTTAGACGACCGTTCGCGCGTGAGCAGGCGCGCAGCGCCGCCCCATTTGGAGTAAAAACCGAAGCATGGCTGGTCCTGGACGCCTCACCCGCTTTGCTTCACTCGCCCCCGTTTGCTCCTTGTTGCTCCACACTGCGGCCGCGCACGCGCAGAACGACAAGGCTGCGGCCGAGGCCCTGTTCGATCAAGGAGTGCGACTGATGAAGCAGAACAGCTTCACCGAAGCCTGCCCCAAGCTCGAAGAGAGCGAGCGCATCGATCCCGCCGTCGGCACGCTGCTGTACTTGGGCGAGTGTTACGAGCGCGTGGGCAAGACAGCCAGCGCTTGGGCGACGTTCCGCGAGGCGGCGTCCCTGGCCAACAACATGAACCAGGGTGATCGCGCGCGCGTGGCCGGCAGCCGCGCTCAAGATTTGGAGCCGCGTCTGAGTCGTTTGTCCGTCGAGCTTGCGCCCGAAGTCGCGCGCATCGCCGGCGTGGTGGTGAAGCGCGGCACCCAGCGGGTGGAGCCGTCGCTGTATGGCATTCCGCTCCCCGTCGATCCCGGCGAATACAACGTCGAGGTCAGCGCGCCGGGCTACGAGACGTGGACGACCCCCATCAAGGTCGAGTCCGGCGGTGCGAGCGCGAGCGTGCGCGTGCCCGGCTTGGTGAAACGCCCCGACGAGCCCACGCCGCCACCCGCCGCCCACTCGCCCACCGGGCTCGGCAGCGATGCCACGTTGAGGCCCCCGACGACCGCGCCGGCCAAGCACGGGCTCAGCACCGGCCAGACGCTGGGGCTCGTGGTGGGAGGCGTGGGCGTGGTCGGCCTGGGGCTGGGCACGTATTTCGGCGTCCGCGCCATCAGTAAGAACAGCGACGCAGAGGGTTTCTGCAACGCCAAGAACCTGTGCGCCCAGACTGGCCTGGACTTGACCGACAAGGCCAAGAAGGCGGCTTCGGCGGCGAACATCGCCTTCGCGGCCGGCGGCGCCTTGGTCGCGATTGGTGGCGTCATTTTCCTCAGCAGCGGCTCGAGCAACGAGGACCGTGTCGCGCTCGTGCCCGTGCTCGGGCCCAATACCGCGGCCGCCAGCGTCTCGGGGAGGTTCTGACATGAGCCGCTCCAGCCTGACGTCCAAGCTGCTCGGTTTTTGCCTGGCCGCGCTCGGTCTGGCCGCATGCCAAGCCGTCGCCGGCATCGAAGACCGCACCCTCGATCCCGAAGCGGGTAAACCCGTCTACAGCCAGCAGTGCCACGACTATTGTGACCTCGTCACGACCGCCTGCACCGGCACGAACCAGGTGTACGCCACCAAAGACACCTGCCTCGGCGTGTGCGCCCACCTCGATCCGGGCGAGACCATCGAGAGAGCCGACGAGAACACGATAGCCTGCCGCGCCTTCTACGCCGGCGAGTCGGTCCGCGAACCCATCGACAACTGCAAATACGCCGGCCCGGGCGGCGGCGGCAAATGCGGCACCGACTGCGAGGCCTACTGCCAGCTGTACCCCGAGGTTTGTCCGGACGACTACAAGTACACGTCGACCGCCGACTGCCTCAAGTTCTGCGGCACGTTGCAGGACCAGGATTCGTTCGACGTCGTCCGCGATCACGGCGGTGATTCCATCGAATGCCGGCTGGTCCACACCAGCTCCGCGACCCTCAAGCCCAAAGAGCACTGCGAGCACGCGCCGATCTTTCCGGAAGAGCCGTGGTGCATCAACGCGCTCGACGAGCCGCCGACGTGTGA
>JBEQSW010000531.1:0-47710 GCA_040348565.1 Myxococcales bacterium | reverse complement strand
GAGCAGCACCCGGGCCTGCTCGTGCGGCTGGGCGTGCCGGAGCAGCTGGATCGCAGCGCGAGCCAGGCGCGCGCGGCGATCGTTGAACACCATCGGCAGTACGAGGCGGCGCAACGTGCGCTCGTCCGCGGTCATCGGCCCACCTGCTGGGCCTTGGTCTTGAGGTAAGCCACGCGCGCTTCCGGCGGGCTGTCGGCCGTGAGCTCCCCACGCCCAAAAGCGCAGCTAAGTTCCTTGTTACACGCCCCGCAGAGGATCCCGCGCGTCTCGCACAGCTCGATGAACCCGGCGCTCAGCTCGCCGAACGCTTTCTCGATCTGGGCGTGCGACGCGGTGAGCACGTCAGGATCCGACGGGCGGCGCTTCGTGACCTGAGCCAGCATGCCCATCAACTTGACGACCCGGCCTTGGCTGGCCTGGGCCAGCTTGGGGTTGCTGGCCTGTTCCAGCGCCTTGGCCTCGCTTCGAGCTTCGTCGATCAGACCGCGTAGCTCAGCTTCGAAATCGAGCTCGTCCGCGCCGTCATCGGCTGGCGTCGTAGGAGCGGGCTCCGCTGCCGGTGCGGCGTTCCGGGCCCGGAGGCGTTCCGCCAAGGCTGGATCGACTGCCGGGCTAGTCGGCCCACTAGCCGCCTTCAGCCAGCGCGAAACAGAAACGTGGGAAACCTTGGTGCCGAGGGCGGCCAGGTCGTCGGCGATTTCACGTGTAGTTTTGCCAGCTTGGGCCCACGCGATCGCGGTGTCTTTGGCGGCTTGGGTGTAGTGAGGCTTACGGGTCACCGGTAACAGTATGAAACAGGATGCGGGGGGCGCAACCCCCACAATGGCTGACCCGTCGGGTGCCTTGTGGTGTCGGCCCGGTGGACGGTAGATAGGCCAGGACTAGCCAGATTCCAGGGCATTTTCCGGTGTAGGCGTAGCGCGCGTGCGGCCTGTTAACCAAAGCGAATGATGCCGCGTGGTTAGCGGCTCGTCGCGTTCGTCCGTGTTTCAGTTAACGCGGAAAAAAACCGATCGGAGCGCGTCGGGGCAGCCGTTGCCGCCAGTGAGAACGGAAGGGATACGCCATGCAAGCGCTTGTTATCACTGAGCAATCTACAGTCATTAACGAAAAGACCGAGTAAAGCGAGGCGCGCACCTGAGCCTACACTCGCCTACCACAATAGGTTGGTGGTGGTGGCTCGGACTCGAGCGCCGGTAGACGCCGGGGTGGTGCTCGACGGACGCCGGGGTGCACGCGCCCGGTGGAGCCCTTAGCCGCCCTGCTGGGACAGGAAGTCGTGAGCCACGCGATCGGCGGTCGCGCGCACCTCGGCCTTGAGCCAGGCCGCTTGCTGGCGAGCCGTGCCGTCCGGGCAGGCCTCTGCGAGCTTCAAGGCCAGGGCCAGGGAGTCGTGCTGCATGATGCGCCCTAGCGTCTCCAACACGATGCCCGGGCGCCAGCTGCGGCGGCCTGTCCCGAGGAACCTCTGCACCCATGGCTGGCCGTGCTCCCTCAGGTTCATCATCGCCACGATCGCGTACGTGTAGTTCTGCTTCGCGCGGCGGGTGTCGAAGTCGGCGCCGACCGACACCTGATTCAAGATCGACTCGGAGAACACCGCCGGCCTACCGCGCCCGCGCTTCGTGGACGTCTCGGGCGGCGGCGTGGGGGTGGATGAGTTGGACATGGTATTATCGGAAGCCGCTTCCGATATTAATATTGGGGGTCGAAGGGCGGGAGGTCAAGGCGGCCCGTGTCTCCGTTTCGCCGGGCTTGGCGTCGCGCGGCGGCGCGGCGTTGATGGCCCCTCACGCCGACATCTTCCCTTTGCGCTTTTGGCATCACGGAACGCCAACGCCAACGCATCACGCTTGCCGTCCCCATAGGGATGGGGACGACGGCGCAAAGCGAGTCACGGAGGATGTCACCGTGATACGCCGTGACAGCATCAAAACAGCTGTCACCCGCATCTTTAGGGGTCGTGTCACCGGACATGTCACCGTGACATCACGGAGCCCCATCGCCGGTGACACGTTCCGTGACACGATCTGCTGGCCCATCACTGCGCCACCAGGCCCAGCTTGAGGCGGGCTTCGGCGGCGGCCTGGGTGCTTGGGTCGGCCGCCATGTAGACGACGATCTCCTCCGTGCCGGACTTCGTCTCGCGGATACCCGTCACCGACTTGGTGAGGAGGCCCCGCTCCACCATCTCGCCGAACAGCTTTTCGCGCTCGCCCCACGCAAGCCCGTCGATGTGCCGTAACACCTTGGTTCGAGCCTGCCCAGGGGTTCGCGTTACGGCTTCCAAGATCTGCCACGCTACCTTGGCCCGTTTGGCGTGGTCGGCGTCCAGCGCCGCCGCGGACACGGGCACCACCTTTGGCTCGACTACCACCGCCCGAAGCCCGAGGAAGGTCGTGCGCCCGCGCTCTTCATTGGACAGGTCGGTATCCTCCCACTTCATCTCGAACGGCTTGAAGGTCTGCTCGGGGGAACGGGTGCAGCGGATGCAAAGCGGCGCTTCGTTGCCCTCACCCGTCCGGGCCAAGGACACCGCGCCTTGGAAAGCGCCCGCGCCTTGGTAGTTGCCGGCGATGCCCTCGAGGGTCTCACCCTTGCCCTTGCCCTTCCGCTCGTGGATGAGCACCACGATCACGACGTTGAGCACGCGCGACAAGCGTCCGAGTTGCCGAAGCCAGAGCGCGAATTGGGGTGAGTTGTTGTCGATCTCCGCGCCCAGCATGGCGCCGTAGGTGTCGACCACCACGAGCCGTTTGGGGCTCTCACGTAGCCACGCCTCAAGCGCCGCCAAGAACTCAACACTGAAGTTCACCTCGACGTCCCGGAACTCGACCGGCGCCGTGCACGGGTCGACGCCAAGCGCGTGGCACAAGCGCTGAAAGCGGATATGCGCGAGTAGCCCGGTCTCGCCATCGAGATAGAGCACAGGCCCTGGCTTGAGCACGCGGCGCCCGAGGAAGGCGAGCCCAAGCGCAACGCACAACGCCAGCAGCAAAGCGAAGGGTGACTTACCTGCGTTCGGTGCGCCTTGCACGGCGTTGACCTTGCCGCCCCCTGCGAATGGCATGTCCTCGATCAAGTAGTCGAGGGGCTCGGGCTTGGCGCCAAGGTCGACGACGCGCCCGAGGATCGGATACGGGGTCAGATCGCGATCCGCTTCGGCGGCGTTCTGCGCCATGCCTTCCGTGAGCGCGGGCAGGTCCAACGTGAGCTCCGTATCGCTTGCGATTCCGTTGCTCATGGCGACACCATCACCGCGGCACCAAGCCGTTGCTTCGCGTGCTTCTGGGCGGCGCCCCACAACATCGCGGCGCTACCCCCGTCGATGCCGTTGAGCGCCAACGTGTCGATCACTTCGTGTAGCCGGTCGACTGAGATCACGGTCAAGGGCCCGGCCACCTCGCGCATCTCGGCGCCAGTCAGGCCCGAGGGTCTCGCTAGAAGCGCGCGTGCAACTTTTTGGATCTGCTCCCAGTTGTTGGCGACGAGCTTCATCGAAACTTGCTCGAGGGCCTCGAACCACGCCGCAAGCGCTGGGCCGTGCCGGTCGCGCTCGGCTTGAGGCATGGGGCCGTACAGCGAAAAGCCGTCCCGCTCACCGGTGGCGGGCCCCAAGTCGATGCCCAAGGCCTCATGCGCGAGACCGATAACCATCCGCACGTCTTTGGTCGGTTCCGTCGCGAGCCATTCGTGATAGTCCGCCTCCCCCGGATCCGGGATCAACCCGGTGAAGTTGTCTGCGATCGGCCCCGCCAGGATCTGCGTGGCAAGTTGATAGACGTCGGCGCCCTCGGTAAGCACCACGATCTGTGGCTTGGGTGTGAGGTACGCGCGCTCTACCTGCACGCCCACGGCCAGCGCGGTCACGGCGTGAGCGGCCTCGTGCATGGCGCTGAACGCCAGCAGGGTCTTGCTCGGGAGCGTGTTTTGCTTGTGGGCGCGGCGCAGTTTTCGGAGCTGGCTCACGCTGCCCCCTTGCCGCGTCCGTCGGCGTCGATCTCGAAGCCCGCGGCCGCGAATAGTACGGCTAGGCCGTCGTCTTCGGCGGCGGCGTGCTCGCGTAAGAGCTTCTGCACCCTCGGGGCGAGCGCGGCGGCTAGCGCGTCGAGCGCCGCCTCGGACGTGCCGCGCGCGCTCACTTTGAACCCCGCGGATCGGGAATGCCGAGGGCGCGTAGGGCGCCCTCAATTGCGATCACGGTCAACGGCCGTGCGTGCTGCGTCTGGCCACGTAGGACGCGGTCAACGGTGCGGGGGTCCACGTTGGCGTGGGCGGCAATTCTGATTCTGGTCGGGCGATCGGGAAGGACAATTTGGGGACGAACCACGGCAACACCTGTTCCCGAGACGGATCTCGGGCTCTTGGTGTCGGCCGGCCTGGTGTCCTGTCCTTCGAGGATCTGCGATCCCGCGACCTGTACGCTTAGGGGGTGTTCGTGAAGGGAACCCCGGCGCTTTCGCGCCCGCCTTGGGTCAACCAGTGGCTTCCACACGTTAGGCCCACCCGAAGGTTTTGGGAGGGCCACACGAATGAGCTACTCCCAGTGTTACCTACCGCCCGCTACTTGTCCAACCGCTCTGTAGTCTGAATACCCGGCACGCGCGCAACGTCAGTGCCGGGTCTCGGTGTCGGTGTCGTCGAGCCCGGCGAGCAAGCGCGCCAGCTCAGCCACGCGCGCCCAATCGCCCGCGGCCGTCGCGCGCGCGACGTCAGCGCGAAGCTCCACGGCGCTGAAAGCCGTACGGGACAGGGCCGGGACAGGCGTTTTCTCGGCCTCTAAGTACACACTTTCGCTCGGTGTTTTTGCACCATCGAGCGCGTAGTTTTCGCCTGCTCGTTCTCCGGAGCCGTAGGTCAGAGGTTCGAATCCTCTGGGGCGCACCAGGAAACAACAGGGTTGGTGAGACGGGGGGGGGACGGGCCAAGGCTCTTCCCCAGTGGGTGCGAAGAGTTTTGTGTTCACGCGCAGGAGTTTAGAAGCCGGAGCCGATAGTTTTGGAATTGGTGAGGCTGCAATAGAAGTAGGCGAGGATTTCTTTCCGCCAGTAGATCAGCGTCCGACGGAGCGTTCGCAGCTCGGGCACGGTCGAGAAGCCCATGCTGTGGGCGGTAGGGCGGCGCTGGCTCCGCCGAGCCATGGTCTCGGGTTCGTGCGCGTCGAGCCCAAACAGAACGCGCTGAGCACCTCCTCCAGCGCCCGGATGGCGTTGGCTACTCGAGACTCTTGAACCCAAAGCCGGTGTGAGCGGCTGAACCTGCGGGCTTGGCTCACTGACGTTTGATGTCCAGACTGCCCACCACTTCAGGCACGGAAGCGTCGGGCGATTTGACCGTACCGACGATGGTGAAGCTGTCGATGGTGCTCGGCACGAACACGTTCACGTTGGCGTGCCCTTCAGCATCAAGGGTCGTCGCCAGCGGCGACATGGTCACGCTGCCCGCCGGCAGCAGGTTCAGCGTCGTAAATTCTACGCGGGTGCCCGCGCTGGGCAGACCGCCGGACTCGCTGTGCGCCGCGACCGTTAGCTGAACCGTGCTCGAGTCCTCGCCTTGAAGCGGGGGCGAGCTTGCTGCCGTAAAGTCCACGAACTTCAGGGTGGTCGCCTTTTGCACGATGACCTTCGAATCCGCATAGCCCAGCAGACTTGCGTCGATGCGGTTCGCTCCGGGCGTTTGATCGACCGTGAGCGTTGCGAATTGGCAACGCGCGGAGCCGAATGGCAGCGAAAGCGAGGTCGCGTCGCTGGCGTCGTGCCCTGCCCACGTCCCGTGACTAGCACGCAGCGTGGCGGTCAGGTCCGTGCGCCGATCCGAATTGGAGACCGAGCCGCCCACACACACCTGCACGACCACGGTAGACTGCGAGTCCGCGTCGGGAGCCGTGGAGCACGCTGTACCGGAATCGTCGGTGTCGGGGCATACGGTGAGCTCGACCACGTCTTCGGTCGAGATCTTCGAGTCGTTGCAACCGCTCGCGAACGCAATGACCCAGCAAGCTAGGAGTGCTTTTCTCATCAGACGACCTGTGTGCTCTTCGAAGAAGACCAGAAGAAGTCGCCGGCGTCGTCCGACGCATCGGCAACCAGTGTCGCGAGATCGGTTCCGCCGGGGATGCCGGCAAAAACGACTGACGGAAAGGGTGCGGTTCCCATGCCCAAATGGTCGGCGAGGACTGTTGCGCCGCCACTCCAAGATCCGACGCCCTGCACCTGTCGGAGAGTAACCTTGACGTTGGCGCCGGGGCGCGCGCCAGACACGTCGACCGTACAGGCGAAAGGTACTCCGCCGCTTACCGGCGAGGGGGGAATGCTCAGACTCAATGATGCCATGTTTGGTCCTCACTTCGGTGGGAACAGCTTGCCTTGCCCAATCGCGATCACGTCACCGTCGAGCGCCATGCCAAGGAATGGCGCCACGCCGAAGACCGTGCGCGCAGAGGTCGGGTTGGGATTGTCGATGTGGTAGAAGACGGAGCCGGCAGTGACGCGGACGAACTGGGTGATGCGGTAGCCGATCGCCACGACCGGATAGCCAAACCCCAAGTCGGTAATGCTGCGGTTGGGTAACGTCGGGCTGGAGAGCGTTCGCCCAATGGTTAGCGAAACACGCTGCCAAGGCTGATCGACGAGCTCGGAAAGAGGGATCACGCGATCAACGGGCACCGCGTAGAGATTGAGACCGACGTAGGGCAAGGCCCAGGGGTCGCCATTTCCACCGGCATATTTGAGCGGGAACGCGACGACGACGCCGGTATCGATGGCGGCGTAGTTTGCCGCCGCCGCAGTATCGCCGTCACCAGCGCGTGCGCCACCATAGGCGACTCTTTCGGTCGCGAACGACTCCTTCACGGAGTCGTCCCTCAGTTTGGCGGTGAGCGCGTCGACAAGAGCCGTGCGCTTGGCAACGATGTCGGCAGAGAGATCCTCGAGGTGCTTCTTCGTCTCCTCTGCGGGTGGACGCTTGTCCGCCGGCATGGTCGCGAGATTTGCCACGGTCGCGTTGTACTGAGCGACCGCAGCCGTATAGGCGAGGATGAGCTGTGGGTCGAGCAGCACCACGACTTTTCCTGCCACCGTGCGAGCGTACGGAGCGTCGCTCTCGAGTCGCACCTTGGCCTCGGCCGTGATCTGGTCGGCAATCGTGTCCAGTACCTGGTCCTTCGAAGTTGAAGGCGGCGGTGCCGCACCGGCTCCAGCCGGCGGCGCCAGCTTAGCGGCAACGTTCGCGGCCACGTTGGCTGCAAAAGCATTGAGCAGGTCGCCAGCGAGCTTCGTGTACGACTGAATGGACACGCAAAACCGCTGTTTGACCTGCAGCGGCGGGACGCGAGCCACGAACGCTTTGTCGTCGCCGGTGCCGGGCACCATGAAAAGCTCGTGGAACTGCTTGGTGCCGACGAGCGAGCCAAAGTCGCCCTTCACCTGGTCGCAGGCGCGCGTTGCAGCTGGCCAGACCCTGACCACCGCCGCTTTTACGTTGTCGTCGGTGGGGGCGAAGCGCAGCTTGAAGTAGGCATCGGAGGGCAGCGGCTTGTCGAACATAGCCGAGCCCAACAACGACACCGTCACGACGGGGTCGCCGTCTTCCGCGTAGGCGCGTGCCGAGACCAGCGCCATCAAGACGACGGCGGTGAAGCCAACAATCGAGCGCTTAAACATGATGTTGCGTGCAATCTGCCTGCGGCACCCCGACCTAGTCCATGGTCAGTTTTTTTGGGTCGAATCGCGCTGCAAGGACCAGCTCGACGCCAGACGCACGGTCATCGGTCCGAGCAACCTTGACATTCGGCGCTGCTCAGCCAGCAGGGCACTGCTCGACATGCCGGTCGACACGCGAGGCGTCGCCACGCTCCGCATCGAGCGGACTCCGAGCGTCCTCCCGACCGATGAAAGTTTTCATCTTCAAACGCTCGGATCACATTCGAGGAGGCGAAAGTGCCCCTCAGCGCCGCTCAAGCAGGCGAGAAGATTCTCGCAGGGCGGGCGCGAGACTTCGCACGGAGCTGGAAACGTGCGGAGCTCGACGTTAGTTGCGGCTCTTGCCCGACCGCCAAGCTCAAGGTGGTGTCGGCCTTCTTGACACCTTGGGGGTGTCGAAGTGACGCTTGGATCGGCTCGCGGCAAAGATTCCCAGAGACTGCGGCCGGGAAAGCGATGAGCACAACGTGAAGCCGATCTTGTTTGCCGCAATGACATTGAGCTTCGTCGCTGGCTGCTCGGATGCTGCAGATGTCGGCTCAGCCGGCGGTGGGGGAATCAACGCCGGAGCGGGCGGCAGCCCGGGCACCGCGATTTCCGGCGCAAGCTCGGTGGCGGGTAGCAACGCGAGCGCGGGCTCGTCGCTCGGCGGCAGTGCCAACAACGGCGGCGGCGCAACCACAGCCGGCCAAGCGAGCCAAGGCGGCGTGACGTCCAGCGGCGGCGCTGCCGGCGCGGGCACCAATGCCGGAACGGCGGGGACGGGCGGGGGCGCTTTCGGCGGAGCCGGCGGCACCGCTGGCGGAGCGGGCTCAGGCGGTCGCGCCGCGGGCGGCAACGGAGGAGCGGGCGGCGCGGCGGCTTTTTCGCCGTGCCAATCCAACCCGTGCAAGGTCCTCCCGCTGGGGGATTCGATCACGTTCGGCGTCAACGACGAGGGCAACGGTGGGTACCGCGGACCGCTCTTCGCCGCTGCCGTGGCGGGCGCCAAGAAGATCACCTTCACGGGCTCGGTGTCGAATGGGCCGAGCATGGTGTCGGGCCAAACCTTCCCGAAGAAGAACGAAGGCCACAGTGGCTGGGGCATCTCGGAGGTCACCCCCTACAGCAACAACAACGCTGGTATCGCAACCATGATTCCCAATCCCGCCTTCAGCAGCGGCAGCGGCGGGACGCCCGAAATCATCCTGCTGCACATCGGTACCAACGATTCGGGCAGCTTCACAGCCGCGCAGATGCAGACTGATTTAAAGGGTCTGCTCGACAAGCTGTTCACGAACGCCCCGAACGCTTTGGTCGTGCTCGCTCAGATCATCCCGCTCGGCTACGACCCCAACAACGCCGTGATCAAGGCCTACAATCAGTCGCTACCCGGCATCGTGCAAGACCGCGCAGGCGCCGGCAAGCACATCGTCTTGGTCGACATGAGCACCGGCTACTCCGTGGGGACCATGTTCGGGTCCGACAACATCCACCCGAACACGGCCGGCTACAAGTTCATGGCGGACAAGTGGTACGCGGCTATCTCGTCGCTCCTGCCGCAGTAAGCGCTGAATCGCGGCGAACGGGGCGTGGACGGCTACTTGAGCTCGTACACCTCGACCGTGTCGTCCAGAAAGCGGGGAACGAGGAGGCGGTTCCGTTTGGAGTCGTAGCCTAGGTCCGCGACGCCTTTGACTTTGGTGATGATGGGCTCGAATTTGCCCCCGAGCGGGCCACGGTAGATGGTTTCCGTCTTCCAGCTCGAGACGATCAGCATGTCGTTCATCGCGACCAGGCCATCCAACATACCGCCGGGAACTTTGGTCACGACGTCGCGCGCGCCCTTGTCCGTGAGGCGATAGACTTCGTCTCCCAACAAGGTGTTGACGACGAGGGTGTTTCCCGTGCCGAGCGCGAGCCCGTTCGGTCCGCCCAGCTCCTTGCCCTTGGCGAGGACTTTCACTTTGCCCGCCTTGTCGACGAAGAAGATTTGGCCGGTGCCCATCGGCTCCGGACCCTTGTCCCCGAACTTCACGCCCGAGTCGGAGACGTAGGCCCCGCCGTCCGGCGCGGCCACGATGTCATTGGCAAAGGTAGCGCCCGGTAATTGGATGTCTTCCTTGTGTGCCGAGCTCTTCAGGTCGAACTTGCGTACGAGCGTGATGTCGGCCACCCAGAGCTCGCTGCCGACGATGGCCATGCCCTTGGGAGCGTCCAGGCGAACCTTGTTTTGCCCGCCGGCGATCAACTTGGGATTCGTTATCTTTCCGTCGGGAGACAGCTCCAAGATGTAGCCGTTGAAGTCCGCGTCGCCCGGTTGACCGTTGACGTTCGAAACCAAGTAGCGATCCGCAGCTGGGTCGTACAGGACGCTCTCCGGCATGGCGAACGCGCCCGTGAACTTCAAGACGGGCTCGATGGACGGGTCCGGCTGCGTCGGCGGCACCAAAGGCTTGTCGACGGTCGGCTCGGGAGGGGGCGTCTTGTCGCTGGCTGTGAGCTCTACCTCTTTGGGGGCAACCGTCGGTTCGGTTGCCTCCGGTAGCGGCTTGGGTGGGGTACAAGCGAGCGGTAGAGCAACGGACCAAGCCACAGCGAAGAACCAACGCATGCTCATAGGTGCGCCTGGCGCGTTCGTTTCTCTCAGTCTTTCTTTACGCATAGCGAGTTATTTTCAGGTTGAGCGACGCGAAAGAGTAGCAGCGTGGCTAGCGTGTCGAAGGCTTCGTAGCGATCCGTTGCCATCACGCCCCGAACGAGCTGCGACATTTCGCGTCCGCGCCGCTGGGCCGACTCAGGCTGCAAGCTGGCTCGCCAAATCGCGCAGCACGATGGCTGGGTCGTTTTCGATTATGGCACCGTGTGACACGATGATGCGTTTCAGCCCGTAGAGCTGTGACCACGCTTCCAGTTGCTGTTGAAGCGCCGGCTTGTCTTTGATGCCGGTGAGCGAGATCAGCGCCGGGATCTGCGGCTCGTCCTTCGTGAAGCCCAAGGTCTTCATCAACCAACCGCCAAAGCCCGGCTTGTTGTCGACGTTCCAGATCAGCTCGTTCAAAACCAGCGACACGCCGCTCGGGCTGCGCACCACGAGCGCCGCGTCATGCTGGTCCATGCCCGGCACCGCTAGCAGCTCGACGGTCGGATCGCCGAAATCGTATGAGGTCGCGTCGACTCTCACCACTTCTTCGACCTTGGCGCGCGCGCCTTCGGGAGCGATCACCACCAACTGGGGATAACGCTGTCGCCAAATCTTGGCATCCAGGCGGTGTCGATCGCTCGGGACGATCAAGAACGCCGGGCTCCCGAATTTCTCCAGCGCCGCCATTTCCGGCTCGTCGAGGGCAATGGCGCTGTAGATCACTAGCCGGCCGTCTTGCAAGCGAACCACGGACATGCGCCTTGGAAACTCGCCGAGCGGCATCTGCAGCTCACCGACCACCGTGAGCAAATTGTCCTCGATCGCCGTCAACTTGCCGTGAGGCAGAACCTTCCAAGTTTCAAAAGGGCGCGTCATGATGATTCTCCCTGGGACCGACCGCGACGTCGGCTTCTAGCTCCATTTACTTGTCGGTCTTGTTGGCTTCGTCCGCTGCATCGTCCGCTTTGTCGGCGGCTTTATCGGCCTTGTCAGCCGCCTTGTCAGCCGCATCATCGGCGTGCTCGGCAGCGCGCTCACTGGCGGCGGCGTCGTCTGCGCTCTTGGCGGCGTGGGAGTCACCGCCGCAGGCGATGGCTGAGAGACTCATGGCGAGAGCAACGAGGGTGAACGACTTGAACATGTCGTCCTTCAAGCACGGCGCGTGCCAAAGCGTCTGGCTGCCGCCAAAGTCCGAAGCGTCTTCAAAAAGCGCTTCCCGCGCTGGCCCAACGCATAGCCACTGGGCGCAAGGCCTTCCACACGAGGCCATTTGCCACTGACCGTCGCGAATGCGTCGTGCGTGCCCGCCACGCACGCAGAAATCCATCCGCAAAATTACCTGGCTGACGCTCGGCACGCGGTTTGTACACGTCGCGGGCATGACCTGGCGTGGCCTCGCTTCCTTCACTTGCTTGGCGCTCGTGGTTCAGTCGGTCAGTTGCCTCACGACGGTGAAAACGGCGCAGCTCACGCTGACCGATACCGAGAAGACGATTCGTGATCGCGACGAAGACGCGCCCAAGAGCTCGCCCAAGAATGCTCCCATCTTGTTCCTTGCGTTTGACGGCGTGAACCGGGACTTGCTCTACGACATGCTGGACAAAGATGAGCTGCCCAAGCTCACCGACCTACTCGCCGGCGAGGGCAAGAAATTTCCGCATGCTTACTTCGACCGCACGCTGCTTTCGACGATGCCTTCGTCGACGATGGCGGCGTGGACCACGGCCATGACCGGCGTTCCTCCTGCTGTTCACGGCGTCACTGGCAACGAGTTCTTCATCCGTGAGGAGAACCGGCTGGGCGCACCGGCCCCCGTTTCGTTCCAGGATTCCAAGCCGACGATCGAGATTTACACGGATGGCTACCTCAACGAGCTGGTCAAGGTGCCGACCGTGTACGAACGCATGCGGTCGCGCGAGCCGAACATCGCCATTTGGGTCGCGCTGCACCAGCTGTACAGCGGAGCGGACCGTCTGCTTTTCGCTACCAACACCGTGATGGCTCGGGCTCTCGAAGAAGGGCTGGTCAAAATCACCAAAAAGACAGCCAAGACCGCCACCCTGCAAGACGACGACAAGCCCGACCGCAGCATGTTCGCGATGCTGGACAACGACGTGATCGACAAAGTCGTGGACGCGCTAGACGACCGCGACGATCCCGTGCCCGACGTGCTCACCGTGTACCTGACCGGAACGGATTTGTACGCGCACGTGGCCGAGGAAGGTCCGGACCAGGCACGCCGTGCATACCTGCACGAGGTGGCCGATCCGGCGCTCGGCAGGCTTTCGGCCAAGCTACGCGAACGCGACGGCCTACGGGATCGATGGGTCGTACTGACCTCCGATCATGGTCACACCCCCGTGCGCCATGACGAAAAGCACGCTCTGTATACGGAAGGGTCCGACTCACCGGCACGCTTGATCGCAAAGGCCGGATATCGGCTGCGCCCCTTCGCGGAGAAGGTGGCCAAGGACACGGGCTTCGACGCGGTTTTGACCGAGGGCGGCGCCACCTCCTTCATCTACTTGGCTGATCGCACCAGCTGCGACGAGCCCAAGCGCGTGTGCGACTGGAAGCAGCCGCCGCGTTACCGCGAGGACGTGCTGCCGTTGGCGGAGGCGATTTTCCGAAACAACAGCGACGGCAAGCTAGTGCCCGCGCTGAAAGGCACGGTAGACCTCGTGCTCACACGCGAGCCCAAACCTTACGCGGAGGACGATCTGCCGTTCGAGGTTTACGTCGGCGACGGTCGAACGGTGCCGATTGGCGCCTACCTGGAGCAACACCCCCACCCGACCTACGTCGAAACGGAAGCGCGTCTACGGGATCTCGCCGTCGGCCTACGTGGCGAACGAGCCGGGGACATCATGCTGCTCGCGCACAACGGTGATCGCGACATTCCGGACGAACGCTACTATTTCGCCAGCCCCTACCGTTCTTGGCACGGCAGCCCCTCACGCCAAGATTCGGAAATCCCGCTGATCGTGGCCAACCCCCGTTACAATCACGAGCAAATCCGCGATCGAGTAAAGCTCGTGCTCGGCAACGCCCCGCGCCAACAAAAGGTGACGGACCTCCTGCTCGACCTGCGCGAAGAGCCGCGCAAGACCAGCGCGGCTCACCCGCAGTGAAGGGCGAAAGAGAACTGAAACTCGCGAGTGACCAGTGAGTCGCTATATCGATCGAGCGACCCGGGCCAGCCGACGTGCGGCAGCTGCCCGGTGAGCTAAGACACGAAACGCTGACTCTGCTGCCAGAGCTCGTCGCAGAGGGCGGAGTCGAGGGCGAGCCGGGACGGCGCTTTCTCGGCGCAATCATCGTAGTAGCGACCGTTGTGGTCCGCCACGGCCGGGCTGGTGGCGCAGTACAGCGTGGTTTTCGCGCCGTCTTCGTTCGAGAGCATGTTGCGAAGCATGATCCAGCGCACGGGCTGAGGAATTTCTCGCCACACGTCGCTCGCGATGACTCCCGGATGGAGCGAATAGGCATGCAGCCCATGCTCGCCATAGCGCTTGCTTAGCCCTTTGGCGTGCAGCACGTTGCACAGCTTCGAGACCTGATAGGCACGGAGCACGCCGAACCAGCGGCTCGGCTCACGGAGCGCGGAGAAGTCGATGCCGGGAGCGTCGTAGTGAGCGATGGACGAGACGTTGACGACGCGGCTGTGCGCCTCGCGCAGCAGCCGTGGCACGAGCAGCTCCGTGAGCAAGAAGTGGCCGAGGTGGTTGACACCGAACGTCAGCTCGAACCCCTGCCGCGTCAGCGCCCGGCGTCCGGCAAGACCCGCGTTGTTGATCAACAAGTGCAATGGCTCGTCTCGTGCGAGCACGACTTTTGCGCACGCCCGCACCGAATCCAAATCGGCCAAGTCCAGCGGCACCAGCTCGGCGTTGCCGCCCGCCTGGGCGATGGCATGGAGCACTGGCTCGGCCTTGGCGCCATCACGGCAGGCGAGCCACACCTTGGCGCCCCGCCCCGCCAGCACCTCGGCCGTAACCCGACCGATGCCGGAGCTGGCCCCGGTGATCAAACAATGCTTGCCGCTCAAGTCGCCCATGCCACTCCTATGGGGCTGAAGCGCCAGAAGGGCAATCAGCGCTCGTGGACCTTGGAAGGTCTAGGGAGCGGAGCTGCGGCGCCGCGCGCAAATAGCTCACGGTGAGAAGGAGCAGCGCACTTGGCGAGAGCGCGTGTAGGCGCCGTCGGGTCGCAGCGGACCCATCGGCTCGCCGTTTTCGGAGAACGCAGTCAGAAAACCTGCGTCGCTGGCGGTTGCGTCCACTCCGTCGAAGTCGCCGTGGGTTTCCACCATCCAATGGCAGGACTGGTCCGGGTCGAAGCCCATTCCTTCGAACAACGCTTGGGGGATGCGAGCGGAGGCCTGGGCCGTCACGACGTGCAGCAGGCGTGGGATCTCGTCGCGTACGATTTGATCCACGAGGAGCACGGAAACGGGAACCGGCGCTTCCCAGCTGAACGAAGTGTCGGCGCTGATGTAAGCGTCCGCTTCCGGTAGGGTCGGCGACGAAGCGGGCGGTACCACGAGCTCGATACCGCTCTGCCCAGGTTGCAAACCAGCTCGATAGCCGATCGCCAGCGCGTCGCTGCCCCAGCCGCCAACGGCGACGGTCACCATCGCCGCCCCGTCCGGGAGCGCCGGCACCTGGTAGCTGAAGCTCGCGTCGCTCGCGTGCTCGCGCGCAAGCAGCATGTCCGCGTTGCTGTCGAACATCAACCAGAGCGCGTTCACCTGCACGTCGAGCGAGCCGCCGGTGACCGTCCCCGACACCGTGTCCACGGGCAGCTTCGGATCCGGGGGGGAGAGATCCAGGCTCACCAACTCCGACTGATTCTGGTCAGTGTCGATGTGGATAGAATGGCTTGCGTAGCCGAGGTAATCCGTCGGCAACTTGTTCTCATCCGCCAGGAACGACAGCGCATGCGCTGTGCCATCGGCCTTCCGGGCTCCGTAGAGGTACACGTAGTCGCCGGCCATCAGCTCGCGCTGCGGCAACCCGCTGGGTAGTCGCCCGTAGGGCGTCCCAACCGCGAATCCGACGAACGGCTCGGCCACAGCATCGACGCCTGTCGCCTCGACCTGCGGTAGAGAATGCGTTCCGTTACCGCTGTTCACCGTCCGAAAGATCGGATCGGCCCGGGTGAGGCCTTGAAAGGACCAGCCTTCGACAAAGTCGCCGCCGTCGACGACGAAGAAGGCCTCGTAGGGCGTAGCGACGTTGTCGACGGTGAAGGCCCCGCTCGCGTCCGTCACGCCGGACGAGTCCCCGTTCGCCGAGCGAGCGGTCACGGTGACGCCCTCGAGCGGGTAGCCCCAGATGTTCTCGACCTTGCCAGTGACCGTGGCCCCACCTTGACCGTTCGGCGACTCGCCCCCGGTACCGGCCGTGCCAGTGGTCAGGGCTCCTGCATCGCCAGCGCCACCGGTCGTGCCAGCGGTGACGGTTCCTGGGTCGCCGCCGCGTGAGCTGCTAGCGGCGCTCGACGATTGGCCCGACGCAGCGTCCGGAAACGCTCCGGCTTGGCCTCCGGTTTCGCGACTGGTCGCGTCGCCCGCGCTACCGGCTGCGCCTGGCGACTCGTCATCGTCTCCGATGCCGAACAGCGCGTTGCAACCGCAAAGCGTGGCTGCCGCTAACCATGCCAGCTTCGAGATGGAGCTCAGTGCAACCCGCCGTCCATGCTGCATGAGGGTGACCCAATACTCCGAGTCGAACTGGCGCGCCACGCGGAAGGTCGCGCTCAGAAGTCGCGCCGCAGCTCGATGCCGTGAGACGTCAGCCCTGCCGCCCAGCGCACCGTGGTGGTCTGGTTGGGACTTGGCCGGCCCACTACGAACAGCACGATTCCGGTCCCGAGCAGCGCGCCACCCCCAATCGAGGCGATGGTCGCAAAGCGGCCGGCCTCCGTGGCGGACGCGCGCTGACGCTCAGCGCTCGCGTTGCACGGCGCTGGTCTGCAATTGTCGTCAGCCGCCGCGTCTTGGCTGAGCGCGCGCCACAGCGCGCCCGCAGCGAACAAGAGACTGGTCGCCCCCGCGCTCCCCAGAGCGACGCCGGCCAGGCGCACGGGCGTGATCGGCGAAGGCGTGGTTCGTGGCCGACGCTCGGACGGCGACGGCTTTGCCGGCCCAGGCGGCACAAGCTCCGGAATTTGAACGACCGCGCGCTGGCCGGGGCGAACGATCAAGATCTCGGCCTCCCACGGCTCGCGTCCTTTCGCCGAGGCGCGCAGCAGATGCCGTCCTGGATCGACCGGAATTTGGGCTCCCCACGCGGCGGGCCTCAGCTGCACACCGTCGTGCTGAATGGCCAAGTCTGGTAAGCGCGCCACGGATGGCTGGACCTGAACGATCAAGAACGCCAAGCGAGGTGCCAGGGACTCCGCGCGCTGGCGTGCGGCTTGCTCGCGTTCCGGGTTGTGCTCGGCGCTGGCCAGCGCCGCGACGTTCATCAGCTCGGCCCACGCGCTGGCCAACTTGCCCTGACCTTCGTGGCAGAGACCGAGCGCGAGCAACGCCCCGGTAGCCGGGTCGAGCCGATAGCTTTCTTCGAGCTTGGGACACGCCCGCTCGTAGTCACCTTGTTGCATCAGCGCCTTGCCGTCCGCGAACAAAGCCTCGGCCGCCGCTGGATCGGAAGGCTCCGCCGCTCGAGCCGGAGCGGCAGCAAAGACGGCCCAAGCCGCGACCAGCAACCCAAGACTACGCATAGAAAACAAGGATTCGTTGGCGAGCGTACACCGATTGAGAGCGGCGGCGGCGCCCTGTCTAGGGTCAGCGGGGCGCCGTGGTGTAGAGTCGGCCGCCTTCGATGGCGCATTCCGAATGACGGACAGCCTCCAAGACCAAGCCACCGAAGTCCCCGAGCCCGCGGCCTCGGGCGACGGCGAGAACGCCTCGGCCCACTCGTCCTGGGTGGGCCGGCCCGGACGCGTGCTGGCCGGCAAGTATCGCGAAGGTGAGCTGCTGGGCCGAGGCGGGATGGGCGTGGTGGTTGCCGGAGTGCAGCTGGATTTGGAGCGGCCGGTGGCGATCAAGTTCCTACGCCCCGAGCTGGCCCAAAACGCCCGTCCCGCCAAGCGCTTCGCGCTGGAGGCCAGAGCCATCGCCAAAATGCGCAGCGAGCACGTGGTCCGCGTGTTCGACGTGGGGGAGATCGAGGGCGTTCCCTTCATCGTGATGGAGCGGCTCAACGGCAACGATCTGGCAGCGGAGCTCAAGCGCGGTCCGCTGCCGCTCGCGCTCACCGTGGAGTACGGTCTGCAGGCGTGTGAGGCGCTCGCCGAAGCGCACTCGCTCGGCATTATCCATCGCGATCTGAAGCCGTCGAATTTGTTCTTGGCCGAAGGGTTCGATGGACGCCGGCGGCTCAAAGTCTTGGACTTCGGGGTTTCGAAGTGGCTCGGGCCTTTACCCCAGCTCGATTCGCTGCAGTCCACGTCCGAAGGGAGCTTGCTCGGCACACCGGGTTACGTCTCGCCGGAACAACTGACGCGGCCCGACGCCGTCGATCAACGAACCGACGTTTGGGCGTTGGGCGTCGTGCTCTACCAATGTTTGAGCGGTCGTCTGCCGTTCGATGGCGACAGTGTTCCCCGGCTGTGTGCGCAGATTTTGACGGCAGCGCCAGCCCGCCTGCCCGGCTCGCTATCGCTGCCCGACGGGCTCGAGCGCGTGATCTTGGATTGCTTGCAGAAGGACCCGGCCGAGCGCCCCCCCACGGTGGTGGCGTTGTCGCGCGCGCTGGCGCGGTTCGCGAGCGCCCCCCTCCCCCCGCGCGAAGGCACGCCGGCCAGGCGCCGGAGCTGGCGATGGTTTGCGCTACCGGCGGCGCTCGGGTTGCTGCTTTCATGGCTCAGCGTCGCCCGGCGCGGCAACCAAGCTGGCCACGCTGAGCCAGAACCAAAGTCGCCCCCGGCGCTCGTCGCGCCGACCTCTGCGCCTCCGCCCCAAACCGCCGGCGAACCGCCGCCGAGCGCGCCCGCCGCACCCAGCTCGTCCGCGGCACTTACGGCCGCTCCTGGAACCGCAGCCCACAGCCCCATCGCCACACGCGCTTTGCCACACGCGCCGACCCCGCGTGCGAAAGCCTCAGCCGCGCCTGCGCTGCCAGCCGAAGCTTCCGCACCGGCGCGCGCCATTGAAGCCGCGCCGCCGAAACCCGATCCGCTCGATCCTGCGCAGCTCTACCGGCGTTGAAGCGGGGGCCTAGTCAGTAGGCTTGCGCGGGCGGGGTATGCCCAGCTCGGCGATGCGACGCACCAACGTGCGGCGAGGCATGCCCAGCATCTCCGCGGCGCGGCGCTGGTTGCCGCCGCAAGCCTCTAGCACCGAGGCAATTTGCTCGCGCACACCACTGGCGAGCTCGGTCGTCGGAATCGCTGCGGGTGGTTGGGACCACTGAGGTTCGGCATGGCTCGTGGCCGAACGTGGCCATTCGAGCCAACCGTCCCCGGGCGCTTCGTGGAGCGCGGCCCAGAGCAGACTGCGAAGCTCGCGCACGTTCCCTTCGAAAGGGTGACGCGCCAGTCGCGCCACGAAGCTCAGGCTGAGCTTCGGCAAGCCGTCGGCGCCGGCAAATTTCGAGCAGAGCTCGGGGGCTTCCGCCGCCATGCTCGCAAGCAAGTGCCGGGCGATGAAGGGAATGTCCTCGAGCCGGTCGCTGAGTGTCGGCACCCGCAGTCGGAAATCGAACCGCTCCAACAGGTCGCGTCGCAGAGCGCTCTCGGGCCGGTTGGTCGCGGCAATCAAACGAAAGCGAGAATGGCGCACGGAGGCCTCACCCAGGCGCTGGTATTCACCATGATCGAGCGCGCGCAGCAGATGGGCTTGGGCCGACTGCGGTAGCTCCGCAAACTCGTCCAAGAACAAACATCCGCCATCCGCCGCCCCGATCAGCCCCGGACGATCGGGAGTGCCTGGGTTCGGGTAGTTCTTGAGGTTGCCGAAGAGCTCGGCGTCGACCAAAGCCTCCGGCAAGGTCGCGGCGTTTCGCGAGGTGAGCTTGCCCGCGCCCGACCGGGAGTGCAGAGCCATGGCGACCAGCTCCTTGCCCGTGCCGGTCGCCCCCAGGATCAGCACGTGTCCGACGCGCGGCGCGACGGCGGCGACGTCCGCTCGCAAGCGCCAGGCCGCCGGCGACTCACCGACAAAACCATAAGAGTCCGCGCGCCCGAACTCGTGAAGCCCCTCGGCCGGCCCGGCGAGCTCACGAGGGCGGAGCGCACAAATCAAGAGCAGCTGACTACCCACCTCCACCAGGTCACCCGGTCCAAGCGTCGTCTGGCGTGTCTCGACGCCATTGACCGCGACCCGGCAGCGCCCAACATTTTCGATCAGCAGCATCTCGCTGCCGAGTCGTTTGACCAGAAGCTGCGCTCGTGACAGCGCGGGCTGCGAGAAGGGCGGAACGCGCCTCGCGTCGCCAGGGCGCTGTCTCACCGGCTCGAGCTTCGAAACCTCGTCGCCTTCGCGCGGCGCCCCGCGCCCGAGCAGGTTTGCCCGACCCTCGGGCACCGGAATCCACGCGCCCAGATGCTCGCTCCCCTCTGAGCTGAAGAGAACTACGAAACCGAGGTCGCTGGGCGTGCCCGACAGCCTCGGGCGGGGGTCCGCCTCGGGCTCCGTTTCCAAGTCGTTGACATCGGCTCGCTCCACCACCCGCCGGAGGGTAACGCTTTCTCCACTGCAAGGCCAAGCTGACCGCCGGCCATCACCGCAGACGAGTTGCGGTGATGGCCAGCGAGTCGAACCGCAGCCCGGGTCGGTCTTGAATCCGAATCGGGACGGGGTTCGCTCAGGAGCTCGACGTCAGAAGTCCTGCCAGGAGAAGGCTTGGTTGAAGGTGGTGTTGCAAGTGTACTGCTGGATGTTCGCGTTGTCGGCCGTGGACCCCCCGGCAACGTCGATGCACTTGCCGCTAGCCTTGTTCCGGAACGCGTTGAAGCCGGGGCCTTGGCTGACCACTTCCCATTTCTGGTTGTCGCCATTGTTGCAGATGTACTGCTGCACCCTGGCGCCGTTTGAGCCGCTCGCGTCGAAGACGTCCAGGCATTTCCCGCTGTGGCTCGCCACGAGTGAGACGTAGGAAACACCGTTCACGACCGTCGCCGCGCCCATCGAAAATTTCTGGTTGGCTTGCGAGCGGCACCCGAACTGGATCACGTACGCATTGTCCGCCGTGCTGGCTTGGCTCACATCGAGGCACTTGGCGCTGTGGTGCGCATACAAGTTCTTGGGCTTGGCGCGCGCGGTGATTGTCCACCGCTGATTGGTCCCGGTGTGGCAGTCGTACTGCTGCAGCGGCACGCCGCTCGCCAGGCTGGCGTTCGGTACGTCGAGGCACTTCTTGCTGTTGATCGCAGCGATACGGAAGCTCCCGTCGGTCTGTTTCTCGAACATGAAGCGTTGCCCCACGTCCATGACGACGAGGGCGTTGTTGCTGGTGCTATTTCCTACGATGTTCAAACGCTTGTGAGCATGGGCGGCTTGGATGAGGTAGGTCGGCGAGTCGAACAAGTTGAAGAACTCGAACGTCTGATTCAGCCCGCCGTTGCAGTCGTATTGCTGTGCCGTTGCCCCGTCTTGAGCGCCAGCGATGTCCAAGCACTTGCCGCTGTTCACGTTCTTGATCTCGACTGGCACCGAGGTGAGCGCGGGCGGCAGGTAACCAGCCGTGATCGCCTCCGCAACTTCGCCGACTTGCTCGAGGTCGTTCGCTTGCGCGTCGTCGCCGCTCTGCAGCGTGCAGCCGAGCGGTGCGAGCGCGAGCAGCGTGAAGGCGGCCAGTCGCGAACGGGTCGACGCGGTCGACGAGGATGAAATGAGATCGATATTTTTCGAATTGGTCATGTGTTGTTATCCCTCCGTGGGTGCGCGCCAGCAGTGCAACGCTCGTGCCGCCGCTCTCCCCGCTCACCGTCTCGCCCAACCGCAACGCCCAACATGGGCGCGTTTTCTCGTCGGCTCGAGGAGTATTTGCAGATGCACATCGAGCCGCCGTGGACGAGCGGCACGCATTGTCGGCGCGATAGCGGCGCGCCAATCGCGCCGCGCCGGACCTGGTCGCGCCATGCCTGGCCCCAATCGCGCCATTCGTGTTTGGCGAAGGGGGCGGCTGCGAGGACCGCGTGGCCTCGCGTTGGCCTCACGAGCGGCGTGGCGTGCGCCACCGCGGCGCTGATAGCGCCAGCGTGGCGCGGGCAGCAATCCTCCCCCCGCCACAGCGGCGTTGCGCTCGGCGGGGGGGCGACGCGCGTAAGGGCCTACTGCGCCCAGTACACGAGATCCACCGTGCCGTTGCCGGGACCTTGGAGCTCGATGAACGTCGTGCAAGCGCGGTCAACGACGTTCAGGAGCTTGTCATCCCAGTCCCTGCGGAACGTCCCACTACCGCTTGGTCCGCCACACGGATTGCTCCAAACGAACGGCACTGGTGCGACGCCCAGCCGCGGATCTTGGAGCTTCAGAGTACGGGGGCCCGAGCTCGGGTCCGAGTCCCACGCACTACCCCACCAGCTCGGATAGCCGGTTCGAATCATCAGACACGCGTGGTTGGACACGGTCCGTTGGGTTCCCGGAGCACCGAGCTCGATCGAGTTGGCGACGTCGCAGCGCGTCGTGCCGGAAAGGCGCGGCGGCGCGGCGCTCGGTGACGTCGAGAACGCGGGCACGGCGGCGAACTGCTGCGACTGGTTGCCATTCCGGGAGATGCACAGAAGGTCGTCCGACACGCCGCCTTTGGCCGGGCCAGCCAACAGCTGATCATTCGGGAGATCCGAGCACCACCTAGCGAACGGACCGCGAAAGTTTGCTCTAGGATAGCCACCATCGCCCTGGGCGAGCGCAGCGTTGAAGGTGCCGCCCGACCGGCAGACGAGATCCTTGCGCCCGTCGGCATTGAGATCTGCCAACAGCAGCGTGGAAGGCTGGCACCCCGTCGGAAAGCTCGTCGGGGTTCCGGTCCAGACGGCCGCCTTGAACATGGGCACGTTCGCCGCCGTGAACTCGGATTGGACGACACTCACCTCCGCGTTGCTACGGTCGTAGCAGACCAGGTCGCTCCGGCCGTCTCCATCGTAGTCGCCGACCAGCAGATCCTGGCTCGAGCTCGTGCAATAGCTCGCTAGTGTCAACGCTTGCTCGGACGCGCCGTAGTGACCGGCACTGTCGGCGAGGTTCACTTCGAGACCGCCGTTTGCTCGCCGGCACAAGAGGTCCACCCGCTTGTCGCCGCTGAAGTCGCCGACGGCGATCGAGCCCGGAGCGGCGCCGTTGCAAAAATTGTTGGCTTCGAGCACGCCCGGGCCGGCAAAGGTTCCGCTGGTCGTCGCCAGGGAGACCAGCACTTTTCCTGTGGACGCATTGCCACAGATGAGGTCGTCACGGCCGTCGGCATTGGTATCCCCAACGAACAGCCGGTCATTGGTGCCGACACAGAAGTTGCGGCTCGCGGTCCAGTCGATGCTCGAGTAGTGACCGCTCGCGTCCGCGAAGTCGATTCTCATCTGCCCCGTCTGCGAGTTCACGCACAGCAGATCGGCGCGTGAGTCTTGGTTGAAGCGACCTACGAATGGGCGTTCTCCGGCGCCGTTGCAAAAGTTACGTGCGGTCAGCGATGACGAGCCAAAGAAGCCGAAGAGCTCTTGCGCGCCGAGCGTATCGAGCGCAGATAGCTTGGGTAATGCGGGGTCATCGTTGAAGTCGTCGTTCCGATTGAGATCGCGACAGTAGTTGACGAGCGCATCCGGGTCGTAGTCCGACAAGAGTTGGCTCTCCCGGTCGCCCGCCGAGTGGCCGTATCCGTTCACGCAGGCGTTGTCGGGCCGCACGGCGCGCTCGTGCTCGTGATTGAACCCCACAGCATGCCCGAACTCGTGAGCAACCGTGGCCTTGAAGCGGTTGGCGCTGGTGAGATCGCCGTCGAAGCTGGCCACCGCGAACTGCGCTTCCGGCTCGACACCCTGAGTCCAGCCTTCGTTCGTCGACAGGCGCGCCCCCACGCCAGCCACGGCGTGGCCGGCGATGCCGCCCTGATCGTTCGAGCCCTGCAGACGAATGGGCATCGTGCCGGTGAGCGGAGAGGGACACACGTCGGCGACGCTGATGCGCAGATCCGAGACGTTCGACCACTCGGCGAGCGCTTCGCGCAGCCAGCGCCGCGAGTTCACGAACTCCGTAGTGGTGCTGGACCAAGTGCCCATTTGCCCGATGAAGCAGGTGCATTTGCTGGGATCCGCCGCGCACGCACTGGTACGCCCATCGTCTCCACAAGAGCCGCCCTTGCAGTCACAATACCGTGACTTGCTGGTGTCGCAGTCGAAGTCGCCCGCGCAAGGCGGACTTCCGGGAATGGGTTGTCCCAGGTTCGGATCCTGGGAGCTGGCGAGCTTGAAGTAGCCGTTGATGCAGACGTTGATCGTGTTGGGCGGCGTCGTGTCGTACCACTGCGTCACGCTGTCGTTCACGTACGCTGCCTCTTGGGTCGTGCCCAGATCCTCCACGCCTCGGTCATTGCCGCACGCGAAAGTGGTCAACAAAGTCATCGAAAACAGGCCGTCGCGCAGGGCTCGATTGTTCCATTGTTTTTTCATCGCCAAACTCATTCTTTCTGGCGAACCGCGCGCGCGCTTGAATACTGAGCGGCCCACGGCCGGCGCGTACGAGCCCCGCCGAGACACTCCCGGTGCAGCCAGCGTGCCACCCGCTGACCACGCGCCAATCCGCCGAACGAACCTGGATTGGCGCGATTGAAGCCAAACGTGATGGCGCGACTGACGCCAGGTAGCGCCACCGCTCGAAGGCCGCGCCTCGCGTTGGCCGGGGTATTTTCTCGAGATGGTTGGGATTGGGTGGGATCGGGTCGCTCCTGAGCGGAGCGTCGGTTGCCTTTCGGCGGTGCGGTCAGCTACCGTGGCGCCGGAGGCTGTGATGTTGCGTGCGTTAGCTCTGTTGCTGTTGGCTGCGGCCGCTCCGCGTTCCTGTGGCGACGGAGGCAGCTCGTCCGACGGGGCTGCCGGAGAATCGGCGAAGCCGTCCCCGGTGACCGAATGCCAAACCTACGCCAGCACCTGGTGCAACAAGGCCTTCAGTTGCTATGTCCAAGTGGGGCGCATCGACCAGGACACTGCGCAAACCGATACCGATTCGTGCGTGCAAGAAATCGAAGACCGGCTGCCTTGCAGCGACGTCACTGACGTCAGCGACACGTACGACAAATGCATCTCGCAGATCAACGGCATGGCCTGTTCGCGGTGGGACGTACCCCAAACGCAGTTTGGAACGGTGACGCCGCCCGCCAGCTGCACTGATGCCTTGGTGTTCTAGCAGCGGCAGCAAGATTCAGACGGCCTCTCACGGCACCCGATAGGCACCGATGCGGGTCGCGGGCTTGGAGCTGCCGGTCTTGAGGTAGTTGCCGACGTACCAAAAGGTTTGATCGTCGCTCGGGTCGACCACCGTCGTCGTGTAGTCCTCCCAGCGTAACGTGTCGGTTTGTGCGGCTTGCCCGGCCGCCAGAATCGATTCCTGAAACGTCAGCACTCCCAGCGGATCGGCGGCGGTCCGTGCCAGGAAGCGCTGACCCACGAATTGCGGCGCCCCTCCGAAGGAATAGCCGATGCCAATCGCACCATTCTTGTCGATGGCGGCGCTACCGAGCCAGCGATAGGAGCTATCCGGCGAGTAGGTGCTCTGTTGATGGAGCACTGGATCTCCGCTGCCGTTGATACGAAATTCGTACCAACGAAGCCCGCCACCCCCGTTGGCTCCGTTGATCGAATGGGTGACGACCAGCGCTTGATGGTCGGCGAAATTCCGGTAGGAAACGCGCTGCATCAGCTTGTCGCCCTGGGCGTCCAAGCGCACGGCCGTGCCCGGTTGCGTGACGCATGACGAGAGCTGCCCGTTGCACAGGTAGTGATAGGGCGCGACGGCGATCTTGGTGGGGCCCGTGAACGTCGAGTTTGCGGGCGTCGTCCAGTCGACGTGAAACTTGTAGGCGTAGACGCCATCGTCTTCGAACGAGTTGCTCAGCTGCTCACCACCCAACGCGAGCACGATGTTGGGCGCCCCAGCGGGCGGCAGCGTCGTACCGTCGATGTCCGCGGGGTTCAGAAAGTTCACCTTTTCCTTGGTGAAGCATTTCTCGGTGGCGGGTTGTCCAGCAAGCATGCGGACGCGATCAGCGACGCAGACCGTCTTTTGAACCACGTCGTCCCCCGTGCTGCTGCCGACGTAGTAGCCGTCGGGCCACACCCCGAGCCGCGGATAGTCGGGGAAGAGCGGGCGCGCAAACTCGTAGTGGTGGTAAGTGCCGAGCGGATCCGCGCCGTCGCTCACGGCGAAGCACATGGCGTAAGGGGCTTGCAGGACGGGCTGCAGAAAGATCCAACGCTGGGCGAGCTGATCGTAGCGTACGAGCACGTCGCCGCGGTCTGCAGCCGAGTCATTGCCGGCGGCTTCGCAGCGGCCGCCAGCCCCGGCAAAGGGTGTGTTCGAGGTGATGGGGCCGCGCATCGACACGCCGGTCTTCGAGTACACGGCCATCGACCAATTGACGACCTGCACGATGTGACTCGGCCCGACCGCGAGACTCAAATCGGTAGGATTTCCGACGGCGAGTCCGTCGAAGCTCGTCTGCGCGGTGAGTGCAGGCTTGGTGCCGGGCGCCGCTTGCACCACGGGTGCCGTTTGTCCGCCGCTGCCATCTCCTGACGCCCCGGCGACGCCGGCCCCACCGGAGGAAACGCCGCCACCGGAGCCCCCTGCGCTACCAGCGACGCCATTGGCGCCGGCGTTCGCGGTGCTCGCGCCCCCGCTGCCTGCCGCCGGCGCCTGTCCTCCCATCGTGCTCGGCGCTCCCCCGCTCTGAGAGCTGGTCGCGCCGGATTGTCCGCCTGAGCCGAGCGCCGGGCCAGAGCTATGGCCAGGGGTGCGCTGACAAGCGGCGCCAGTTGAAAGACCGATGGCGAGCAGTGTCGAACGAAGGTTTACGGATCGCATGGTGCACCGTGCCGACTCAGAAACTGAAGCGAAGCTCGGCATAGGCTGCGCTTCGCTCTTGCTCCAGCAAGCCCAGCAGCGTGTCGCGGGGCCCCTGATAAATTTCCGCCCCGATCGTCGAGCTCATGCCATCGCTGATTTGGTAGCTGAGCTTGGGGAAGAGCAACCACTCCTTGGTCGTGAAGTTCAGCATCGCCAGCGCGGAGAGGGACAGAGTCTGATTGAGCGCCTGCCACTCGAGCCGGAGGGTTGCGGCGTGTTGCACGCGGACCGTCTGCGCAAAGAGGATCTGGTTGCGAGCCGCGAGCACGTCGTTGATGGAGGCGGTGACGCTTTCCGCGGCCAGGCTCGGCAGCGGATCGGTGAAAGTGCCCAAGATCGAAGGATCGAAGGACGGGCTCGGTTCGACCTGACGGGCCCAATCGAACGTGTAACGGCCGACGTATTGGGCGATGGCGCTGAGCGACCCGAAAGTGTGGTCGACCCCCAGCACGTATTGCACGTCAGGCCGCGCAGAATACGGATTCTTTCGCCAGTTGGCGGGGATGCGATAGGCGGCTTCGCCGCGCAGACCGAGGTAGTCGGCGATCGCGGTCGAAAAGTCGGCGCCAATCACCTGCTGTTTGTAAGGCGTGCGCCCGATACGAATGCCGTAGTCTCGCCCAGCGTTGAAGTCTTGCAGCGACAGCCCTGGCAAGGGCGCGTAGCCGTACAAGTACGACGCGGAAGCCTCGAAGGCGGGCAATTCGAGGTGTAGGCGCCCCGCGCTGAGCGCATTCTTCAGCTTGGGTGTCGGCCGCTTTTGCTCGCCGAAGCTGACGCCGTCGGGCAACACGACGCTCGTCGGAAGCTCGGTCGCTGCGTATAGAGGCATCCAAACGCCCTCCAGCCTGATCGGAGCAAAGGTCAGGAACGCGCGCGCACCCACGTTGCCCAGCCGTCGGTCGTCCTCGACCGGCGAGCGGCTGCGCAGATCGAGCGGCGTCAAATTGTTGGTCGGATTGACCCCATCGGCGCGTCCCCAGACGATGATCTGCTGGCCGAGCCTCAGATCGAGCCGCCCCGCGTACAGGTTGACGTAGGCTTCGCGCAGCAACACCGACGTTGGCTGAGCGTCCTCCTGATCTCCGTAGCGCAGCCGCGCTTCGGCGTAGGCGTCGCCGTGACTCTGCCGTTTGACTTTGAGCTTGAGAGCCAGCTCGCCGTAGGCAGCTTTGGTGACCGCAGTGGAGCCGCGCGGAACCTTGCCGACGAACACGTCACCGCGGACGTAACCGTTCAGCTCGAAGGTGGGCGTGGCGCTCGCGACGTCCGCGGTTGGGCTGGCTTGGGCGCTGGCGGGGGCGCTTTGGCTGCTTTCGAAGAGGCCGCCCCCCGTTCCCACGCGTGGGTCTTGCGCCGGGGGAGCGCTGGCTGCCGGCACTTCGTCCGCAGCGGCAGCCCGCCTGGCGACGCCTAGTGTCAGCGCGACCGCCAAGCAAATCGATACGCGGCTTGGTCTCCGAGCGCTACGCCCACCGCCTCGGTGCAGGGTCTGTGCTGGCAATCGCTTCATGCTCGGTCAGCGTCCGTAGTTGCAGAAGCCGCTGCTGATGTCGTACTCGAGGTTGCCGGAAGCTTCGCTCCAGCTCACGCGGCCGACGGCGATCCACTTCTGCATCGCGTCGTCGTACTTCATGAGCGAATCACCGTGACCGGCCGCCGCCGAGAACCCTCGACTGATGCGCGTGCCGTCCAGCTCGGCTCGACCCGCGGCATCCAGCGGCGGGATGCCGTCGCTGGCGTCGCAGGCGCCGTCCAAGTTCAGCACGACGGTTGGGTTCGAGTACTCGACCAGGTGAGACCAGGCGCAAGCCGCTCCGCTTAGCGGATCCTTACAGCCGTCTTGGCCGGCGCCGACGCGCGCAACATCGTAGCGGATGGTGCACACATCCATGCCCAAGCCGCCTTCGCCGATGATATAGAGCTCGGCGGTGCCATCGTAGGCGGTCGCGGTCACGTTGGCCTTTCCGCGTTCGCCGCAGGTGCCCGTGTTGACGAACGTGGTCGCGGCGCCGCCGCCGGTGCCGGTGCTCTGGCCTCCGCCGCTCGTCGCGGGCTTTCCGCCGCCCGCCGCCGTGCCTGCGCTGCCGGAATTGCCGCCAGAATCGCTGCCGCTTGCGCCGGGCTTCGTGGCTGAGGAGTCGTCGGAGCAGCCAATCGAGATCACTGAAAGCAGCAGCACGGCTGCGATCGTCCAGGTCATGCGTTTCACCTCGTCTTCGGTTGTTGATGCGAGCGTCGCATCGGGGAGTTCTTGCGCAGACTTACTTGGGGCCGCCGCCGTTCAGCGCGTACAGGTCGTCGAGCGTGAAGTTGTGACCCACCAGCTTGCCGAAGTAGTCGTTGGCACCAGAGACGTCGAACTTGACCAGGAAGACGGTCTTCTTGTCGGGCGTGAGCTCGCGAATGACGCCACCCGTGCCGTAGTTGACGAGTAGATTTCCGTTGCCGAGCTTGAGCGCCATGCCCCTGGAGAGCGCCCACTCCGCACCGTCCGCCTGGGCGTCGCCATAAACCCACTTTTGCACCAAGCGCTTGTTGGCCCGATCGATCTCGAACTCTTCGAAAGCGTGTTGATGGGGTCCGGCTGGGCTATCCTTGGTGAACTTGGGCAAATGCGAAGAGACGAGCAGCGTCCCTTGCGGGGTGATGTTCGCGTAGTGCTGCCAGACGAAGCTCCAGGGCGCCGGCGAGAACGCGTAGCTGCCCGCGGCGGCGCCGTAGGTAGCCATCAAAGCCCCTGTTTTTCGGTCGATCTGAGCGACCGTGTCCATCTCCGGGAAAGACAGCAGCACCGAGTCGCTGGGTTTGTCCCAGGTCACGGTGTTCGAGTAGCAAAGAAAATTCGGGACGCTCGCGAACGCGTCGTCGCAATTCCAGATGGTGCGAACCTTGCCTTGACGGTCCATCTCGCGCAGCTCGGCGTTCCCGCGGTCTCGCTCCTCGGTGTCGTACAGCAGGCTGCCGTCGTCGGTCATGTCGACCGCGTCGGACAGCAGCGGGACTTGCACGGCCTGATTGTACGTTTCGCGATCCAGCGTGAACTTCAAGACCGACGGCGTACCGGAGGTGCTGAAGGCGCGCTTCTCGACGAACAGATACTCGCCGTCGCGCGCCGCGTGGGGAAAGGAAGAGACGTCGTTGCTAGCCGCGTCGGCGTAGTACCAGACGACGCGCCCTTGCCGATCGATGATGTACAGCCACCACTTGCCGTTGAAATAGCAGGAGTCGTCGGTGCAAGTGCCCGAGTTCTCCACGGCACCGAGTAGCCAGCGGTCCGGGCTGGCCAACGTGGCGTCGTACATGGACACGGTCGGCTTCGGCATTCCGCTGGGAACGGCGCCGGTGGTCCCTGAGTAGTCGTTGGTTTTGTTCTCGACGCCGGCCAGCTTGCTGACGACGCGCACCGTCGCTGCCGTCGAGCCGGGCACGCCCAACACCACGTCTCGGTGGGCGCCGAGCGCGCCGGCTTGCGGCCGTGAGGTCATCACGCTGCTGCCGGCAAAGCTGAACTCGAGCCATGTCTGATCGGCGGCCTTCGTCTGCGTCCAAGTGACGATCAAGATCGTGCTCACCAATTTGGAGACCGTCACCGTCACGCCCGAGACGAACTGCTCTCCGGAGCCCGCGCCTCCGACGACACTGACCGCGCCCGCCGAACCACCCGGGCCCGCGCCCGGCGAACCACCGTTGCTCGTGCCGGCCGGGGAGCCACCCGCCGGCGTCGAAGGCATGCCGGCCGAGCCGGCTCCGACGACACCGACCCCGCCGCTGACCGAGGCCCCGGCGCTCGCTCCGGTCAGCGCACCCGCGACGCTGGTGTCGCTGCCGTGGTCGCCGCTGCTCGACGTGCAACCGGCGACGAGCACCAACCCAAGCTCGGCCGCGGCCAGTGCAAATCCAAATCGAGTAGTCATGGGCACCTCTCGCGCTTTCAACTATCGAGCAGGGTCTTGTGCACCGCCGCCGTACAGGCTGGCGGCGAGTGTTTGGAAGCCGAAGGCCACCCCGGCTGAGCTGTTCAGCTTCCAAATAGGAGTGCCCTGCGCGTCCAGTCGCTCCATTTGGCCGGCGGTCGACCAGTTCACGAACGTTCCGCCGTCGGCCAAGCGAATCGGTTCGCCCAGCACGAACGTGTAGACGCTGGGCTCGGCGACGTAGCTCCACACCTCGGTCGCCACCATCGTCGCCGGGTCGAGCTCGTACTCGAGCAAGCGCGAGACGTCTCCCGGAGCGCCGTCGTTGTCCATGACGACGACGCGATTTCCGTGCACGTCGAACTGATGCTCGTGCAGAAAACGCGCTGAGCCGGGCGCAAAGCTGAAAGTCGAGCCATACGAGCCGAGCACCCACTCGCACGCCGGCGCGTCTTTTTCGGGGTGACGATTGACCTTGGCGATGCTGCTGAAGTTGCGCATGCCGACGTAGTAGACGTCTTCCGTCGGGTCGTAATCGAGCGCGTTGGCGAACGTCCAACCTTGCTCCGGGTCGTCGCCGGGATCTGCGGTGGGGTCGAAGCAGTCCCAGCTCGTCCACACCGTCTCCTGATTTCCGTCCTCGTCGATCTCGACGAGCTTGTTCCCGCGCACGCGCGTCCCATCCATGTCTCGATCTTCGAAGGCGATCGCGGCCAGCGTGCCGTCCGGGTGCTCGACGAAATCGTGCGCCAGGAAGGGCACCGGAATGGATTCCGTCTTCGAGCCGTCGAGCGCGACCCGCACCAGCGCAGACTCCTCGACGGGCTCCCCCGAGATCCGGCCGGCGTTGTACAGCACGCTCTTGCCGTCGCGCGAGAGACGAGCCCGATAGAAGTCGAGCTCACTGTCGTCTTTGTAGTACCAGACGATTCGACCCTTGGCGTCGATGATACTGATCGCCTTGAGCCGGCCGAGCAACGGCACGACCACGAACCCGTCGAAGCCGTCACCGGTTTGGCTCAGGACCGGCACGCCGACGGGCAGGCTACCGGTGGTGATGCTGGCGACGTCGCTGCTTGCCGAGCTCGAGCCGTCCGAGCTGACCACGCGGTAAAACACCGGCGAATCAGCGGGCGAACCGAGCAGGGTCGCTGCGTGCTCGCGGGTGTCGGCGGCTTCCAGTGGCGTTCTGCTACCCAGCTCCCGGGTTGGTCCGAACTCCACGTAACCTGCCGTGGCCACGTCGGTTGTCCAGCGCACGTTCACGACCGTCGGGATGCGCTCGCTCAGCTCGGCCACCACGTGCGAGGGTTGCTCCGGATCTTCGGCGTCGGAGCACGCGCCGAGCAGCAGCGCCAACGCGAGCGCCGCGCCCGTAGCGCACGCGTTCGCCCGCGCTTTCAAGAGTCCAGGGGCTAGCAAGACCTCGTGCATTTCGATCCTTCGAGGGCAAAAACGCCCGCTAGAAGCGGTACAAGCCTTCGACCGAAGCCGCGTGCGAGTACGCGGCGTACTTGCCGCCGTTCACCGCGGGCGCCGGTTGTCCCAGGTAGTGCTCTTCACACGTTTGAGGATCGGTGAATGGCGCTCGGCAGGGGCTGCCGGGCACCTCCTGAAAGACCTTCGCCCTGTGCTCGGAAACGGAAAACGACGGCTGAACTCGGTATTCGTAGGCCATGGCAAGCTCGACCTTGGCCAGCTGCAACGAAGCGCCGAGCGTACCGCCAAGCTGCTGGCCACCGACGAAGTCCACGTTCGAGTAAGCCCGAGGCGCGACCGCTGATTCGTAAAACAAACCTGCACGCAGCGTGCACCGGTTGGGAATCACGTTCACGTCGCCGCCGAGGCTGGCGCTCACCGTGTCGCGCCAATGCTTTTCGACCTCGATCGCCCCCACGTCCAAGACTTGCCCGAGCAAGCTGGCCTGGATGCCGTGGCTATCGAGCGAGAAGCGTTTGACCCGCGACCAGGTCTCGTAGGCCACGTCCAGCTCGACGTCGAACAGCTCCCGTTGGCCGCGCAGCTGCCGGTAGCGCGCTCCCACGCGGGCCGTGAGCGGCAACGGCAGCGTCACACGCACGTCGTTGGCGGGGGCGCCATCGCGTCGCAGCTGCACTTTGCCCACGACCTCCGGCCGAACCGGATCGATCGCGAGCGCGCTCTTCGTCTCGATTTGGCTCGGAATCACCTGACCGGAGACCCCGAGCTCGAGGCTGGGCACAGGACGACACCACGCGCCGAGCACCGCGTTGAACGTGAACAGATCGGAGCCCGTCGTGGTCGCGTGCATGTCGAGCTCGCTGGAGACAGGATTGGCGCGCGCCCGAAATTGCGTCGCGTCGATCACCAACGAGTAGCGCAGACGCGGCACGTGAATCCACTGCACGCTGGCCCCGACGCCGAACGTATCTCGATACTTGTAGGCCGCCGTCGCCGAGTAGTTGAGGATGATCGCTTCTCGGCTGACCATCATGTAGCGCTGGCCGCCGTCCAACGGGAAGGCGGCACGACTAACCCCCGCCGGTGCGAAGACCACGACGCCAAAGGCCCAGTCGCGCAGACCCAATTTCGAGGCCACGCCGAGCAGCGGATCGAGCAGCTGAAACGGTTGCTGGTTGCGCGCGGTGGCGAACTCGACCCGTGGCGCCGCTCCCCCCTCCAAGTTGCCCCAGTCGAGCGTCGGAGCCCGGGTGAACTCCGCGGAATTATAGGAGAAACGATTGCTCAGCTGGAGCAAGCTTCGGTCGATGTGCGCGAGGCCGGCGGGGTTGAAAACGACCGCCGTCAGGTCATCCGCTTTCGCCGTGAAGGCGCCGGCACGCCCCGCGGCACGCGCCCCTTGCGTGCCGGAGTAATAGCCCGCGCCGTGCACGCGTGGAGCCACGCTGGCGCTCAACAATAGCAGCAGCATCGAAGAAACCGAGCGCGGCAGTCGAGGGGCGCGCGACATCGAGCTCACCGTTTGTTGTCGCCTACGTCGAGCACGGAGAGCACGACGGGTTGGGGATTTTGACAAGTGCTGCACAACAGCGCCAGCAACCAAACGCCGTCGGTCCGGTCGAAGCCGGCGAAGAGCTCGCCAGTGGATCGATCTTGCGCGTAAGCAAGATCGGCCTTGCGACCACCCGTGAGAGGGATCTCCCAAAGCGACGTCGCGATCTGCTCGATGTCGAAGATCTTTTCTTGCAGCTCGGCAACGGTGGCACCCTCGAAGAAACCCAGCATCAGTCTATCGATGCTCTGGTAGGCAACGGGGTTGCCTTGTCCGTCGAGCGTGACGTCCTGCCAGTCGACGACCCACGGAGGGCTCGGAGCGACCGCCAACGGAGTCGCCGGCGCCAAATTTGCTTTGAAATCCAGCAGCCCGCAGCCCGCCGGCGCGCTCACGGTGGTGTTGGTCGACGTTGCCGTCGGCGTGATGAACGTCATGGTGCGCGCCCCGACACCGGGCGTCGTACCCTGCGAGAAAATCAGCATGTATTTGCGGTCATCACTCGCGACGTACTCGGAGGAGACGTCGATTTTCGTCCCGAACAACGAAAGCGCCGAAAGCTTGGTACAGGTCGACTCGTGGTCGGTGTGAAAGTCGAGGTAGCCGTCGACTTGCGACTGACTGAGTTGCCCTGAGGTAAGCTTCTTTTCGATCTCGTGCTCGGACAGCTGCGAGAACCGGAGCAAGCTCACGTTGTCCACCAACGCCACCGGGTCAAGGTCGTGGCATTGCAGGTCCTTCACGGCTTCGTCCCAGCAAATATCGAGATCTCCTACCGCTGTCTCGACCACCGGGATCGTGAGGCTGCTTACTGACGAATAGTTGTTCGCGTCTTCAATCAACACCGAGCCGCGCGTGCTGCGAGCTTCCGTGGGCTCGTCGGAGCCACAACCGACACAAGCGAGGGAACCGACGAACGCCAACGCGCGAGCGACGCGCGAAGGAGGCGAGCCGCCGGCGACAAGGCTGCCAAACGATGGACAAATGGAGAGCATGAAGACTGCGGAGCGCAGGCAGTTGGTTGGGCTCAACGCGCACTGATCCCGGGCGCGTTGCACCGATTCGAGCAGCCCGAGTTCCTCTCGAAGCTGGCGCCCAGAGACGTGCGCCAACCCAAGGTGGCAGAACCCACCAACCGCGTATCATGAATCGTACATGCGACGCGCCGGTCGATCCTGCAGCCACACGAAGACGTCGTAGTGGTCTCCAGCGCGACTCGGTGGAACACAACCGCTACCGGATTCTGCTGCCACGGCGGTTTTCCTGCCGCGCAGCGTCGCGCTCCCCTTCTGACGGTAACAACGTCGCCATACCGAAGACGATGTCGACGTCAGCCGGTCGGGTCGTCAGCGAGAAAACTAGTGAGGCACGCCAATCCAGACGCCGCGCGTCTCGAGTGGCGCTAGTCGAACGTCACGCTCCTGACGCTCGCCGCGCACTTCGACGCTGATGTGATGCGGGCCCGGAGCGAGCTCGAGCACGACCCAGTGAACGTGAGCCGGTAGCGCTTCCCAGGCCACGTCGGACCAGCACCCGTACTGCGTTTCTTCCCCGAGCAGGCGCATCGAAAACGCATGCTCTCCCTCATAGTAGTCGGCGCGCACGGCCGCGTCGACGTCGAGAACCTCCGGCGCGACGAGCGGTTGCTCGTCGATGCGAAGCGTCGGCTGCTCGACGGCTGCTTCGCTGCCGGAAATGAGCGTGACTTCTTCGGGCTTTTCCGGCGGACTGTGCGGGTAACTGGGTCGACCGTAGCCGACGAAAACGCCGAGCCGCGCCCGGCCGACCTGCGGAGACGCGCAAGAAATGCCGTGCTTTTGCGCGCTTCCTGGCGACAACGCCTCCGCCCGTTGCAGCGACCCGCACGCCAAACCCGCTTCGACGCTCGCGCACGCGAACGTCGCGACCAGCTCCCCGAAGGCCCGAACCGGCGCGGCTCGCCCAGGAGCGACTTGTTCGGTCCAATCAGCCATCACGCCGAAGCGACGCGCTTCGATGCAAGCGCCGTCGACGTCGCCGAGCTCGAGGCGACTCACCGCGGCCAGCGGGTTGATCAGAAGCCGTTCATAGAATTTGGCGCCGTAGGGCAGATTCAAAGCTTGCTGCCAGCCTCGCTCGTACACGTAAACGGTGGCCTTCGGGTTGTAACCACCGGTCAGGTAGCGACTCCGACCCATCGCTTGCCGATCGAGCAGGCGGTCGGCTTGGTCGAAGTCGTCGCGTGAGCCGGCAAAGTCGCCCAGCGCCATGCGAACCGAACCGCGCTCGAGCAGCAAGCGCCCGACATCGTGGCCCGCTTGCTTTGCCTTTCCGGAGCGCCGGTCGACCAACACGGCGTCCAGCAGGCTCACCGCTTGCTCCAGATTTCTGGCGTCGAGAGCGCTACGAAACGCCTGCGGCCGGTAGACGGCACCACACCCAGCCGCGCCGACCAGCAGAAAGATAGCGATAGCTTCGGCAACTCCGCAGCCTGAACAGACCGCCCGGCTTTGCGCAAGCACGCTGGGCACGAGCCGACACCAACCCATCACGCCGACGATACCGCAAGGCGACGCTCCGCGTCCGCCTCGTCGGTAACTGGGCAACGCGCCCGTTCGAAAAACGAAGCCCGCGAGCCTTCACAGCGAGCTCAGAAGATCGGGAGTCGAGCGAGCCCAGAATTGGGGGTTCGCGCCGCCCACGAGTTTGAACGCGCGAGCGCGTGGACGGACGAGGGCTCGAGTATGCCCGTGGCTAGCTCGGCGAGCTCCTTGCTTGCTCCCGAGGAAACTGTCGCCGCCACGCTGGCCTGTGCGGCTGAATGCTTGACAACCCTCGGATTCCCCGCAAGAACGGCCACGTCATGGGCAAGAGCGCAGTGGGGTATCGGCCGCCCTCGGCGGTGCTGCGGGCGGGCGTTTCGTTGGGCCTATTGCTTGGCTTTTACGCGCTGCTGGTGGGCGTGTCGCTGTTTCTTCTGGCCCTGCCGATGGGCGTCGTGATGTTGACCGGCGCGTTCGGGCTGCGGGTGCTGTTCCTGTTCGCCTTGTGCTGGATACCAGGCGCGCTGCTGCTCACGAGCCTCGCGTCCACCCGCCGACCCGAATTCGTCGCGCCGGGGCGACGTCTTCGCATCGAAGAAGCGCCCCTGCTCTTTGCCGCCATCGATGAGCTGGCAGCTCGCGCCAACACACCGCCTCCGTCGGAAATCTACCTGGACCCGAACGCCAACCTGGCCGTTACGGAGGAGGGCGGCTTGTTCGGGGGGCGGCGGGTGTTGATCTTGGGCGCTCCGCTGTTGGATTGGCTCACCGTCGACGAGCTGCGGGCCGGCATTGCCCACGAGCTTGGGCACTTCGCCGGTGGGGACACGCGCCTGAACACGTTCAGCGTGCAAGCGCATGCGCTGTTCGCGTCGGTACTTCACAGCGTCGAACGCGATCCGTTCAGAGTGGGCACGCATCATGTGGCCATAGAAACTGGCTTTCAGCTGGCCCAGGCACTGGGGCACATCTTGGTGCGCGGCTACAGCAAGCTCTTCCTCTACCTGACGCTACCGTTCGGGCGCCGACAGGAGCTGGCCGCCGACGCGCTTTCGGCCGAGCTCGTGGGGGCCGGCGTCGCGCGGAGCGCGCTCGAAAAACTGTCGATCGACGCGCCGCTCTATTCCATTTACCTACAACAAGAAGTGGGCTTCGCCATGGCGCGAGGCGCGTTTCCGACCGACCTTTCGTCGGGATTTTTGCGACTGCGCGACGCGCTGCTGGAGAAGGAGGGTGGGCGGCGCTTCGTGGAGCGCGTGCGCACGGAGAAGACGCACGCTTTCGACACGCACCCGGCGCTAGCGGACCGCTTGCGCGCGCTGGCCGAGCACCCCACACAAGGCTCGCTCGACGAGCGCCCAGCGTCCGTGCTCTTGGCCGATCGGGCCGCGTTCGAACGCTCCGTGCTCGAGGCAACTCGCGAACGCATGCTCCGGGCCCTGATCGCCGATGGGCACAAAGTGAACGCCTTGATCGAGCTGCCGTGGACCCGCATTGCCCAAGAGATGTATGCGCCGGCGGCCAAGGAGTCGGCGCGTCGCATCGCGGAGCGCCTGCACCCCCTATTCCCGAGCGCCACGACGCTCACGCAGATTCTGGCGGAGATGTGGCGGCGGTTGGACTCCAGCGGCCCGGCGGAGATTGCGACTCGACTCGCGCCGGGGGTGCTTTCGCTGCCTAGCGAAGAGGCCGCCCGGCGCGTCTACCGGATCTGCCTGGACGCGCTCGCGACGGTCTTGCAAGGCGCGCTGCTGGAACACGGAGCCCGCGTGGAAGAATCGTTCGGCGAATCATCGCTCGTGCTGCGCTTCGGTGACGAACGCGTCGACGTCATGGCCGAGGTGTTGCTCTTGGCCAAGGATCCCGCCGCTGGCCGCACCGCGGTCAGCCGCTGGATAGAGCGGCTGCAAGCTCTCATGGGGCCTGACCGTCGACCCATTCCAGCTCTGCCTGTGCTTTAATCCGGGAGAGCTCGTCCCTTGCGATCCATCGTTCTCATCTTGGTCGGTTGGTGCTTGGTTTCGGCTTGTGCCGCTCACGTCGAGCCGAAGTGCAGTGAGCGGCCGGTGCAAAGAGATTCGAAGCCGGCTCCAGCGGGCGACGACCCTGCGAGCCGAACGAGCGAAGACTTGGGAGCGGGCAGTGCGGCCGACCGTCTCGCGACGGCGGTGCTCGGCGGCATCCCGCGACCGAAGCCGAGAGAATTCGAGACGCCCGAGCGCGTGCTCGGATTTCTGGTCGAGACTCTCGCGTCGCGCAACATTGCAAAGTCACTCGCCGCGTTCCCGATCGTCGAGCACGCCGAGCGCGTGACCTTGAAGGACCGCCTAGAATTTACGCACTACCTCTCGCCGACGAATGAGCCGCTCGATGACGACCGATACGCGCGGCTCCACGACGCGCTGGTGAAGTACTTGGCCCAGGACTACGCGGTAGCGCAGCAGCTCTACGGGAACGAAGCGAGCGCCCGCTCCGTGGCGCCCGGAAGGGACGCTGCGGGCATGCTGCACGAGCTGGATGGTCCGCGATTGGCGCTGAAGGTCGCCTCGATGGAGGAGGTTGGCAACGACGCTCCGCAGGAGCTGAGCTCGATCGACCGCGCGATCGGCGTCACGGAAAAGCGAGTGTTCAAGATGACGGTGGCGCTCGACCGACGCCTGGTCGAAGTGCTCAGTGTCGTCGGGCGCGTCGACGACAACTGGCGCGTGCTGTCCCTATTCACGGGCCCTTGAGGCAATAGAGAGATCCCGATGCGATCCATGGTTCTTGCCCTCGTTGGTTGGCTCTCGGTTGCGTCTTGCGCCACCCACGTCGAACCAAAGTGCGGCGGGGGAGCCGACGCGGCAGCGCCGCCCGTTCGACTGGAACGGAACGGCGCCAAGGTAGCGCGGGCAACCCGAGAAGCCGCCACCGACTTCGTTGCCAGGTCACTCGCTGCCATTCCGCGACCCACGGCCGGACAATTCGACTCGCCCGAGCGAGTGCTCCGCTTCCTGTTCGAGAAGGTCGCGTCGCGTGACCTCGTTGGGTCACTCGTCGCTTTCCCGGTCGTCGAGCACTTCGAGCGCGTCAGACTCAAGGATTACCAGGAATACACCGGCGGCTTCTCGCCCAAGAACTACCCGCAAGACGACGCGCCTTACGGCCGGCTCGGTTACTCGCTCAACCGCTATATGGCTACCTATCGCGAGGTGTCGCTGCGGATCCTGTCGGACGACGTCGACGGCGTCCGTTCGCTACCGCCCGGCAGCGATCTTTCCGGTGCTCTGCGCGAGCTCGACGGCTCCCGACTCGGAGCTCTGCGCGTCGCATCGCTCCAAGAGCTCGAGCCCGAATCCCGCCCGCAGCTGAATGCCGTCGACCGAGCGCTGGGCGTCACGGAAAAGCGCTGTTTCACCGCCAGGATCGCGCTCGAGCAAAGAACCGTCGGTTTCACGAGCTTCGTCGGCCTGATCGCGGGTGACTGGCGCGTGCTGTCCGTCGTGCCGGTTCCCTGAGTCAGCGAGCGACGCATGGGGCCGCCTCACCTCGCGGCTCCTCAAACAAGTTGCGCCGAGTGCCTGACACCGCGAGCGGCCCAGCTGGGCCGCCAGGGCAGGCCTCCCCTTCGGTCCCGTGTGACCTTCGTGTTGCGTCTACGTCACGCGTCCAATGACGCTCGCGTTTGCGCGTCAGATTTACCACCCCTGGGTATTATTTCGGTTCTGCGTTTTCGCGTTCGCGATCGACGGATGGAGCGGTGAGGGAAAAGATTAGGAAACGAGAGCCCAGGTAGAGCTTCGTTTAGATTCGTAACGATGCACCGCGCGCCGGGTCGGGCGCGGTCCGGGAGACGTGCGTCTCGACGATTGGGAGTGGTGGGCCGTGAACGACAAGCTCGATCCTCTGATTTTTTCCCCGGATAGCCGCCGGACGGCCAGCGCTCCCGACGAGGCGCTGGCTTCGGAGCCTCTGTCGCTGGCTTCGGAGCCTCCGCCCACGACCGAGTGGGTGGTCGGTCCCTCCACGACGCCACCTCCGCCGAGCGCACCGCTCACGCTCGGCGGTTCCGGCGCACCGCCCGGGCTAGTGCGCGTCAATACACCGCGCGGAATCCTCGCGCCTGGCTCGGAGTTCGGCGTGTATCGCGTGGGGCCGTGCATCGGCGAAGGCGGCATGGCTCGCGTTTACCAGGCCGAGCACGCGGGCCTGCGCCGCCAGGTAGCGCTCAAGGTGTTGATCGACGGCGTGGTGGGGAGCGGCGAAGAAAGCCGTGATCGTTTCCTGCGAGAAGCGCGGATAGCGGCTGCCATCAAACACCCGAACGTCGTCAACATCTTCGACGTCGGCGTGCACGACGGCACGCCGTTTTTGGTGATGGAATTGCTGGCCGGCACCGATCTGGAGAGCCTGCTCGCGGGCAAAGGACCGCTCGACGAAGGCTTCGTCGTCGACATCATGATCCCGATCGTGGCTGGATTGGCGGCGGTTCACGACGCCGGGGTGGTGCACCGTGATCTGAAGCCCGGTAACATCTTCTTGTCCAGCGGCCGCTACGAAGAAGTGGAACCCAAACTGCTCGACTTCGGCATTTCCAAAGCCGCGGGCGGTGAGCAGCTGCGACACACCGCCAACGGCTTGCTCATGGGCACGCCGTTTTATATGTCGCCAGAGGGACTGAGGGGCGAAGAAATGACGCCCAAGTCGGATCAGTATTCGCTCGGAGTCGTCATGTACGAGTGCGTCACGGGTGACAACCCGTTCAACGCCTCGAACTTCGCCGAGATTTTCCAGTTGATTGGCTCGGCCACGTACGTCGCGCCCAGCGTCACTCGGCCACAGCTCTCGAAGCGCTTCGAGCGCATCATCTTGCGCGCCATGAGCCTCGATCCGGCCGAGCGCTTCGCCGATCTGCGCGAGCTCGGGCGTGAGCTGCTGCTACTGGCGGGGCAGCGCACGCGGGTGACGTGGGCGCTGAGCTTCGGAGACGTGCCGCGCACCACGTTGGCCAACGCGCGCATCCCGCAAGTCGTGACGCCGCCGGCGCCAGCGCCGTCCGCGGGGGTCAAGCGCGGTCTGCTCGTGGCGTTGGCCGGGGCTTGTCTGATCCTTGCGGTGCTGCTGCTTTGGGTGTTGGTGACGCCGGAGCCCCCACGCGCGGCCACCACGTCAGCGGCGGCGGCCACGGCGCCATCGCTGCCGACCAAGGCCGAGCTCCCGAGCCTGGCCGCGCCCAGCGTCGGCGCCCCCGCCGCTCCTTCCAATTTGCCCGAGCCACCGCGCCGAGCCGCGATGCGCCACCGCGGCGTTTGGAAGGCGCCGGTCGAGGACCCGGCCGCGCCCGATCGCGATCTGCAGTGGGAGGTGTCTTCAGGTGCCACGCCGGCGCCGCGACCCACCGCCGCCCGCACCGGCGCCAACGGTGCGCCCATTTTCGATTGAGGTCTTCGCATGCGCTCATCCATCACCCTCTGCTGGCTCACTGCCACCACGCTGCTGCTGTCGACGCTCGCGACCGCCGTGCCATCGCTGGCCGCTACGCCCAACGATGACGCCGCGATGGAAGCGGCCATTCAGGACGGCATCGCCCTCAGACGCGCGGGCAACGACGAAGGCGCGCTCAGCTTGTTTCTCGATCTGGAGCGCAAGAACCCCGGCTCGGTGCGGGTGTTGCTCCACGTGACGGCCGCGGCCCAAGCGACCGGGCGCTGGCTGTTGGCCTACGACTACCTGCGCCGCGCCGGCGCCTTCAAGAACGATCCGTACTACCTGCGCAATCGCGTGGCCGTGAAAGCCATTGAAGACGCCGTCGCTCGACACGTGGGGCAATTCCGCGTCGTGGGTCAACCCGCGGGCGCCGAGGTCCGGCTCAGCGGCAACTTGATCGGAACCTTGCCTTTCAACGAGCCGGTGGCGGTCGAGCTGGGCGCCTACGTGCTCGAGGTATCCAAGCCGGGCTACTACACGCTGCGCCGCGACGTGACGCTCAACGCCGGCGGCACTTTGAGCCAAGAAGTAGTGGATCTGGGCCCCAACGACCAGCATGACAATCGCCCGGCCGCACGACGCGCGCTCGTGCCAACGCTGGTAGCGTCGAGCCCGGCCAGAGACGGCGCGTCCAGCTGGTGGCAGACGCGTCCAGTCACCTGGAGCCTGGCCGGCGTCGCGGTGGCGGCGGCCGCTACCTCAGGGGTAGCGCTCGCCATCCGCGAACGCAAGATCGAGCGCTGGAACGACGACGCTCGCTGCATCGATCGCCAGAACGTCACGCGCACGCGCGAACAGATTTGTGGAGACGACCGTGACGCCGCCACGACGGCGGGCACCGTGGCGCTCACCAGCGGCGTGGTCGCGGTGCTGTTCGCGGGCGCTGCGGCGACGCACTGGTTGACGACCTCGCCCAAGCCCGAACGGGAGGCGCGAGGGCAGCCCCACGGTTCGTGCGGCGTCGGTTGGGGCAGCCTCGTCTGTTCGGGGACGTTTTGAGCGATGCCAGCACGACAGCCACCTAGCTTTACCGAGCTGCTCGACCAGCGAGCCAGCTTGCAACCGGACCGCGTGGCCTACCAATGGCTCGGTGAAGGCGAGCACGAGCTCGAGCGGTTGACCTTCGGTGACCTGCGGCGGCGCTCGCTCGGCGTCGCGTCGGCGTTGCTTGCGGATAGCCAGCCGGGTGAGCGCGCTTTGATCGCGCTGCCGCAAGGTCTGGCGTTTCTGGCCGCATTTTTCGGCTGCTTGTACGCGGGGCTGGTGCCCGTGCCGGTCAGCCCTCCGAATCGCAAGCGCGGGCTCGAGCTGGCCCGAGCCGTCGCGGTCGACTCCGGCGCCCGTTGGCTGATCTCGTCCGGCGGCACGCTGGAACAGCTGAGCGAGGATGCCACCCTCGCCGGCTTGCGCCCACTCGATCTCACGCATTGGCCCGAAGCTGCGCCCGACTTCGTTCCCCGCCCGAACAGTCCCGACCGCATCGCGCTCTTACAATACACGTCGGGCTCCACGCGTGCGCCGCATGGCGTCGCCGTGACTCACGCCAACTTGGCGGCCAATCACGCTCAAGTCGCCGCGTGTTTGAACAGCGACGCCAGCACCGTATACGTGTCGTGGTTGCCCATGTTCCACGACATGGGGCTCGGCATCGCGCTGTCGGCGGTTTGGGTGGGGGGCCGCACGTTGCTCATGTCACCGCGGTCGTTCTTCTTGGAACCGCTGCGCTGGCTGCGCATCATCTCGCGCTACCGAGCCACTACCAGTGGTGGTCCCAACTCCGCGTACGCTTTGTGCCTACAGCGCGTCAGCGCCGCCGAGCGACAAGAGCTCGACCTGTCCAGCTGGCGGGTTGCATTCAATGGCAGTGAGCCGGTGCACATCTCGACACTGCACCGCTTCGCCGAAGCCTTCTCCGACGCGGGTTTTCAGCGCGCGGCTCTGCACCCGGTCTACGGCCTGGCGGAGGCGACGCTGCTTGCGGCATCCGAGCCTCCTCGGCAGGGCCCGCGCGTCCGCCACTTTTCGGCCAAGGCGCTGGAGGAAGATCGGGTGCACGCCGACGACGCGGCCGATTCCGGGCGTGCACGCAGCCTGGTGAGCTGCGGCCAGCCCTGGCCTGGTACCGAGATTGCCATCGTCGACTCGAAAACGAACGCCGAGGTGGAAGCGGGCCGCGTCGGCGAAATCTGGATCCGTGGCGCTAGCGTGGCCACCGGCTACTGGAATCGCGAAAGCGAAACACGCGCCACCTTCGGCTTGACGTTGGCGGATGGCCGAAGCGGCTTCGTGCGCAGCGGAGATCTGGGCGTCGTGGTCGAGGGCGGGCTGTTCGTGTTGGGACGTCAGAGCGACGTGCTGACGATTCAGGGTCGCACCTACTACCCGCACGAGCTGGAGACCAGCAGCTCCACGTGCGACGTCGCTTTCGTCCCGCACGCCTGCGCGGCGGTGATGGTTCGTCACGCGGGCGCGGACCAATTGGTGATCATTCAAGAGGTGTCGCGCACCGCCCTGCGCAGCTTCAATCCGTCGGCGGCGGTGGTCGCGATTCGCCGCGCGATAGCCGAGCACCACCGGCTGGTGGTGCATGCGGTGGTGCTTTTGCGACCGGCGACGCTGCTCCGCACCACGAGCGGAAAGGTTCGGCGCAAGAGCTGCCGCGAAGCGTTTCTGGCCGGCTCATTGGCTGCGGTTCACAGCTGGTTCGAGCCTGCCGGCGCCGCTTCGACCGGCGGCGCCGAGTAGCGATTTCACTGCCCCCAGAGCCCGATTCCGTCGCGGATCTCGGCCAGGGTGATCACGTCGGGGCGCACGGCGATGGAGGTGCGTCCGTAGCTGATACCCACCGGGGACAAGCCCTCCAAGTCATAGACCAGGGGCAAGACGTTGACGAAACCGGCAACGCCACGGCCGTCCGTTTCGAGACGATTGGGCGTGGCTCGGTTGCTGGTCGACAACGTCCACGCCACCGAGGGCGCCTTGGGCGGGTTCGGAACCGAGACTAGCTTCACGCCGGGCGCGCGCGCGTTGGCCTTTGGATCTCGCAAGCAATTGAGCGTGCGCAACGCCAGCACACCGCGGGTTTTGTCGACGTCACCGGCGAGGCCGAGGTCATGATAGATCGTGTCGCGCGTGGTGGCTTTGAGCAACGGAATGGTCAAACCCTGAACGACGTAGCCACCTTCAGGCGGGCCGATCATGGGCCCGTTGAAGATGTAGTCCATCGGAGCGTAGCCCGGAGCCGTCAACCGCAGGGAGCCGTTCGAAAAGCGGAACGGGAACTCGATGGCGTAGACGAAGGGTGGTTGCCCATCCAACGGGTTGTGGATCACGACGTCGGGTGCCGAGGCGGGCGGATCGCAGCTGGGGCTGCCGCAAACCTCGATTTTTAGGCCAGAAACTGGCGTTGGACTGTACGGTTGGCTATCGAAGTCGACGATGGCTACGACGTACGTGACGCGAGCCGGATCTTGCGTGACGGGCTTTTGAGGCGTCATCAAGCAAGCCCACTCGGGGCCGAGCTCGACCGGTTGGCTTGGGTCTCCGCCAGCGCCGGCTACGGGCTCGACGCTGTGGTCTCCGCCCTCGCCACCCTCAGCGCCTCCGCCACCTGCGCCGGGAGGAGCGGCACCCTGACTACCACCGTCGCTGGTCGTCGCGCCCTCGGTCGGACTGGGGCTGCTACTGGAACCGGCGCTCGCCCCCTCACCGAAGAGTGAGGCCGCGCTGTCCGACGCCGGATCCAAGGACGAGCACCCCAACGTCAAGATGGCCATGGTCCAACCACAGCGGCCCGAGATTCTTAGTGCACCCACCTCCAGACTTTAGCGTCGGCGCTCGGATTCGACAACGCTCTTTCAGTTGCTCTGAGCGCTCGAACGCTAGTCAATTGTCCGCTTCGCCCCGCTCAGCGTCAGCCAAGAATACAGCCGGAAATAGCTCAAAATGGGACAAGCGTACGGCAAGCATTTCGAAACGTGATGGACGTGAACGCGCCACGTTTCTTAACGCAGCGGGGGCAAGTTTGCCGCGTACCCTCGGCCGATGATGCAGCCGCTCCGCAAGCTCGGTCTATCGCTCCACGTCGTCTTGTCCGTCGGGTGGTTGGGTGCGGTGATCGCATTCTTGGCGCTCGCGTGGACCTCATTCTCGGCCAACGACGCCCTCGCCAGAGCCGCGTACCTCGCGATGGACGTGGTGAGTCGGGGCGCATTGTTGCCGCTCAGCGTCGGGGCCTTGGTCTCGGGAATCGTTCAGTCGCTCGGCACGAAGTGGGGTCTGTTGCGCCACTACTGGGTGGTCGTGAAGTTGGTGCTCACGCTGCTCGCGACGGCGGCGTTGTTCGTCCACCAATCGACGGCCATTGCGGAGGCCGCGAGACTCGCCGCCGACGCAACCATACCTTTGGTGCAATCCGCTCGCCCACGTGAGCTCGGCATCCAACTATTGGCTGATTCTGCAATTGCGTTGCTGGTCCTGCTCACCATCACGATGATCGCCGTCTACAAGCCCTGGGGCGTCGTCGGCTACGTGACGCGCAGCCTGAAGGTGTTCTTCGCCGCGCTGACTGCACTGGTCGTCGCCTTCATCGCCCTTCACCTGAGCGGCCACAGCCCTCATCGGCACAGCCACTAAGTCGCTTCGCGTCCGACCGCTTTTTTGCAGCACGGCGGGCTCACTGTTGCCCGGCCCGGATTGGACGATGGTGTGGCGCGCTGGCATGCTGAGGCCGTGGGTAGGCACGGAAGGAATGTCGATTGAGCGATAAGGTGACGCCAAGGCTTTGGCAGGCGGGACTGTTGGCGCTCGCGCTCGGCGCGGGTTGCGGCGGCTCGGCTTCGCGTCACGATGGCGATCTTCCCAAGCCGGGCTCCACGGGTGGCGACGCCGGCGATGCGAATTCGACCGCAGGCACGAATTCGACCACGGGCGGCACGGGCGCCTTGGCCGGTGGCGGCGATGGCGGCAACGCGGCCAGCGCGACCGATGGCGGGAGCCCGGATAACTTCGGCGGCGCGCCCGACGCCGGTGCGCCACCAGTGCTCGTGCTTCCGTCGGGTTGTCAGCCCAGCTCGCCGATGGAAACCGACGATCTGTGCTCATTGCGAGTCGACTGCGACGCGGCTCCGTCGGTGCGAACGTATTGCCACCGCCTCGAGTCTGGCCTTTGGGAGTGCCAGTGTGCGAACCAGGACGGCATGTACCGGTTGGAGAACGCAGCCGGCCTCCCCGCATGCGCGCTCGCCGCTCAGCTGTGCTCCGACACCCAGCTCGAGGTCGGCAAGGAGACGTGCGAGCACACCAGCGAAAGCAGCGACGCGACGAGTTGTGTGACCGAGCTCGCTTGTAGCAGCCCGATAGATCTCGGCGCCACTACGGAGGCGCAGGCCTGGCGCATGCGCTTCGGCGGGGCACACTGCCAACAATTCGATCCGGGCACCGCCTTTGGTTGTGCCTGCCAAGATCAAGGCTCGACGACTTACTCGCTGGTGGCTGACAGCGCCGAGCTTGCGTGCGGGCCGCTAGTCGACTTCTGCATGACCGGCGCGCCTCCGGTCTTCGACGGCGCGGAGACGTGCGTGCCGTCCTTCCACTCGTTGGACAGCGAAGGGTGCTATCGAGGCGAGGGCTGTGGGCCGCACATGCGACTGACGGACGAAGTCAGCCTGGTGCACGCTGAACAACGGTACGCTACCTGCACGCCCCGTTCCGGTGGCGGCTCCGACTGCTCGTGCTCGAACCAAGACACGGCGTTCCTGTTTCAGTTGTCGACCCCTCCTGACGACGCGAGCTGCGAGGCGGCGATCCCGAATTGCAATCCGAACGCCGTCATCAAGACCACCGGCGCTGCGATCTGTACGCAGGTCCCCGACACCTCCGCTGGCGATACGTGCCAGGTCGTCCTGAACTGCACCCAAGCCGCCACCATCGACGGGCGAAGCATCGTCGGACTGGGTAGCCTTGCCGTCGCGTGCGGCAGGACCGGCAGCGGCATGCCCTGGGCGTGCTCGTTTGCCTCCGGGCCAAAGACGGCTCGGCTCGCGCTTGGCGCCGCGAATTCCAACGCATCCCAGGCTTGCAAGCAGGCCTCCACGGCCTTCCTCCAAAACCCGGGGCTCTACCTCGGTCCCGCCGGCGACCTCGTGACGCCGCCCGATCCATTGCCGTAGTCGGTGGGGCGGTCGCGCATCACTCAGGCGGGTGATGAGCCTGACGCTGCGGATGCCGCTTCAGCGCGGCCGCGGTTTGAAGCTGCGACTGGGCTTGGTCGACACCGGGGACGCGTCGGGTGCGGACACGGCCGGTGCGGGGACTGGGGGCGTTGCGGGGCCGCGGGGGCGTACGATGACTTCGGGCATGGCGCGGCGGGCTTGGCCGAAGGCGCGACCGGCAGGGCGCGTCGGGTTGTTGCGCGGGCGTTGGGGCG
>JBEQSW010000201.1:0-4146 GCA_040348565.1 Myxococcales bacterium | reverse complement strand
AGGCGAGAACGCATTTTTGTTTTTGGAGGACCAAAACCAAAAATATTTCCCTCGAGAGAAAGCTGGAGGGCCGAGCCCCGCGACGCTGCTGCAGACCCGCTGGCGGCGCGAGCCCCAAAAACTCTCGCCTCTTTCTCGTCCTCCCGTCCTCCCGTCCTCCCTGTGAAAAAATCTCGATCGCTCAAGGTGGCCTTGCGCCGCTACAGAAGCTTCTGCGATTCAAGCTGCAGGTTGGCAGCCTTAGATGTGTGGAATCCGTAGCGGTAGCCTCAGAGCGGGCGAACGACGGCTTCGGAGCTCGCTAGACGGAGAGAATTGGCTCGAGCTGGGCGACGCGCTCTTCGAGCGTGGCGGCGTCGGGCGCGAGCACGGTGACGTGGCCGACTTTGCGGCCTGGACGCGGCTCTTTTCCGTACCAGTGCAGGTGCGCGTCGGGGACGGCCAACACCGCGCGGGCGTCGGGCGCCATGCCGATCACGTTCAGCATGGCGCAAGGGGAGACGGCGTCGGTGGCGCCGAGCGGCAGACCCAAGATGGCGCGCAGATGATTTTCGAATTGGCTCGTGCGCGCGCCTTCGATCGTCCAGTGCCCGGTGTTGTGCACGCGCGGCGCGATTTCGTTGGCGACGAGGCCGCCATCCACTTGAAATAGCTCGAGCGCGAGCACGCCCACGTAGTCGAGGTGCAGGAGCAGCTTTTCGATGTGTTGGCGGGCGACCCGCTGCAGCTCTTCGCTGACGTCCGGCGCGGGCGCCCGCGTCTTGCGCAAGATGCCGCCTTCGTGATGATTCTGCACCAGCGGATAACTGGCGATCTCGCCCGAACGGCTGCGCACGGCGATGATGCTGAGCTCACGCTGGAACGGCACGAAGCCCTCTAAAATCAGCGGTGCGCTGCCAAGCTGCTGGAAGGCCGCTTGGGCGTCGGCTTCGGAGCGCAGGACGGCCTGCCCTTTGCCGTCGTAGCCAAAGCGGCGCGTCTTGAGCACTGCCGGCAACCCCACCCGTTCGAGCGCCGCCGCAAGCTCGGGCCAGCTGCTCACGGCTTCGAACTTTGGCGTAGCGATGCCCAGAGAGCGAAAGCAGGTCTTCTCGTGCAAGCGATCTTGGGCGACCTCGAGCGCTCGGGACCCCGGAAACACCGTGCCGCGGGCCTCCAGCGACTTGACCGCGGCGACCGGCACGTTCTCGAACTCGAAAGTGACGACGCGAGCGCTCGCCAATTGCGCCAACGCTTCGGTGCTTTCGTACTCGCTCACGATCAGCTCACCCACGGCTTTTGCTGGGGAATCAGCGCTCGGATCCAAGAACGTGAGCTCGAGCCCGAGCGCGCGCCCGGCGAGCCCGAGCATGCGACCGAGCTGACCGGCCCCGAGCACGCCCACGCGGGCCCCGAGCACGTTCGAAGCGAGGGCTTCGCGGTCGTCCATCTTCGTCCCTGGCGCCTTAGCCGCGCGGATCGGGCTTGTCGAGCACGGCTTGGGTGCGGGCCTGGCGGTAGGCGTGAAGCGCCCGCCGCAGCTCCGGGCGGCTGCCGGCCACGATGGCCGTCGCCAACAGCGCGGCGTTGATGGCGCCCGCCTTGCCGATGGCCAAGGTGCCGACGGGGATCCCGGCCGGCATCTGCGCGATCGACAGGAGCGAGTCCATGCCGTTCAGCGCTTGGCTTTGAACCGGTACGCCCAAAACGGGCAGCACTGATTTGGCCGCAACCATGCCCGGCAGGTGCGCCGCCCCACCGGCGCCAGCCACGATCACCTCGAGGCCCCGACCCTCCGCCGACGCGGCGTACTCGAACATCAGGTCCGGCGTGCGGTGGGCGGAGACGACTTTGACTTCGTGCGGCACGCCGAGCTCGGTCAGGGTTTCGGCGGTGTGACGGAGGGTGTCCCAGTCGCTGGACGACCCCATGATCACGCCAACAAGCGGCTTATTTTCCGGCATTTTCGGAGCTCGGAGACAACGCGGACGGAAAAGAGAAGCGCGCACTCTAGCCATTTCGGCGATTTCCGCAAGGAACGCCGCCTACTTACTGCGCAGTGCGTCGCGCTCCGGAGGCCGCCGTGCGCCTAAACGGGCCAAATGACACAAGAATGACCACCAACCTCCCGCGCGATCGCTAGGTTTGGGCGGCCCATGCTCCCCGTATTGGTCTTCTTCGTCGCTCACTGGCAGATCTCGGTCTTCTTCCAGACCTTCTTCCTGCACCGTTACGGCGCGCACAAGCAGTTCACGATGTCGAAGGGTTGGGAGCGCGTCTTCTTCCTTTTGACGTACGTGGCGCAGGGCTCGAGCTTCTTGTCACCGCGCGGCTACGGCATCTTGCATCGCATGCACCATGCCTACAGCGACACCGAGAAGGACCCGCATTCGCCGCTGTTCTACGGCAACGTCGGCACCATGATGCTGGCGACCAAGAAGAAGTACGACGACTTCGCCTACTACCGCGTCGCGCCCGAGCGCCGCTTCGAAGCCGATCTCCCGACTTGGCCATTGCTGGAAAAGATCGGGCAAAATTGGCTGGCGCGCTTGGGCTGGGTCGCGCTGTACACGCTGTTCTACGTGAAGTTTGCCACCAGCCCCTGGCTGTTCGCGCTGCTGCCCGCGCACTTCATCATGGGTCCGATTCACGGCGCGATCGTGAACTGGTGCGGGCACAAGTACGGCTACCGCAACTACGAGTGCAAAGACGTGTCGCGCAACACGCTCATCTTCGACTTTCTGACCGCCGGCGAGCTGTTCCAGAACAACCACCACGAGTTCGGCATGAGCCCGAACTTTGCCGCGCGCTGGTTCGAGATCGATCCGACCTACCCGGTGATTTGGCTCTTGGACAAGGTCGGCATCATCCACATCGCCACCAAGCAGCGCATGCGCTACCCCCGCCGCCCCGAGGCCGAGGAAGCGGAAGCCCCCGTCGCCGCCGAATAGTTACGACTTCTGGCGCGCGGCTTCGAGCTCGCGAATCTTCTGCTCCAGCTCCTGGCGCAGTGCGAGCTCCGTCTCACGCGCCTCGCGCAGGTCTCGCACTTCGGCCAACCGGCGACGCGCCTCGGCCTGGCTTCGCTCCGCCTCGGCCTGGCTTCGCTCCGCCTCGGCCCGAGCTTGCGCGGCCTCGTTTCGAGCGACAATCGCGGCTTGGCGGGCCTCGTCGACTTCAGTGGGCCAACGGCGGGTTCCGGCCCGGTCCTCGGAAATGAGGATGTGACGCCCCTCGGCGCCAATCCAAGCGTCGAGCACTTTGCTGTAGACCGGGTCGTTGCCGAAATGGACCCGCTCGAAGGCCCCGCTCACGTCCCGTTGCCAAAGCTGGAGCGAGATGGGGCCCCCAAAAGCCTTCGGCCCGAACAACATCGGATCGAACACCAGCAGCTCCGCGACGCCCATCGCGGCGTAGCCTTCGTGGACGCGGGCATAGTCTTTATAAGGATGCGAGCCGCTCACGACTTCCACCGCGAACGGCGGCGGCGTCCGGCCCGGTTCCCACAGCCGAATCGACGTCAGGTCGTCGAAATCTGGCGGGCCTGGCAGCAGCACCGAGATGTCCGGATCCAAACCCGTTTTGGGGTGCTCGGGAAGCCAGCGAAACGCCAAGTTGCGCGCGATGCGCGCGCCGTTTGCCGAGCGTACCGCCCAGGCAACCAGCAACGAATAGATGTGGTTCAGCGCGGCATCATGCGCGGTCGACTCTGGCACGGGCCCCTCCGGAAGGACCCACGCTTCAGGGCTTGTACCGACTCGGTAGCGGAGCGAGACGACCGGCTGTGAAACCATCGCGGTGCTCAGTATAGCCTGCATGGGTCGGGCAAGGCTTCTGCAGGGCGCGCGCCAGCCGTGGAGCACCGGTGAATTACGGGGCGGCCCGTGTTTTTCGCGCTGGCGGCCAGTGTCAGCTTGGCCGCCAGGCGGTCACGCCAGCAGGGCGGCGTCTTTGAGCAGCTGCGCCATCTGCGCGTCTTCGCTCGTGCGGTAGTAGCCGCGGATTTGCCCGGCCCCATCGACGAGCACCAAGTGCGAGCCGTGGAAGAGCCCGAAATGCTCCGCGCCGGGGGTGGCCTTGCCGTCTAGCGCCAGCTTGAAGCCTTGCTCCGAGGTCTTGCGCACGACCTCCAGATCTCCCGTGAGAAAGCGCCACGTTGCGAGGTCG
>JBEQSW010000197.1:0-6223 GCA_040348565.1 Myxococcales bacterium | reverse complement strand
CTTGGTTCCTCCGCAACCCCTCCGCCTGCCTAACCCCTAACCCCTCGCTCCTCACCCCCCAGCCATCAGTCGGCTGGGCGGTATTCGGCGATGTCGACGCCGTAGCGTTTCATCCAGCGGTGGATTTGCATGCGGGCCTTGCCCAGCTCGCGCCCGACGGCGGCCACGTTGCCTTGGTGCTTGAGGAGCAGCTCGCGCAACGCGGGCTCGTCGGGGGCGCCTTGGGCTTCGTCGTCTTCGGGCGGCTGGCTCGGGCGAGCGGTGGCGTCTTTGCCGTAGTCGCTCATCGCCTCTTGCACGGCTTCGGGCAGGACCTCGGGCTCGAGCGTGGCGCCGTCGGCCAGGGCCAGCGCGCGTTTGATGCACGCCTCGAGCTCGCGCACGTTGTACGGAAAATCGTAGTGGAGCAGGCCGCTCATGAACGCGAACGAAGGCGTCTTGCCGCCTCCGCCGTGGCGCGCCAAGAACGTTTGGGTGAGCAGGTAGACGTCTTCTTTGCGCTCGTGCAGGGCCGGCAGCTCGACCGCGTACTCGTTGAGGCGGGCGAACAAATCTTCGCGGAATTTGCCCTCCCGCTGCAGCCTTTCCAAGTCGCGATGGGTGGCGGCCACGACGCGCACGTCCACCGGCTCCGGTGTCGTGGCGCCCAGCGGCAGCACTTCGCGCGCCTGCAGCACCCGCAGCAGCTTGGCTTGCGCTTCCAGCGGCATGTCGCCGATTTCGTCCAACAGCAGGGTTCCGCCGTCGGCGTGGCGGATCAACCCCGGCTTGTCGCGGTCGGCGCCGGAGAACGCGCCGCGCTTGTAGCCGAACAGCTCGCTTTCGATCAGGTTTTGCGGCAGCGCGGTGCAGTTGATGGCGGCAAGCTTCCCGCGCCGCCCGCTCAAGCGATGCAGCTCGCTGGCAATGACCTCTTTGCCCGTACCGCTGGGGCCCCGGACGATCACGCTCAACGGCGTGGGCGCGACCCGTTCGATCTCCGCCACGATGACGTCGATTTGGTAGCCGCCCGCAAGTAAGCTCGGCTGTTGAGCGCGACGGCGCTGCCCGGCTGGCATGGCCCCGTCGATGCGGTAGTGCGCCAGCTCCTCCGCGCCCTCCTCGACGAATTTGAAGATGGCGTCCCCGATGCGCAGCTCGTCCAGCGGCTCGAGCGCGCTCGACTGCACCTTGCGTCCGTTGACGATCACGCCGTTGCGACTGCCCAGATCGCGCACCACGAACTGCCGACCGTCGCGCACGACCTCCGCGTGAACGCGTGAGACCGCGGGCGCCTTCAGCGTCAAGTCCGCTGCCACGGCGTCGCGGCCAATCACGTGGCGCTCCTGCTTCAACAAGAACGCGGCCGGAAGCTCCCGAAACGTGTCGGCGTACAGCAGCACCAAACCCGGCTGCCGCTTGCGCGACGGCTGGCTCGGGCTGCCGCGAAACTCTTGCATGGCGCCGGTCGGGGCTTCCACTCCCGCCAGCATAGGCTATGAAACGGCTATGGCAAAAGACGAGCTCGTGGTTGGAGCCGTGCAGCTGAACAGCCAGTTGGACGTCGCCCAAAACCTGGAGAGCTGCCGACAGCTGGTAGGGCGGGCCGCGAGTCGCGGGGCCGAGCTGGTGCTCTTACCGGAGAATTTTGCCTTCTTCGGCCCGGAGGCGGACAAGCGCAACGTCGCCGAGTCGCTGACGGACGGTCGTATCACCCGCGCTCTGGTCGACATGGCACGCGAGTTCCGGGTGTGCGTGGTCGGAGGAGGCTTCCCCGAGCGCAGCTCGGACGCGCAGCGCCCGCACAACACGTTGCTCGTCGTGGGTCCGGACGGGTCGCAGCTCGGCAGCTACCGCAAGATCCATTTGTTCGACGTCGAGCTCGGCAGTGGTGGCAGCTACTCCGAGTCGGCGGCGACCTCCGCGGGTACGGCGGTCGCGGTCGTCGAAGTGGCCGGCTTCAAGCTCGGTCTCTCGATTTGTTACGACCTGCGCTTTCCCGAGCTGTACCGCGCGCTCGTCGAGCAGGGAGCCGAGGTGCTGTTGGTGCCGGCTGCGTTCACGCTGCACACCGGCAAAGATCATTGGCACGTGCTGCTGCGTGCCCGCGCCATCGAAGGCCAAGCATTCGTCGTGGCGGCCAATCAGCACGGCACGCATCCCGGAGCTCGTCAGACCTACGGTCACTCGCTGGTGGTCGATCCGTGGGGCACCGTGATCGCCGAAGCCTCCGACGGCGTGGGCCTAGTGACGGCCACGCTCGAGCGCGCACGCCTCGAGAGCGTGCGGCATTCGTTGCCTAGCCTGAAGCATCGTAGATTACCGCTCAAACCGTGACGGCTCGAAACGACGGCATCGCAGCTTTGGGGGTGCCAAACTGCAGCCGCTAAGGATTCCGCACATCTTGGGCTGCCAATCCGCAGCCTGAATCGCAGAAGCTTCTGTAGCGGATCCAGGCCACCTTGAGCGCTCGAGATTTTTCACAAGGAGGACGGGAGGACGAGACAGAGGCGAGAAAATTTGGGGCGCGCTGCCGCCCGCGAATCGGCAGGGCGGTCGCGGTGCGTTGGTCGTCGCCGGTAAGCGATCCGGCGCCCCCTTGCTCGCGGCGGATTGACTTCGCATGCGAAGTCATCTCCGCTTCCAGTGGCAGCAAACCTTCAACTGTTCGTATTCACTCGTAAACGCCGGCCAGCGATCAAGAGCATCGCGATGACTTCGCATGCGAAGTCATTCCGAGACGCGGCGAGGAACAAAAAGGTGAAGGTGCTGCAGGCACGACGAAGGGACGACAGAAGGCTCGGAGGGCGGCAGATCGGGCGGACCAGTTGCCTTCTGGCCTTGGAGGGAAATGCGTCCTCGTCTCTTCCCTTCCTGCCCTTCCGATCTTCCTGTGAAAATCTCGGAGGCTCTCGACACGACCCGCCAGCACGGCGGTAGCCCCAAGCGCCCGCGCGGGGTGGCCTGGCGACGCCACGGGAGTTTCTGCAAGGGGTCCTCCGAATCAATAAATGCGCTCGCCTCGCGGATCCTCCCGTCCTCCCGGTAAAATCTCGAGCCTGAAGGCGGCGTCGGAAAATGAAGCGGCGCTTACAAATGCCGTCGCGCGATTTCGGTCCAGGTTCCGGAAGGCTCGAGCGAGATGTAATTCTTCCAGAACGGCCTGGCCTTCTGCGTTTCGCCGACCTGTTCATAGGCCATGGCCAGGTTGAAGTACGCGTCGGAGAACTTGGGGTCGGCTTCGATGGCGCCGTGGAAGAGCGGAATGCTCGATTCGGGCTCGCCGCGCTCGAGCATGACGTAACCCAGGTTGTATTGCGCTTCGGGCTGCCGACCGTCGATTTCGAGGGCGCGGCGGTACAGCGTCTCGGCGCCCTCGGCGTCGTGCCGGCGGAAGCGGATGTTGCCCAGATTCGTGTAGGCGATCGCCAACCAGGGATCGAGGCCAATGGCTTCGCCGTAGAGACGTTCGGCCTCGTCCATGGTTGCCGGGTCTTCGTCGAGCTGGCTGGCGCGTAGGTACAGCTCGTAGGCGGTGCGAGCGCGCTCGCGCCCCGCGGAGGGCCGCAACACGCGCACCACGTCGTCGCGCAGCGACTTGACCTCGAAGTCGAGCACCATCTGCCCGGTCAGCGGCTCGAACGCGCCGTCTTGCGTGTGCACGACCACGCGCTGGCCGTCGGACACGATGCGCAGCTCTTGCAGCGGGCGCGTGACCTTCGGCAACGTCTTCTTCAGGGCGTTGACCGCGCGCGTGACGTCGCGCAGCCGCACGCGCTGGGCGAGCAGAGTTTGGGCGGTGCGCAAAGCGATCAGATCCGAGAACGTGTAGGCGCGCCGGCCCTTGCGCCGCCCGGTGGGTGAAACCACCCCCGCGCGATCGAGGGTGCGCAGGCGGGCCGGCGTCACATCGAGCAAACGCGCGATTTCCGTGCCGCTGAAGAGATCGGTCAGCGGCTCGCGGCCACCTTGCGGCTCGGCCGCTGGATCGATGGCTTTGGGATCATGCCGTTCGACTCGACCCCCACCGGGGCCGAATACGACGTGAATGACCTTGTCATCGCGCTGCTTCTTCCGGCTCATCACGCTGTCCGAGACCCGCCTCTCCAAACCGTACTTAGCTCCGGGTGCCTTGCGAAAGCAAAGCCGGACATTTTTCCGCGCGGCGCCTCCTGTCAAGCGCTCACGCCCTTGGCCTCGATCTTAGCTCGATTGAACGTCACGACTCAGCGCGCTGCGTGGAGCGCGCAGCGAGAGCGGTGAGAAAAAGTCTCGTTCGAAATTACTTCTTGACTCAGGTAGCGCAAAGGGCGGCGCACAAATTCACGAAGCGTGTGCGCCGCGTTTGGCGCGAGGCGCGCTGGTCTTGCGTGGAGCGTGCTCGTGCGTCGACAGCTCCTTGTGCACGCGCGCTTCGACTTCCACGCCAACCTGGATGCCGTGAGCGACCACGCTGACACCGAGCTCGGCGCGCACGCGGCCGATCGGCGCCGCCGAGCGCACTTGCGCTTCGAGCCGCGCGATGCGCGTGGCGCGCAGCCGCGCATGCGGGTCGCGCGTGAGCACACGAGCGACGGCTTCGGCTTGGTCGTCGGGCACTAGCCCGCCGCGGGAAGAGAAGGGCAGGAGGATGCTGGTCGACCCGTAGTACATCTCGCCGTCGGGCTCGTCGCGGGTGGCGCCTTCGCTCATCACGTCGGCCGCCTCGAACAGCTCGCGCCAGCGGTAGTCGGACGCCTGCCACAGCTCGACCTTCCGCGCGCTCAACAGCGGAAGCGCGTGGGTCTTCTTGAGACCTGGGCCTCGCGCGCGTGGCTTCACCCGCAAATCGTACGACGGGGAGCGGTCGCTCAGTAAAGTTCTCCGTCAACGCGGTGCGGCGCGGTGACGCGTCCCGAGCGCACGCCGGCTAGCGAAGGGCTTCGTGAAGCGCGCACGCGAGCCCAGCGAAATTTGTCCGACGGGCTTCGCATCTTCTCTAATTGGCGAAATGAAGGCTGAAACCGGTTACGCAGGTCCCGAGCGGCGCAAAAATCGCGTATTTGTGACAAAAAACACCGAGTATCACTTCCGTGGCGAACGCTGCGTCGCGGTCCGGGACCGGCGCTCCAGCAAGTGGTTGCCGTCGCACTTGGCCATCGGTCGCCGGCTTTCGGGGGGCGTCCACTTTCACTCCAACGGCGCCGCCATTCCGGTGGTCGATCGCCCTAGTGTTGGGGAGGCGCTCTACTTCGCCGATGATGGCCGAGAGCTCATCACCAGCGCCGTCTGCGGGCTCGAGCGCCCCCCGCGCGAGGTCATCGATAGCTACGCCAAGACCGCCATCGAAGCCTAGGCTTGGCGCCAACGAGACCGGCCGGAGCGCGAGCAAGAGGTTTGACCAGTTTCAGTGTGCGCGTAATCCTCTGCGCTTCCAGTTCAAGTTTGCGCGGTGCAAGTGCGTACTCAGTTTCGCGGCCGCGGGCCGGAAACTTGGATTTCCCGCAGAAATCCGGCCTTCTCGTTTCCTTCCGGTCGTCGGCATCATTCTTGGATACAGGCGGCCGCCCAAGAGGGAACTCCGAACATGGTGCAAACCGCTACCCAACCTACTCAAGACCCCCGCGCCGTCGCGATCCTCGCCAAGAACATCTACCGCGAATTTCGGGCCGGCGGCTTCAACGAGCGCGACGTAATGGCCCTGGCCGGTGAGCTCTTGTCCCTGGTCACCACCGACGTGAAGAGCCGCCAGCACGACGGCGGCTGACCCAGGCCCGGCAGCCGCCCTCCCCCGGTTGGCCGTGGGCCGTGGCGCGCGACCGTGGAGCCCACGGCAGCGCCGGCACGCCCGAAGTAATACTTCGGATTGACACGAGGGGTGCTGTATCGGCAATCCTTTAGCCTCGTGATTTCCCCGACGTCCACCGCCCGAGCTCCCCAGTTTGCGGTGGTTATCCATGAAAAGGGTGGAGCGGAGCGCCGAGAGCAGTTCGAGACTGCCGAGCTGACGGTCGGGCGCGTGCAGGGCAACGAGCTGATGTTGCCGAAGGGCAACGTCTCCAAGCGACACGCGCGCCTGCTGTATCGCGACGGTCGCTTCATCGTGACCGACCTCAACAGCACCAACGGCACCTACGTCAATCGTCGCCGCATCACGCAAGCCACGATCGTGCGCGAAGGCGATCGCATCTACGTGGGTGATTTCGTCCTGCGCATCGAGCTGCCGGGAGGTGAGGGTGAAGCCGCCGCCGTCGAAGGCGCAGCG
>JBEQSW010000164.1:0-4229 GCA_040348565.1 Myxococcales bacterium | reverse complement strand
TGTCCATGAACGTCTGGAAAAACTGCTTCTTCATCGCCCCGTTCGGCGAGTTGGTGAAGACTTTTCCGGTCGGGTTGTTCGAATAGAACATCTCGTGGGCCTGAAGATTCTCGGCGGTGACTTCGGAGAGGTCGCCCTTTGGATTGGTTTCGTCGACGGTCCAAGTCGCGTCCGCAGCTAGCCCCGTGATGGTGGCTCGTTCCGGGGCGCTGGCCGCGCCGAGCTCCTTGAGCATCTTCGTGCAGTCGGCGATCGAAGGGTGAGCGTACTCGAGCGCGTTCGACATCATCAGCATCTTGAACGACCCCGTCCTGAGGCCGCCCGTCGATGTCGAGCCACCCGTGCCGGTGCTTCCCGCAATCGGGGCCGAGCCGCCCACAGGAGCGGAGCCGGCAGTCGGCGCCACGCCGCCAGTGCCCGGATCCGCCGTCGTGCCACCCGTTCCAGGGTCAGACCCGGTACCGCCCGTGGGGGTCGAGCTTGAGCCCGCCGTGGGCTGGGTTCCACTGCCAGCATTGGGGACCACAGTGCCACCCCCTGTCGTCGTAACCATGCCCCCCGTCGTGGAACCCGTGTCGCCGGTGCCCACCGTGCCGCCGGTACCGGTCGGAATCCCAGCGCCGCCGTCGCTACAAGCGCCCAAACCGGCACCCAACACACCCACCACCGCGAGGGTGGCACCATAAATCGCAAAAGAACGCATCGTCCGGCCTTTCAGTGAGATGGGGACCGCTGAGCTCAGAGGTTGCACTGGCCCACCCTGAGTAGTGTCGGAATGACACCACTTCTGGTCTGGGATTCGTGCCGAGGTCGCGCGGCGCATCGGTAATGTATCATGTGTTCCCGGCGATGCCGTTTATGAGCGGTACGCTTCGCGCCCGCGGCCCTGAACGGGAATGCCTTGTGCAGGCATGACCTCATTTTGCAGGGCAAACATACAGGCGGCGGCTTCGTCGATCTTGCGGGTGAAGGCCAGCGAGCCCGCCAAGATCGGCTTCAACTTTTCTTTATCCTGCGTGCGCGCAGGACCGTATTCGTGCTCGACGATCAGCGGCGCAGCCGTGAAATCGAGGGGCAGGATCTCGCGGGCTGCCAGCTGATGGTCGAGCCAATCGACCGTGCGATTCTGTAGGTAGGCGAGCGGATCGTGGCGCGCGGTGCCGGGCAGCTCGTGCTCGCACAACGCAGTCTGCTTCTTCCACGCGTTCAGCTGGTCCGCAGGCTTTTCGCTGGGCTTGCCGTTCACCCAGTCACCGCGGTTCATGGTCTGGCCGCCGTAGCCCCACTCCGAGACGCCCTTGGAGTTGATGACCTGGCCCTTGACGTGGAAGCCGTCGATCAAGAACGCGTAGCCGCTGTCCTTCAGGAACTGAAAGATGGAGCGGGTGTCCTGGCCCATCAAAATGGAGTGCGAGGGGTCGTAGTGCACGCGGAGCTGGTCGCCCACGCCGTGGCGCTCACAGATGCGATGCAGCGCGATCCACGCACCAGGCGAGTAGCCGATGTTGTTGTGGAAATTGTCGCCGGTAGTCCAGCCGGGCATCGGGCACTGCTCGACGCGATAGCGAATGCCGCGCGCCTTGGCTTCCTTCAGCAGCGGCACGAAGATCGCCTCGAAGGCCTCGAGGTTCTGGTCCATCGTCTTCGTCTGGTCGCGACCGACGAAGCCGCACACGGCGGGGAGCCCCATCAACGCGGCCGCGTCGAACACCTTGCGCATGAAGGCGAGCTTCTTGTCGCGAATCGCGCGGTCGTCGTGCAGCAGGTTGTCGAAGTAAGCGATGTCGCTGATTGCGACCTTGGACTCCTTCACGGCTGCGTCCACCCGGTTGCGGCGGGTAGCGTCGAAGGGAGCCCGCAAGTCGAGCGTGTTGGCGACCGGGTCGAGCATCGCCTCGGCCGGCACGTCGCTCTCGCTGGGGTGGAGCGCCGCCGACAGCTGAATCACGTCGGCTCCGACCTCTCGCCCGAAATACAGCCAGTCTTCGATGGCGCGATCGGGATCCGGGTCACGCACGCTGCGCGGCGTGAGCTCTTGCAAGGCGGCGGTCAGCACGCCGAGCTTCATGAACTTGGGCTCAAAACTCCGAACGGTCATGACATCTCCTGGGAGGCGGTCCCACTGCTAGCCGTGGGCATGCGACTACCCTAGCGCGACGCCAGCACCTTACCGCTCGGCTGGTCGCACGGTCTTGGAGGCAAGCCGCGCCCATTTGTAAGAATGATGCGTTCTCGCATTTTTGAAAATTGCCATTGCGGCAAAAAAGCCGCTTGATTGGATCTTCGACCCAGGCCAAACCGCGCATCCCGCCCGGAAAGAGTCGCTGCGGTTTGGTCGCCGGTGGCTACTTCTCGAGTCGATGCGTCGCCCAGAGGATGCCATTGAGCACCAGCTGTCGGAACTCGGGCTCGGCGTAAACGGCCGAGGCGTGCCCCCGAATCGTGTAAAACATGCGACCCGCGTTGCTGCTGAAATCCTTGATCCAGACTACGGGTCGATTATCCGTCGACGTCGCCAGCCTCGAGAGGATCTGAAAGCCAGGCTGAGCGCCGATGTCCCGGTTCATTCGAAACCACTCGTCCTTGACCGGCCAGGTCGCGGGCACGTCTTTCATGACCGGGTGATCCGCATAGTCGGCTTCGACCTGCACGGTCCCTGATGTGCCGTCCGGAAGGAACGTGTCCAGGTAGCCACCCACGAGCGTGTTCGTGTACCAGGGAAAATCACCCGTCTTTTCGAAGTCGGTGGCGGAGTGCACCCCACCCCAGGCGCCGCCGCCTTCGACGTAGGCCTGCAGAGCGGCCATGGGACCCGCTTTGTTTTGGACCTTCGGGTTGTCGCTGAACACGGGGCCTGTGGGGGTGCACCAGAACAGCATCCCGTATTCCTTCAGCCCGGCCGCGGTGAAGTCAGCCAGATCGTCAGTTGCCAGTTGGGTCGTGAATTGACTGCCAGCCTTCGTGCCCGCCGGCATCTGCTGGTCCGTGTAGTGGCCCAAATCGGCCAACATCAGCAGGCAGTCGAGGATCGAGTCGTGGCGGTACTCGAGAGCGGTGGTCAGAACTAGGATTTTGAAGGGCCCGGAATACGCGTCAGTTCCGCCGCCCCCGCCAGTCCCTGCGCTCGAGGCGCCGCTGCCCGCCGTGCCGGATGCACTACCGCCGCTCGCGTTGGGCTCGATGTCGACCCAGCCGCCGCAGCCCACGAGGATGGCTGCAGAACAAGCCAGCGCACAGGCGCCGCGCGAGCTCCCAAACCTCACGGAAGCTCAGTCCCTGCACGCGATTTCGCCGAGCGCGCCGCCGGTCGGTCGCGCAAACGAGCGAGCAGCTCGGCTGACTTGCGGCGGACGGACGGAGCATGCGCCGAAGCCTCGAGCGACTTCAACAGACTGCTGGCCTCCGCCTCCCTACCCTGGGCCAGGAGCACCTGGGCTTGCACCAGCTGAGCTGACTCTCGATCGGCCTCCGTGCCGCGACGGGTCAACTCTCGCAAAGCAGCGTTGGCGCTTTGGAAGTCTCCATCGCGCAGACCCCGAGCCGCGCGCTTCCATTGTTCCGCGCTGGGAACGGCGGCAGGCCCGCGCGAGGGCGACGACTCGCGTGTCGCGCCCGTCGAGCCCACGTCTGATTCGCGGCCAGCCAGGGCCTCGGATCCCATCTCCACTTGGGAGCCCGCATCTGCCTCGTGGTCTGCATCCGCCTTGGGTCCCGCGTCCCTCGATGGCCGTGCCCGCAGCTTGGCCGCTCGTGGTGCTGCCGTCGGTAAGAGAGCGGGCGCGTCACTGACTTGCGGGCTCGGGTCGAACGGTCGGATAACGGTGGCGGCGTACACGCTGCTTGCCCCCACCACGACCGCGACCGCCACCCAACGCGCGACGCCACGCGCTCGCCACCACGAGGGGGCGGGCGACCGCCGCTGAAGATAACGCAAATACGCGTTTTGTATCCGCACGGGGTCGATCGGCTCGTCGCGCAAGGCTTCGACCAGGGCGCGCGGAGGCGCGTCTCGATCTGCCAGAGAATCAGGAGAGTGAAGGCTCACGCTGCCCTTTCAGGGGAAACCCTTGGCTTCAGGGGAAACTCTTGATCTGCGCTCAACAACACCCGCAGCCGCTTGCGACCGTCGCGCAGCCGCGAGCGCACCGTCAGCTCGTTGCTGCCCACGATGCCAGCGATCTCGGCAATGCTCAGCTCTTCGACGTCGTGCAACACCACGACGGTTCGGT
>JBEQSW010000149.1:0-9795 GCA_040348565.1 Myxococcales bacterium | reverse complement strand
GTTCGAGGTCATTCACCACAGCGACTACATGCTGGGCTTGGTAGCGGAAAAGAAGCTCATCCCGAAACAGCCGGTGAAGGGCAAGGTCGCCTATCACGACTCTTGCTACCTCGGTCGCTACAACGACATCTACGATTCACCGCGCCAAATCTTGCAGGCCATCCCGGGCGTCGAATTGGTCGAGGTCGAAGGCTGGAACAAGAAGAAGGGTTTGTGCTGCGGCGCCGGCGGCGCGCAAATGTTCATGGAGGAGCAGAACAAGGATCGCGTGAACGTGAAGCGCACCTTGCAGCTGGTCGATGCCTTGGGCGCCCCCACCAACGTCGGCAACGCGCATGGTCACGGCCCCAACACGATCGCCAGCGCTTGCCCGTTTTGCATGACCATGCTCAAGGACGGCGTCAAAGCTCAGTCCAAAGAGGAAGAGATTCAAAACCTCGACATCGTGGAGCTGTTGGCCCAGTCGTGCGGCGTGCGGGAACCTGCGCCAGCGGCGGGTGACGCCGGTGACGCGGCCGCGCCGGCCGCCTAAAACGCCGTCCAAGTGCGCAACCCTGGCATTTCGCCCAGCAAGCGTTAGGCTCCGGGAGTCGTCGTTGATGCTCGAGCCGAACGCCATCATCCATTATTTCGATACGCCTGACGTCGCGCCTGCTCCGGCTGCGCCTTCGCCCGGCTTCGAATGCGACATGTGCGGCGCTCACTTCGAGGGGGAGCCGGCCGGCTCCGGCCTGTTCATGTGGAGCCGCGGCGACGAGCTGCGCTTCGAAGAGCCGCCGCTCTGCGAAGCCTGCGCCCAAAACGTGACGCTCGACGCGCTCACGCGCTGGGAAGCCGAAGAAGAAGAAGAAGGCTGACGCCGCGCCGCGCCGTCGGAAGCCGCGCCACCCGATGCCGCGCCGTCGGAAGCCGCGCCACCCGATGCCGCGCCGTCGAAAGCCGCGCCTCGCGAGCCGCCCGATTGGGGCTGCCAAATCGCAGCCTAACTCGCAGAAGCTTCCGTGGCGGTTCCCGGCCGCTTTGAACGACGGAGACTTCACCGGTAGTCGCTGATCGCGGCGCGACCGCCGCCCTGAGGGCATGAAACAGCCTGGCCACCGCTACCGCGACGGCGGCGCATTAGCTGGCTAGCAGATGGTCGGTCAGTCACGAGCGTACCTTCCGACCGCAGGGCCCAGCCCGATGTCCCGCGGCACCAATCCTCGACGCGAGAATTGGCTGATATCACCTGATTATCAGGTGATATCACCTAATATCAGGATCGAGGACTGGCCGGCCCGATGGTCACGGGCGGGGTCGGAGAGCCTCGGACTTTAGACCCGACGAAAGCGGCCGCTTGGCGGCACAGCGCCACAGCGCCACAGCCATCCGAGCGCCCGAGCCGCCCGAACCGCCCGAACCGCCCGAGCGCCCGAGCCGCCCGAGCCGCCCGAGCGCCCGAGCCGCCCGAGCCGCCCGAGCGCGCCGCGTTCTCGCCGAGAAGACTTCGCATGCGAAGTCATCATGGTTCCGCTGATAGTGAAGTCTCAACTCTTTGTATTCACTAATGAATAGCGGACTGAAGATGCGCCACCGGCGCTGACTTCGCATGCGAAGTGATGTGGAGACGCAGCGAGGGACGAAGACGCCAGACCAAGGGAAGGAAAAAATTGGAGGTGCTGCGCGAGGGAACCGACAGAGGGACGACCAGAAAGAAACCCCGGGCGGCGCCGCTCGAAGGAACGGTCGGGCAGCGTGACCTCGCGCCGCCATCGCCAGGCCACCGTGCGCGAGCGCTTCGGGCTGCTGCCCTGCAGGCCCTGCAGGGGGTCATATCGAGAGCCTCCGGGATTTCACAGGGAGGACGGGAGGCGTGCGGGAAGCGAGAACGCATTTTGTTTTTGGAGGACCAAAACCAAAAATATTCCCTCGAGAGAAAGCCGGAGGGGTTGAGCCCGCGACGTCGCTGCAGACTCGCTGGCGGCAGCGCGTACCCCAAAATGCTCGCCTCTGTTTCGCCCTCCCGTCCTCCCGTCCTCCCTGTGGAAAACTCTCGAGCGCCCGAGGTGGCCTGGATCCGCCACAGAAGCTTCTGCGATTCAGGCTGCGGATTGGCAGCCCAAGATGTGTGGAATCGTTAGGAGCTGCGGCGCGGCAGCCCCAAGATTCGATGAATCATTGGGATGCCGCGGTGTTGGGCAAGGCTTGCCGATGCGCCGCGCTATTGCATCAAGGTCGTGTCGGTGGCGCTCTTTTGCAGGGGCGGGCTGCGCTCGAGCAGCTCTTGGGCGGAGCCGCGCAGGGCCAGCGGGGCGTCGACGCCGTGCACTACCTCGAGCAGCTCGGTGCGCGTGCATACGGCGAGCAGCGGCATCGAAATTGACTCCGGCGTACCGGGATTGAGTAGCAACGTCAGTCGGATGCGCGGGCGTCGGAGCCAACGCGGGCTGTCGGCGAGGGCGGGCGCAATGCTGCCGGGTAGGGGACGGCGAGCGGCGAGGCGCACCACGTCGTCTTCGGTGAGGCGCGGATTGCCAAGCAGCTGGCGCAGCACCAGCGGGTGCGGATCGCGCAGCAGCTTTTCGAGCACGCGGCGGTTGTTGGAGCGCGCCAAGCTGCGGCGCTCGCCGACCGTGAGCTCGCGGCCGGTGCCGTAGTCCGGCACCGGGGGCTCGGAAAGCGAGCGGCCGGTCGCGCTTTCGGGGCCCCGGCGCAGCAGCCGCGCCAAGCTGAGCAGCCGTCGCTCTTCGGCGTGCTGGCGCAGCCGCTCGACGAAGGGCGAGTCGCCGTCGGCGGCCAACACCATGGCCACGACCAACAGCGCCTCGCGCGAGTGGGGGTCGGCGCGCTCTCCGTCTTCACACAAGCTGGACAGCAGCTCGGCCGCTTCCGCGTCGCGCAGCTCGCCCAGGTGCGCGCGGAGCCATCCCACCCGAAGGGTAACGTCGGGAAGAGAGAGCAGAACTCTGCGCAGCCGGTCGGCGCCTTCGAGGGTCACGGCCTGTCGCCAGAAAGCATGAGCTAGCCCGAACGGGAAGTCGAGCGCGCGGCCCGCAGCCCTTTACGGCGGCGACAGCCGGGTTCCGGGCTATGCTCCCCGCGCCCTCGTGTCGTCGTCCCGCCCTCCCGCTCGGAAATCGTCCGCTGGCCCCCGGCAGTCCGTTCGAGCCGCGCCGCCCGCGCCGCTCGACGCCCTAGCGGCTCGGTTTCGCGACAAGGTCGCGCGGGCCCGCCGGCAGCTGGGCTGGGGCCTGGTGCTGCTCGGGTTGGTGGCGGCCGCGCACGTCGCGCGGCGCGGTACGGGCTCGCTCCGCTTGGCCGGGGCTGCCCTACTGCTGGCCGGCTTTTCGGCGTTAGTTTTCGCGGTGGTGCACGCGCGGCGCACGCTCGCGAATCGGCGCCGATTGCTGGCGGCCACGTTGCTGCAAGCCGACTCAGCGCTGGGAGCACGCGCGCTACGGGCGCTGACTCTCATCGAGCGCGAGCCGGGCGATTCCGCGGAGGCGAGCGGTGAGTCGCCCGAGCTAGCGCAATTGCATTTTCAGCGCGTGCTGGGCCAAGCGCCGGCCAGCGTGTTGGACAAGTGGGCGGCTCGCAGCGCCGAACGGGCACGGCTGTTGCTGTTGCTGGTCGTGGTCGCGGCGGGCGTGGGGCTGGCGTTCGACCCGGCGCGCGTGCTCGAAGGCCTCGACGTGCTGGTGGCGCGTCACGGGCGCGCTCCCGTACCGATGCCGTGGCTGGGCTCGCTGCGTGTCGAGTCGCAGCCGCCAGCTTATCTGCGCGGTGAGACTCACCCGCTGTTCCCCGAGGGTGTCGTACACGAGCCAGCCGGCAGCTCGATCTCGTTCCAGGGCGTTCCCGAGCGCGAGGGGCGCCAACTGGTCTTGCTGGGTGAAGGTCGTGAAGTGCCGTTCGTCAGCGACGGCGCCGGCAGCGTGGTCGCGCGTTGGCAGCTCACGCGCCCGGTAGAGCTGCAGGTGGCGGCGCGTTTCGGCGACGTGCTCATCACCGAGCCGGACACGCTGTCGTTGAAAGCCATCGCCGACGAGGCGCCCGAGGTCGACTTGGAGGACGCGCCGCGCAGCGTGCTCTTGCAAGACCTGCAATCGCTCGAGCTGCGCTACGGCGTGCGTGACGATCACGGCATTCGCGAGGTGGCGCTGGTGCTGCGCTCGGGGGGCCGCGAAAGCCGAAAGACGCTCGAACGGCTGGACGGCGAGGCCAAGCAGCACACCGGCGCTCAGGCATTGTCGCCGCGCGATCCCTTGATTCGTCGCAGCTTCCTGCCCGTCGAGGTCACCATCGAAGCGCGCGACAACGACGGCGTGACCGGCGCCAAATGGGGCCAAAGCAAGGCCATCACCATCGTGCCGCCCGGCATTGGCGAAGGCGAAGCCGCCCGCTACGCGGCCTTGAAAGACGCTCGCGCGGCGTTGGTCGCCCTGTACGCGCAGGCGCAACGCGACGCCGACGCCGCCTCCAAAAAGGACGCGCCCAGCGTCAACGTGGATGCGCTTCGCAAATCGCAGGCCGAGCAGGTCAAGAGCGCGCTCGCGCCGTTGCGGCGCTTCGTCGACGCCACCTACGCCGGCGCGCCGGTGCCCAAGCCGTTGAAGGCGTTCTTGCAAGGCCAAGCCCGCGCCCTCGAACGGCCGGCGCCGACCCGTGAGACCTTCGTGCGGCGGCTGGAAGACGTGCTGTTGGCGGTCGACGCCGCGCTGCGCGCCACCGGCAATCACGACGCCGAGGGCGTCTCCAAACGCCTGGGCGACGCCGCCGACGAGGTGGCGGAAGCGTGCAAGGTCGGCCTCGACCCCGAAAAGCGCGACGTCGCTTGGAAGCGCCTATGGACGGCGCTGCCGGTGCTGACGAAGGGCGCGGACTCGCTCTTGACCCTGAGTGAGCTGGGCGCCGACATCGGCAGCGTCGCGCAAGGCGAGATCCGGCGCATTCGTCGCGGCTTGGCCGCGCAAAGTTACGTGGAGTCGGAGCTGGCGGCGCGTCACTTGGCCGCGCGCCTACGCCGCCCCAAGCCGTCGTTCAGCTCAGCTTCGGAGCCCGGGGTCGAGTCGGGCGGGCAAGGCGGGCGGCGCGGGCCCAAAAAGCCCGGCGAAGCGTCGCAAGCTCACCAACAGTTCGAGCAGCTCATGCGTGAGCTTGCGCAGCTCTCCGCCGAGCATTCGGGCGAGATCAGCTCGGTCGAAAACACCCTCGAATCGGCCGAGCAACCCGAGCAAGATCCGGACGTTCAGCGTGAAGCCAAGGAGCGCGCCGAAGCGCTGCGCCGCGCGTTCGAAGCCCTGCCCGACTACGCGCCAGGCCAAACCAAAGCCGAGCAAGCGGCCGCGCTTTCGCGCGAGCACGGCCGCGCCATGGCCGAGAGCCTGTCGCGCTTGGCCTTGAAGGACGCCAAGCAAAGCGCCGACAGCGCCAAGCAGCAGCTCAGCTCGGCCAAGCAGCGTGGCGACAGCGACGGTGTCTCACCCGAAGCGTTGGAGCGCGCCGAGCAGGAGCTGGCCAGACAGAGCGCCTGGGTCGACGAGCTGTTGAAGAAAGCCCGCGAGCGCGAGAGTGAACGCTCCAAGGAAGCATTGGAGAAGTCCGGCAAGCGCGAGCAAGAAATGGCGGAGCGCGCGCAGAACATCTCCGGCCGCGGCAGCCACGGCGAGGCGGCGTTACCGGGCGAGGTCGCGCAGGCGCTCGATCGCGCGGAGGGCTTGATGCGCGAGGCCGCCCAAGAGCTGAGCCTTGGCCACGGCGAGCGCGCTCTGCAGCTGCAGCGCGAGGCGCAACGCCTGCTCGACCAGGACGACGACGACGGCAAGGGCGAAGAGCCGAAGGACGAGCCCAAAGACGACAAGCCCGAGTCGCGCGGCACGCACGACAAAGATCACGCCGACATGCGCCAGGACGCGGGCGTGCCGGGCCGCGACAAGAACGAAAAGACCGAAGCCTTTCGCAAGCGGGTGCTGGAAGGCTTGGCCCGCGACAAGGGCGGGCGTTTGGGCCCCGCCGTCAAGCGCTACGCGGAGGGCTTGCTGAAATGAAGCGCCCCGTCTTGCGGCTGTTGGCGTTGCTATCGTTCGTGGCCTTCCTGACTGCGCACGCACGCGCCGCGCTGTTCGGCGCCAACGATCTGCGCGCCTTGTCTGACGCCATCACCGAAATCGATTTGGGGCGCGCGCAAAAGCTAGCCGCCGGCATCGACTCGCAGACGCCACAGTTCTTGGTCGAGCGCGGGCGCATGCTGCTGTACTTGGGCGACTGCGTCGGCTCGGCCACCGTGTTCTCCAACCCGGCCGCCACCGAATCCAAAGACGGCGCCCAGCTCGCGCAGTACGCGCGCACCTGTGCCCATGCCACCGCCGCCGGCTTCGTGGTCGAGGACAAAGAGCGCGGTATCTGGCTGCGCTTGCAAGACGACGCTGACCGCGTGTTCGCGCCGTTCGTCTTCCAGGTGGCGGCCCAGGCGCGCGATCGCATCGGCGCCGATCTCGGCATCGATTTGCCTCGCCCGCTCCGCATCGACATGGTGCGCGACCTGTTTTCGCTGTCCGCGGTGACGGGCCTTCCGCTCGAAAACGCGGAAACTACCGGTACTTTGGCGGTCGCCCGCTTCGGTCGCATCATCATTCTTTCACCGCAAGCGACCCGCACTGGCTATCACTGGGAAGACACGCTCGCGCACGAGCTCACCCATTTGCTGGTGACGCGCGCCACGCGCGACCGCGCGCCGCTCTGGCTCCAAGAAGGCATCGCCAAGCGCGAAGAGACGCGCTGGCGCGAGCCTCGCCCGTTCGATCCCAAAGACTGGGCGGAAGACACGGCCGCGCGCGCGCTGAGGCACGGTCGCCAAGTCGGCATCGACAAGCTGGGCCCGTCGATCGCCATGTTGCCCACGCCCGAAGCCGCTTCCACCGCGTACGCGGAGGTGCAGGCGTTCATCGGCTACTTCATTCGAGAGCAGGGTGAGGGCGCGCTGCGCTTGTTGTTCACCGATTTGAAGGGCTTGCCCGTCGACGATCCGAACTCGGCGCTGCGCAGCGTCACCGGCTATGACCTGCCCGCCTGGAACCTGCGTTGGCAAAAGAGCTTGCTCGACTCCTCGTACGGAGTCGCCAGCGCCCAGCCCAGCGCGCCTTTGCCGCGCGGCTTCGACCCCCGCGATCTCGCCCGTCGAGCTCGCCTGGGCGACCTGCTGCTCGGCGCCGGCTTCGGCAGTGAAGCCGCCATCACGCTGGCGCCGGGCGTTTCGGGTAGCGAGCCGGTTTACCGCGCACGCGCCGCCCGCGCGGAGCTGGCACGGCACGACCCGCAGCAAGCGGCCGTGCGGCTTGGGTCCGAAACGGAAATTGACGGCGTATATGGACCCTGGTTCGCGTTGCGTGGACGCTTGGCCGAGAAAACTGACGCTAAGCTCGCCGCGCGATCGTTCGAGCTAGGCCTGGCGTCCGACCCGCTGGCGGAAGACGTGGCCTGCCGGGGCCGCTTTAGCGTGGGTACCGAGCTCGACGAACCGTCATTCTTGTCGGCGCCACTCGGGGCGGCCGCCCCAACCGCTCCCGAGGCGGCCTGGCGCGCCCTGTGCGAAGCGGCCCGAAAGCTCCCCCGAGATTGACCCGCGGCCTCGGGTAGCCCTACGATGGGCGGTCGAATTCCGCGAATCTCAACGGATTTTTGGTGAGCCTCAGTACCTTCGCCGCCGCCCAGATACTGCGCGCACTGCCGCGCGTCCACATCAGCCGGGCCGTCGGTCGCCTGTGCGATCAGCCGATTCCAAGCGGCCTCGCACGCGCGGTCGAACGTGCCTACTGCCGAGCGTACCAAGTGAACATGGACGAAGCGGAGGGCCATCTCGGCTCGTATCCGAGCTTCGACGCCTTCTTCACTCGGCCGCTGAAGAAGGGGGCGCGGCGCATCAGCGCCGATCCGGTGGTGAGTCCTTCCGACGGCAAGCTGTCGTGTCTCGGGCGCATCGATACGGGCTCGCAGATCCACGTCAAAGGCCAGCTGTACGAAGCGGGTGAGCTGATCGGCGACGAAGCCGACGCGCGCCGCTATTCAGGCGGGCAATTCGCGGTCGTGTACCTGGCGCCCGGCGACTATCACCGCGTGCACTCGCCGGTGGACGGCAAGATCACGCTGCTGCGCGGCATCCCGGGCGACTTGTTCCCGGTGAACAGCATCGGCGAGCGTTACGTTCCGCAGCTGTTCGTGCGCAACAACCGCGTCGCGATCGTGATCGAGACCGAGACGCTCGGTCGCGTCACGGTCGTGATGGTGGGCGCAACCATCGTCGGGCGCATCAGCGTGAACGCGCTGCCGGGGCCGTTCGTGCCGCCAGGGCCGCACGTCATCGAGCCGGGCTACCAAGTGGCCAAGGGCGACGAGATCGGCATGTTTCACTTGGGCTCGACGGCGGTGGTGTTGTTCGAGCCGGGGCTCACGTTGACGCGTGCGACGGGCGTCGTGCGCTTGGGACAATCGCTGGTTTCCGAATCATGAGCGAGGCTTCGGACGACGCGCAGCTGCCGACCCAGGACGAGGTCGCACCCCAAATCACGGTGGACGCGCATTCCGACGCCGACGACGTCGAAGTGTTGGCGCAAGCTCCCGCGCCCGAAGTAACGCCGGTTCGCCACGACTCGGTTTCGCCCACCTCGCGCAAACTGGCGCCGCCGCCCAAGCCGAAGCGTGACTCCAGCAACCCCGCCTCCAGCCCGCCGCCAGCCGCCGACGGCATCCCGAGCGTCGGTTCGCTCAAAGCCCCGAGCGCTCCGTCCATCAACTTTCAAGATGCGTCCGCGTCCGCGCGCGACGCCGTGACGGCGGCGCTCACCGGCAGCGACTCGCTGCGCGCCATCGGCGAAGCGCTAGCCCAAGATGCCGGCGCTTTCAGCACCAGCGAAGCGGCCACGGGCGGACGTCCCACGGTGCCGCGCCCGCGCTCGCAGCCCACGCTGAACGCCCTGGCCGAAGCGGTGCCGAGCAGCGCGCCCGACACGAGCCGTTCAGCCGAGCCTTTGGCTCGCTCTGCCAGTGAGCCACCCCGCGCGCGCGACAAAGTGCCCACCGTGCCGGACGAGCCGCCGGCGGTTTCGACGGCGAGCCCGCCCAAGTCCGGCTCCATTTTCGCGCAGCGCATCATCTCCGTCGGTACGCCTTCCGATCGCCCCCCGCCGCGCGCCTCATCACCGCCGCCAACTCGGCCGAAGTCGACGCCACCGCCGAAGCCGCTCCGCGACCTCGACATCACGGTCGAGATCGCGCCCGAGCCGGTCGCCGCTGAGCCGGTTGCCGCTCCGCCGGTTGCCGCTGAGCCGGTTGCTGCTCCGCCGATTGCCGCTCCGCCGATTGCCGCTGAGCCGATTGCCGCTCCGCCGACCGCCCCCGAGCCCATCGCCGCCAAGCCGCCCAGCGTTCCCCCGCTGCCAGCGGTGATTGCCGTGGGCATCGCGGCCATCGACATTCCGCTCGACGAAGCGCCGCCCGATATTCCGATCACGACCGACACGTCCGAGTTCGACGAGGACACGCCGCCCGCGCCCGCGGCTTCGCCGATGCCGTTCGAGTCGCCAGCGGCGCCCGCCGTGGTCGAGGTCGTCGCGGCCGTTGCGCCCCCGCCCATTCCCGCCTTCCTCGCCGCCGCCACCGGGGTGGTCGCCTTCGCCGGGGCCTACCAGGCGACCCTGGCCCAGGGCGCGGCCGAGCAGGCCGCCTTCCAGGTGCCGCTAGCCGCTACCGTCACCGAGGGCCCCGACCTCAACCAGCCGCTGGCGGTCGCCACCGCCGACCAGTTCGCCGCCGCCGGGGGCG
>JBEQSW010000135.1:0-17025 GCA_040348565.1 Myxococcales bacterium | reverse complement strand
CGCCGTGCGCCGCCGCTATCCGTCGGCGTGAATGCGCTACGGTGCGGGTTGCAGGGCCGCTCGCAAGCGACGAAATCCTTCGGCGAGAAAGCTGCTCACCACCTGCACGCGCGGCACCGCGCGCACATCGCGATGGCACCCCAGCCAGAGCTTGCGCTGGGGGCGGGCGCCGGGCGTCGCCAGCAGTCGAAGGTTGGGGGTGGCATCGCCCAGAAAACGCGGCAAACACACCAGACCGACTCCGGCCGCGGCCATGCGGGCCATCGGCTCACGGCCGTTCGTGCGCACCACCACACTGGCCTTCGCGGTCAGGCTCGGTAGCCAATCGACGTCCGGTATCTTCGTCAGCTCCTCGCTCATGGCGATCAGACGGTGCCCTTCGCATTGGCGCGTAAAATCGGGCGGGCCTCGTTCGGCCAAGTAGGAGTCGGACGCATACAGTCCGAACGCGACGACGGCGATTTCTCGTTGGACGACGTCTGGTTGCTCGAAGCGCGAGGGCCGGATCGCCAGGTCCGCGTCGCGCCGAGTCAGGTTCAAGTGCCGTGGGTCGGCTAGCAGCTCCAGCTCCAACGCCGGGTGCAGTGAAACGAACGGGCGCAGCATGGGTCCTAGCACCGCACCGATCAGCCACTCCGAGGCCGTGACGCGGACACGGCCGCGTAGCCCAGCGTCCCGGCCCGAGGTCACGCGCTCGGCGGAGATGCCTTCGAGCTCCATGCGCTCGGCGTGCGGCAGCAGCTTGCGTCCCGATGCCGACAAGGCCTGCCCCGTCGGCGTCGGAGTGAAGAGCTTGGCGCCCAACCGACGCTGCAGTGCCGCGATGCGGCGTCCCACCGTTGGTTGCGTGACGCCGAGCGTGGCCGCCGCCGCCGACAGGCTGCCCGCCCGCGAGACGGCCAGAAAGTAGCGGAGGTCATCCCAGTCGAGCATGGCGGCGATTTTAAGCCAAATCAGGGGCCATGCAAAAGTGCATGGGGGTCATACGGTCTTTGTGAATCGACGGATGGCCGCGCGGTCTGCAGGCTGCTTGGCATGTCACGTCGCAAGTTTTTGGGGCTCGTTCCGGTGGTGGGCGCGCCAGCGCTGCTCTCGGGCGCCTGGGCGGCTGCCTGCAGTCCGGCGCCGTTGGCGGCCAATACGGCGCCGGGCGCGGCCGGCCCGCGCCGAAAGATCCGCGCCATCTGCTTCGACCTGTTCACCCTGTTCGATCCGCGCGGCGTGGTCCAGGTGGCGGCCTCCGTCGTCGGTGCGCAAGCCCCCGAGTTTTGCGAAGCTTGGCGGACGCGCCAGTTCGAGTACTCGTGGCTCCGTGCGGCCGCCGACCAATACGTGGACTTCGAGAGCGTGACCCATGAAGCCCTGCGGTATGCGGCCGCGGCGCGTGGCATCACGCTCTCGGAGGACCAGCGCCATACCTTGGTCGGCGCCTACTCGCGGCTCACGCCGTGGCCGGACGCCAAGCCCTCGCTCGAGGCCTGGAGGCAGGCGGGCCTGCGCTTGGCGCCGCTGGCCAACTACTCTCCGTCGATGATCGAGCGTCTGCTCGGCAACGCGGGCTTGTCGGAGCTGTTCCCGCTCAAGCTGTCGACCGACTTGGCGAGGACCTTCAAGCCTGACCCGCGCGCCTACGCCCTGGCGGAGTCGCGGCTGGGCCTTCGACGAGAAGAGATCGCGTTTGCGGCCTTCGGCGGTTGGGACGCCGCTGGCGCCAAATGGTTCGGCTTTCCGACGTTTTGGGTCAACCGCTTGGGCGTGCCGCCGGAACAGCTGATCGAACCGGACGGGACCGGCCCAACCCTGTCGGAGCTGCGCGCCTTCGTGGAGAATTGGTGAGGCGCCGCGCCGTTCACCTCGGAACGTCGTCGACGATATCGCCGCAGTCGGCAAAGTCGAGCGTGGTCTCGATGCGGAAGTTCGAGCCGGTGGGGTTTCGTTCGGCTTGAAAGAGATCCAGTGTGTAGACGTTGCCCAACGTGAGGTTCTGCTCGTCGATCTTGACCGAGCCCTCGGTGGGGCCGTGGACGCCGCCAATGTCGACGACCAGCTTGCCGTCGACGAACACGAACACGTCGTCGTCGCCGCGGAACGTGAAGACTTCTCCGCCCTTGTAGCGGAACGAGGTATGTAGCTCGGTGGTAAAGCCGAAATTGCGAGGCTGGTTGTCGTCGTCGTTCTGCTTCGACTCGGCCGAGCTCACGTCGTCGAGGGGAAAGAAGCGACTCGAGTCGAGGACGAAAGAATCTCCCACCGGCTCCAACCAAAAATCCACGACGTAGGCGGTGTTGACGTTCGGAATGGTGGCGTACCAATCGCCCAGCTTCACCGCGACCTTCGGGAAAGCTTTCGTGCGCGTGGGTTTGCGGCCGTCACCCAGCTTGGCGTTCACCAGCCCGGGCGCGTTCTGCGGGTCTTTCGGACCGCCGAAGTCCGGGTGCTTGTAGGTGGCAAAGTCACGCATCAGTACTCGCAGCACGTTGGCGCACGTTGCCTGGGGGCTCTCCGGCACCGAGGCGAGGGGACCCACGACCTTCCAGCCACCTTTCAGCTTCCCCGCATCGTTCGCCGAACCCAAAGCGGCTACGAACCCGGTCGGCAGGGTGGGCTGCAACGTTTGTGGCGGCCCTGGGTCGACGATGGCCGGCGGCTGACCGAGGTCGATGGGCTTGGGATTACCGGTCTGCGGCTTATCGCTGTCGGGGTCTACGCTGCTGCCGTCTTTATTGCCGCAGGCGAGCGCCAAGGACGAAACCAAGCTGCAGAAGGCCAAGAGTGGAAGCGGTCTCACCGGGCAACCTTTTCACGTCGCGGCAGGTCGAGCAACGTGCAACCACCTTGCCGATGAGGTTGCAGGCGCAACTATCTGGCGGTACTGCTGACACTTCATGTCGACGTCGCTGACCATCGTCGGCCGCTCCAGCTCCAGCTTTACGCGGGTCGCTCGAATCTTCGCGAACGAGCTCGGGTTGCCTTGCGACTTGGAGGTGGTCCGAGATCTCGGATCATTGGAGGCTAAAGACTACGGCGGCAACCCTGCGCTCAAAGTCCCGAGCCTGCGCACGCCGCAAGCGACCTGGTTCGGAGCGCTCAACGTCTGCCGCGTGCTTGCCCGCGCTGCCCCGCGAAAGCTGGCCATCGTATGGCCGGAAGCCCTGGCGGAACCGCTGCTGGCGAACATGCAGGAGCTCGTCCTCCAGGCGATGTCGACCGAAGTCGGGCTGATCATGAGTGGGTCGTCGAGTGCCGCCGCCGAGACGGTTCATCGCGCCAAGTTGAAGAAGAGCCTCGAAAACGTGGTGGCGTGGCTGGAAGAGCACGTTCAACCGGCGCTTGCCGCGCTGCCTCCCGAGCGCGACCTCAGCTACCTGGAGGTGGCGCTGTTTTGCTTGGTTTCGCACCTGGAGTTTCGGAAGGTCATGGTGCTACCCCCGGACGCCGATCTCGTTGGGTTTTGCCGAGACTTCGGGGCTCGCAAGGCTTGTTTGGAGACGGAGTATCGCTTCGATCTCTAAACGGGTGGGGCGGAGGCAGCCCGCGCGAAGCGTGCTTCGAGCCCTTCGATGAACGCACGCACCGTGGACGAGTAGTTTTCGCCGAGATCTAGCGTTGGCAGCCGGGCCAAGGCATCGCGCGTGGTGGGATTTTCGCTGGCGAACCACGAATCCTCTCGAAGGGCCCGCAGGTTGTCGTAGCGCTTGGCGAAGGGCGACACGCCGTCTCGATCCCGATACGACAGCTCGACGGTAGTCAGCCCGAGCGCTAGCAGCCCCGCGCTGGAAAGGGTGGCCAGCGCGTCTCTGGCCGAGAGCCCCGCTGTCGTCATGAGGGTCAGCAGGCGCTCGCGCCGCGGCACGAGCAGGACCGGTGCCGGTCGCGTCAAGAGCGGCGCCCAGCGCGGGTGCACCAGCAACAGCTCACGAATGTTGTGGCAAAAGCTGCTGAGAGCGCTCGGCCAAGTGTCGTGCTCGGGCCCTGGATACAACCTCGAGGAGATATCCTCGTACAGTAAATCGAGGAGCTGTTCCTTCTTTGCGAAGTGGCTGTAAAGCGACATGGGCGGCGCGCCTGCCAAGGCCGCGACGCCGCGAATCGTGAGGCCGTCGACGCCTGCCTGGTCGACGATCTCGAGAGCCGCGTTCACGATGGTAACGCGGTTGGTTTTCAGGATTCTGCGTTTCGGCATTGCCAGCTTAGAGTCGTCCGCGTTCGAAGCTTGGTGAGGGTCCAGACCGCGGCGCCAGCTCGGACTCGCGCTTGGCGTGCAGCAACACCCGCGCGATCTTGGGCATCAGCATCAACGTGTCTGACTTGGGCACGTAGTCGGCGGCACCAAGCTCGAGCGCAATGCGCCGGTCCGAATCGTAGTCGCGCCCCGACCACATCAACACCGGGATCGCGGAGATCCGAGCGTCCTTCTTGATGGCTTGGAGGAGATCGCGGCCGTCGGCGTCCGGGAATTCGACGTCCAGCACGATCAGTTCCGGGTGGTGGGCAAGGGCGAGCGGGATCACGTCCTTGCCCAGGGCGCTGAGAATCACGTCGTAGCCTTCGCTGCGTGCGAGGCCAGACACGCGCTTCAGCAACTTCAGATCACTATCGGCCACTAGGATGAGTCGATGTGTCCCCGACATCTACCAAGATGATGGTGGCGCGCTCCCACTAGCGTCAAGGTCGTGGGCTCGCAGTTGTAGCCAGAAGCTCGCTCTACCCCGCGATTTAGAGAGACAATTTGCCTCTGAAGAATTTGTACAAAACCGCCTTTTTGTACGGACAGCTCGCCCAACACTCCGACCAGGGAGTCCGACGACGCGCCGATGCGAACCGTGCCCGGTGCGGCAGGGGCGCGCGCGTTACGAAGCTTTGACGAGCGGCTCCGGCGAAAGCTCTGGAAAGGTGCTGGCAATTTCGCGTAGGCGCGGGCGAGAGTCGAGCAGGGCCTCGACGATGCGGGCCTCGAACAGTTGGCCCGAGCTGCGGAGGAAGTAGTCCTCGATTTCCTTTTCGGTCCAGCCGGCCTTGTAGCAACGCTTTTGACCGAGGGCGTCGTACACGTCGGCGGCGGCGACGATGCGCGCGTCGTACGGACAGGCATCGCCGCGCAGGTTGCCGGGGTAGCCACTGCCATCCCAGCGCTCGTGATGGCGGAGCGCCACTTGGGCGGCCCGCTGCAAGAACGGATGGTCAGAGCCCGCCAACATTTCGCCGCCGGCCTTGGCGTGCAGCTTCATCACCTCGAATTCTTGTTCGGTGAGCTTGCCCGGCTTGGCGAGAATGGCGTCCGGGATCGCGATCTTGCCGATGTCGTGCAGCATGGCCACTTGACCGAGCGTGTCGGCGTCGTCGGCCGCGAAACCGAGCGCCAGTGCCAGCGCTTCGCTGTAGGCCCCCATGCGGCGCACGTGGGCGCCCGTCTCGACGTGCCGCAGGTCCCAGGCGCTCGATAACTGTTTGGCCAGTTGGCGAGGCAAGCGCTCGAGCATGCTGCGTGTGTCGCGCAACGAGCTTTCGAGCGCGGCGCGCGAGCGGCGGGCGCATAGCCTTTCTTCGTGCGCGTGTTGCGCGGCCGCCACTTGCACTTGCAGCACGAATGGGTCGATCGGTTTGCGCAGGTAGCTGGTTGCGCCGAGCCGAATGGCTTCGCCCATGTCGCACCTTGCCGGACATCCGGTCAAAATCAGGATGTCGACGTCGGATTGTTCGCTCTTCAATTGGCGCAAGAGCTCGATGCCGTTCTCGTCCGGCAAGACGACATCGAGCACCATGACCCCGATGCTGCCGTCCAGCAGCGCCCGCCGGGCGCCGCGCACCGTGCTCGCTTCCTTGAGGTCGTAGCCGGCTTGTTTCAAGATGCGACAGGTGGCTCGCCGTGCGGTTGGGTCGTCATCGACGACGAGAACTCGTTCTTGGTCCAAAGTTGACAATGGAGACTCTACCCTCAGGGTGCGTGACGCTCTGGCTCGCTACTGTGCAACTCGCGCGCCAGCCGAACGCCGATAGCGGGTGCGGCGGATCGCGCGCTGCTCCTCCGGCAACACCCGCACGCTTTGCGCTCACCGCTCCGTAGCTGCAAAGCCTGCACGTCGAAGCTCGCGAACGTGCGAGGTTTTTGCCTGGCACCTCGATTGCAGTGCAATCCCAGGTGTCGACTGCACAGGGGCTAGACGACGTTCGAGAACGAGCCGACTTCGAGCGTGTCATTTCGCTCAACGAGGCGGCCAAAGAGCTGATCGCGCGCTCTTTTCGCGTGAATCTGCTGGCGCTGGACGCGATGGTGCAGAGCAAACGCGGCGGCAGCAGTCTGCGGGGCTTCGACGAGGTGTCGTCGCAAATGCGCCGCTGGAGCCGCGACCTGCACGTGGAGCTCGAGCGCTTGGCGACGCTGAGTCAACGGGTCGTGGTGGCGGTCAGCTCGTTGTCCAAAGAAGCGCACCTGCTGGGCCTGCTCGCTCGCGCCGCTGCTGCCAGCCCTGGCGGCGCCGCGGCCGAGGTAGTCGAGCGTCGCCGTCAGGCAGACACCGAGCACCAAAGCGAGCTGCGTCGCTTGTGGCGAGCGGTGGACGAAGTACTGAGCGACCTCGACCAGTTGGGCATGATGGCGGTCGTGCTGTCGCGCTCGGCCATGATCGAGGCGTCCAGCGGCAGCAGCGAGCAACGCGCGCAGCTGAGCGACGTGTCGCAAGAATTTTACCGCAACTCCGAGACCGTCGTGGAGGTGCTGAAGCAGCTGCTCAAGGTGATGAGGCGAACATAAGATGAAGAAAGCGACGACCCTCTACGAAAACGGCCATCATCGCTGGCAAGTGATTGCGCGCGATCCGGAGCGCCCCTCGCACCTGATCGACACGAACGAATATCTGGTGCAGAACGCTGGACTCTCGCTGCTCACCGATCCGGGCGGCCAAGAGATATTCCCTGCGGTGTTTTCGGCCTTGAGCCAAGCCACCGACCCCAGGCGTTTGACCCACATCTTCGCCTCCCACCAAGACCCTGACGTGATCTCGTCGCTGGCGCTGTGGTTGGCCCTCAAGCCAGACATCAAGTGCTACACCAGCTGGTTGTGGTGCACCTTCATCCCGCACTTCGGCGGTGACGCGGGCACGTTCATTCCCGTGCCCGACGAAGGCATGAACGTCGATTTCGGCGGCAAGACCTTGGCCATCGTGCCCGCTCACTTCCTTCACTCTTCGGGCAACCATCACTTGTACGACCCAGAGGCCAAAATTCTGTTCAGCGGTGACGTCGGCGCGGCGCTGCTACCGGCGGACCACGACGGCCTGTTCGTCGGAAATTTCGACGAGCACGTGCGCTACGCCAAAGGCTTTCATCAGCGTTGGATGGGGTCGCGCGACGCGCGTGACGCCTGGTGCTCGCGCGTAGCTCGCTTGGACATCGAAATGATGTGTCCCCAGCACGGCGCCATCTACCGCGGCAAAGACGTGCAGCGCTTCATCAACTGGTTCGCCGAGCTCGAAGTCGGCGTGTTGCGCGTGGGGGGCTGAGCACCTGGGCTAGGGCGCTTTTGCAAACAGCTCCTCGAGGGTGGAAAGCAGTTGGTCGACCTGCACCGGCTTGGTCAAATAGCGGTAAAACCCGGCTTCGGCGACGCGCTTGCGGTCCGCCAGCATGGCCGCGGCGGTCAGCGCAATCACGGGAATGTCCTTGGTTTCCGGCCACGTGCGCAGCAGGCGGGTCGCGTCGTACCCGCTCATGCCCGGTAGATTGATGTCCATGATCACGACTTGGGGCAACTGCGCGCGCACGACCTCGATACCTACCTCGGCGTTGGGGACGGCGATCAGCTTCACTCGGGGCAGCTCGTCCATCACCCCTTGCATGAACGCGATGTTCGAGGGGTTGTCCTCGATGTACACGATCAACACCGTATTGCCGTCTTCCTGGGTCAGCACGGTGCGCTCTGGAACCGAACGATCGTCGCTCGCCGAAGCCGCGGGCTGACTCTCGTGCAAGGGTAGCTCCACCCAAAACTCCGAGCCCACGCCGGGAGTGCTGCGAAAGCCCACCGCGCCCTTCATCAGCTCAGCCAGGCGCTTGGTGATGGACAAGCCGATGCCGGTGCCTTCGATGGGTCCCGCTTCTTGTCCCGCTCGCTGGAACGGTTGAAACACCTTGTCCTGCTTTTCGAGTGGGATGCCGATGCCGTCGTCTGCCACCACCACCCGCACTCGCGCCGCGTCCGCCGATTCGACGCGGATTCGAGCCTTGCCGCCAGGTTTGCCGTACTTGATGGCGTTGGAGCCGAAGTTGATCAAAATCTGCTTGAACCGGGTGCGGTCGGCCAAGACCTCCAGGCGGTCGTCGCCGGAAGCGTCGACGGTCAAGGCGATGCCGGCCCGGTTGGCCATAGGCTCCAACGTCTGCCGCACCTCGGCCAGGACCTCGCTCACCCGCACCGGTTCGGGCGACATCATGACGCGCCCGGTCTCGATGCGCGACAAATCCAAGATGTCGTCGATCAGCCGTAGCAGGTGCTCGCCACCTTGAAGCACGAAGCCCAGCTTCTCGTGCTGAGCCGACGACAGAGGGGCGCGCTTGTCGCGCTGCAGCAGCTGCGCAAAGCCAAGAATGGCGTTCATCGGCGTGCGCAGCTCGTGGCTCATCGACGATAGGAACTCGCTCTTGGCGGAGCTGGCGGCTTCGGCCTCGGTGCGGGCCGCGTGCAACTCGGCCTCGTGTTTTACGTCGTCGCTGACGTCGATGGCGGTCGACACGACCCCGCCCTCGAGCGTGTGGTTGTTGGTGAGCCGCAGGGTGCGGCCGTCGCGCAGTTTGAGATCCAGAGTGCCGCGCGGCTCGCGATGGTAAGCGAGCAGCCGTTGCTTCAGCTCGGCGGAGCTCTCGGCGCTCGAGGTGTCGAACATGCCCTGAGCCAAGCAAGCGTCGACGACCTCTGCGTAGCGAACGCCCTCGATGGGCCCCGGGATGGCCAGAGCCAGAAATGCTCGCGAGGCGCTGTTGCACATCACCAGCTGATCGTTGGCGTCGTACAGGGACAAGGCGCCGTGGAAGCTCTCGACGGCGCTGAACAGGCGCTGACTGGCGAGCTTGGCCGCGGCCTCGGCCGCTCTGCGCTCGGTGACGTCGCGGATGGCCGCCGAGATCAGCACCCCGTCTTCGGTCTCGATCGGGCTCAAGCTGATCTCGACCGGGAATTCGCTGCCGTCCTTGCGCGCGCCGAACAGCTCGAGGCTGGAGCCCATGCCGCGCGCTTTCGGGTCGCGGGCGTACCCTTGGCGGTGCATCACGTGGCGGCCGTGAAATCGCTGCGGAACCAGCCGCTCCACGGGCTGGCCGATCAGCTCGTTGCGTCCGTAGCCAAAAAGACGTTCTGCCTGCGCGTTGACGAGCGCGATCAGACCATCGCTGCCGGCGATGATCATGGCGTCGGGAGCGGCTTCCAGCAGGGCCCGGAACTTTTGTTCCGCCTTGCGCTGCAGCGTGACGTCGCGAATCGAGCTCGAGACCAGAGTGCGGCCGTCGACCAGCAACGGGCTGAGGCTGATTTCAATCGGGAATTCGCTGCCGTCTTTGCGCCGGCCAAACAGCTCGAGACCCGAGCCCATCGGGCGCAGCTTGGCGCTGGCCACGAAGCTTTTGCGATGGCCGACGTGGGCGCCTCGGTAGCGCTCGGGGATGAGCGTCTCGATGACTTGACCAACCAGCTCCTCGCGCGCGTAGCCGAACAGGCGCTCGGCCTGCATGTTGACGAGCGCGATTCGACCGCCCTCGTCGACGACCACCATGGCGTCGGGGGCGGCGTCGATCAGCTGCCGAAAGGGTTCGGCTTTACTGAACATGACGGCGCCCGCTGCGGACAGGTACCCGGTGCTGGATGAATTGGCCGGCTGCTGAATTGGTCATGGCAGTCGAGGTCCTGCATGACGCTAACGCAACGCTTCGCTGAAAGCGACGCCGACGCGAACAGCCCCCCCGGGCGGGATTTTTACGACGGACGAGCGCCGGAGCGGGGACGGGAGGAGGGCGTCAGCCGCAGCTGGTCCAACAGGTCGTCCAAATCACTGCCGGAAGCGGGCAGACTCGGCAGCAGACGGTTGAGGTGCTCGAGAGCCCAGCCCACCGAGCGCGGCCCGAGCGCGGCCGGCGCGTCGAGCCCGAGCAGCTGCCGCCACTGCTGGGTGCGTTTGCTCTCGTAGTCCAGGCCGAAGTGGTCGCGCGTTGGGTGCCTCAAGTAGTCGCCAATGCGCAGCGCGAGCTCACTGGCTTCGTCGATGCCCACGTTGATGCTTTGGGTTCCGAGCGGCCCCGTCAGGTGCGCGGCCTCACCGGCCAGCCAAACGCGGCCGACGCCGAAGCGCTCCACCAACGCCCGCCGGAACTCCGCTACGCCGCTCCACTCCACGCTTTGCACCGGCTCACCGTAAAAGGGCAGACGCGCGGCCATCAGCTCTTTCAGCGCGCTCAGGTCGGGGGGGCGGTGTAGGGCCGTCGCCAGCTGAAAGCTGAAGCGAGCAAAGCTGCCCTGCACCGGGTAGGCGGCGTTCGCGGAGTCTTCCAGCAACACCAGCTGAGCTTCGCTGCCGGCACGCTGGGTGACGGCGTCGAAGAACACGTAGCTCTGGAGGGCGCCATGGTCGACGAGCTCGATGCCCAGGGCGCTGCGCACCGACGACTCGTAGCCGTCGGCGCCAATCACGAAGTCGGCCTCGAGCAGCTCGTCCGCGACGGGGGTCGCCGTCGACGGCTCCGCCGCGCGCAAGCGGCAGCGGACGCGGGCGTCGTCTTGCGTGAGCAGCGCGAGCTCGGTGCCCCACTCGATCGCGACCCCGCGCGCGGTCAACGCGTTGACCAGCGTTTTTCGCAAGATGTCTTGCGGCAGCGTTAATGCGCCCGGCGAGATGCCTGCCACCGTTGGCAGGTCGAGCACCGCCCGCCGCTCGCCGTCGGTATAAATGGCAAGGCGGCTGACCGGGCGTCCTCGCCAAAACAACGCCGCCGTCAAGCCGAGGGAGCTGAGGATGCGCAGCGTTGCCGGGTGCAAAACCACTGGGAAGGTGTGGATGGAGTGCGACGGCTGGCGTTCGATGATGCGCACCGTGACGCCTTGGTCTCGCAAGCGCAGCGCGGCGATCAGGCCCACCGGGCCGGCGCCCACCACCAGGACTTGTGTGCGCGTGGATCGTGCGGATTCAGCCATCGAGCGGTGCTTTGCAATGCTCGTACCGATCCGTGAAATGGCTGGCTTGTACCGTCGCGGTGGCGTGCGCCGCAGCGTTTGCGGCCGATTTGCGCAAACAGTGCGTTAGCGGCGCGCGAGCTCGAGCAACCGGCTGCCAATCTTGGTGAGGGGCAAAACCTCTTGGGCCGCCCCGCACTTGACGGCTTCTCCCGGCATGCCCCAAACCACGCTGCTCGCTTTGTCTTGGGCCAAGGTGGCGCTGCCGGCGTCGCGCATGCGCTTCAGGCCGAGCGCGCCGTCGTCGCCCATGCCGGTCAGGATGACACCGATGGCGTTGTGGCCGGCGGCTTGGGCCGCGGATTCGAACAGCACGTGGACCGATGGTCGGTGACGGTTGACCGGCTCTTCTTGCGTCACTTCGCAGAAGTATTTGGCGCCGCTGCGCTTGACGCGCAGGTGATGGTTGCCGCGGGCGACGTAGGCGTGACCCAGCAGCAACTGCTCGCCGCCTTGGGCTTCCGTGACCCGGATCTGACATTCGTTGTCGAGCCGCTGGGCGAAGCGGGCGCTGAAGAGCTCGGGAATGTGCTGGGTGATCACCACCGCCGGCGCGTCGGGTGGCATCTCGCGCAAGATGTGCGCCACCGCTTCGGTGCCGCCGGTGGAAGCGCCGATGGCAATCAAGCGATCGGTGGTCTTGAGCTGGAGCGACTTGATGCGGCCGCCTTCGGCCGGCGCGCGCTGCTCGCGGGCTTGCACGTTGGCGGTCGCCGCCGCCCGCAACTTCTCGCACAGCTCGTCGGCCAACGCCACCAAGCCGTCCTGAAGACCCGTGTGCGGCTTGGTCACGAAGTCGATGGCGCCCCCTTCCAGCGCTGCCATCGTCACCTCCGCCCCTCGCTCGGTGAGCGACGAAACCATCAGCACCGGCATCGGCCGCAGCCGCATCAGATTGCCCAAAAATGTCAGGCCGTCCATGCGCGGCATCTCGACGTCGAGCGTGAGCACGTCGGGGTTGCGCTCTTTGATCATGTCGCGCGCCTCGTACGGATCGCGAGCCGTGCCCACGACGACCATGTCGGGCTCGCGCGAGATGATCTCGGCCAAGAGCTTGCGCACCAGCGCCGAGTCGTCGACGATCAGGACCTTGATTGGCATGATCTCGCTTCCACGGTGATCAATCGAACAGGTCCACTTCCATCGGGGGAGGCACGATCGAAAGCGAGCGCTGCAGCTCGGTCTCGGTACGGATGACCTCGTTCGCCTCTTGGGTGTGCAAGCGCTGCAGCATGGTTTTGCCGCTGCTGGCGTGGTAGCGAACTCGGCGCGCCCACACTCCTCCCGTGTCCTCCGCCGCTATGCGCAGGCCTTCGGTCGCGAAGTACTCGTGGATGAAGTCGATGTTCTTGCGCCCGATGTCGCTCATGCCGGCGATGACCTTGCCGCCGCCGAAGATCTTGATTTCCATGCGCTCGCGCAGGGCGCCGTGTTTGACCAGCTCGTTGAGCAGTCGCTCGACCGCAAAGCAGCCGTAGCGCAGGGCTTCCCCGGCCTGAAAATGGCCGGTTTGCCCCGGCAGCATGAAATGGTTCAGGCCGGCGATGCCAATCACCGGATCGCGCACGCAGGTCGATACGCAGGAGCCCAAGACGGTGGTGATGACCTCGGGCTGCGTGGTCACGTAGTAGTCGCCGGGCAGCACCTGAGCGATCCACGCGCCCTCCGCGCTGTCGAAGTAGCGGCGGATTCCTTCGAAGCCCCGCAGCGCGCGCGGCGCACCGGCGGAGGCCACGGCTCGGGCCATCATTCGTCGTGCCCCGCGAGCTTGATGAAGGCGGTCCGCCCGCAAGTCTTGAGGCCGGGGGTGTGGCCGACGCTCGGCGACTCCGAGTGGCCCATGAACAGGTAGCCGCCCGGGCGCAGCAACTGGGCAAACCGGCGCACCAGTCGCTCGCGGGTGGGCGTATCGAAGTAGATGACCACGTTCCGGCAGAAGATCACGTCGAAGGGGCCCTGCATCGGCCAGCTCTCTTGCAGGTTCAGGCGCTTGAAGGTGATCATGGAGCGGATGGTCGCGTTCACGCGCGCCAGCCCGGCTTGCTTGCCCTGGCCTCGTTCGAAGAAGCGGCGATACTCGGCTTTCAGCGCGTCGATGCGCTCTACCGGGTATACGCCCGCTTGCGCTTGCGCCAAAATATCCGAGTCGATGTCGGTGGCCAGCACCTTGACGTCCCAATCCACGACTTCGGGCAACCTGGCGAGCGTGAGCGCAATCGAATAAGGCTCGTCACCCGCCGAGCAACCCGCGGACCAAATCCGCAAACGCTTGCGATTCGTAGCCGCCACCGACGGCACCACCTCCGCCTTCAGCATCTCGAAGTGATGCTCTTCCCGGAACAGCTCGGTGACGTTGGTGGTGAGCGCATTCAGGAAGTGCCTCGACTCCTCGCTCTCGGGGTCTTCGACCAGCCGCAGATACTCGGCGAAGGTCGACAGCTTCAAGGCGCGTAGGCGTCGGGTCAGCCGCCCGTAGACGAGCATGCGTTTGCCTGACCCGACGTCGATGCCCGACCGTTCCTTCAGCCAGCGCTGGATGCGCGAGAACTCTGCGTCCGTGAGCTCGAACTCTCGCGCTGCTATCGCAGTTTCGGTCATGGCCGTTCCTTGCGCGGGCACGCCGTTTAGAACTGCACCCAGTCGCCGTCGTCGCCGCTGCCGTTCTTCTTGCCGTTCTTGCCGGCCGCCGGCGGGTGAGCGCTGGGCGACGGCGCGCGGTCACGCGGCCGTGCTTCGCGGGTTGCGGTCGAGCGCCCTTGCGCCTTCTGCGTGGGCTTCGCCGCGGCGCGAACCGGCGGCTTTTCCGACTCGGCGTCGACCCGAAAGAACGCCACCAGATCCGTGAGCGAGCGAGCCTGGTCGTTCATGGACTCGGCGGCGGCGGCGGCCTCTTCGACCATGGCCGCGTTTTGCTGAGTCGACTTGTCCATCTGGGTTACCGCTTGATTGATTTGATCGATGCCGGTGGCTTGCTCGTCGCTGGCGGCGTTGATTTCGCCGACGATGTCCGACACCTTCTTCACCGAGCCGACGATCTCTTGCAGGGTTTCGCCGGAGCGGTTGACGAGCTTGGCGCCTTGGTCGACCTTCTCTTGGCTGTCCTGAATCAGGCCCTTGATTTCCTTGGCCGCGGCCGCGCTGCGCTGGGCCAGGTTGCGAACCTCCGCCGCAACTACCGCGAAGCCTCGGCCCTGGTCGCCGGCGCGCGCGGCTTCGACCGCCGCGTTCAGGGCCAGCATGTTGGTTTGGAAGGCAATCTGCTCGATGACGCCGATGATGTCGGCCACCTTCTTGCTGCTCTCGGTGATGGCGGTCATGGCCGAAACGGCCGAGCCCACGACCTGGCCGCCCTTTTCGGCGGCTTCACGCGCGCTGGCGGCGAGCTGATTGGCCTGCGTCGCGTTGGCCGCGTTCTGTTTGACGGTGGCGGTCATTTCCTCGAGGCTGGCCGACGTTTCTTCCAGCGACGAAGATTGCTCCTGCGTGCGCTTGTTCAAGTTCTGGTTGCCCTCGGAAATGTCGCTGGCGGCGGTGCCGATCGCGCCCGAGGCTTCTTCCATCCTGAGCACGGTGTCGCGCAGCGTTTCGATGGTCTTGTTCATCTGATCGCGGAACACCGCGAAGGAACCCTCGAAATCACCCATCATGCGGTGGGTCAGATCTCCTTCCGCCAGTGCTTCGGTGACCCGTTGCGCCTCTTTCACGAGGCGCTCGGTTTCGTGCTGGGCCTTCTTCTGAACGCTGATGTCCGTCGCGTACTTGACGACTTTGAACGGCTTGCCGTTCAAATCCAGGATGGGGTTGTACGAAGCTTGAATCCAAACTTCTTTTCCGCCGCGTCCAATGCGTAAGTACTCACCCGCACAGAAGCGCCCCTGACCTAGGTTCAACCAGAATTGGCGGTATTCGTCGCTCCGCGCGAAGGCCGGCTCCACGAACATGCTGTGGTGCTTGCCCTGAATGTCCTCCAGCCGGTAGCCGAGGGCGTTCAGGAAGTTGTCGTTCGCGGACAGGACGGTGCCGTCCAGATTGAACTCGATCACCGCTTGCGACTTGGAGATGGCGGCGAGCTGGCCCGCCGCGTCGGCCGCCTGCAGCTTTTGGGCGGTGATTTCAGTCGCGTACTTGACGACTTTGAATGGCTTTCCGCCGAGATCGAGAATCGGGTTGTAGGAGGCTTGAATCCAAACCTCCGCGCCGCCGCGACCGATTCGCTTGTATTCGCCCGCGTCGAAGCGCCCTTCGCCGAGCCGCACCCAGAACTGACGGTAGTCGTCGCTGCGCGCGTACACCGGATCGACGAACATGCTGTGGTGCTTGCCCTGAATTTCTTCCAAGCGGTAGCCGAGCGCGTTCAGGAAATTTTGGTTGGCGGTGATGACGGTGCCGTCCAAGTTGAATTCGATGACGGCTTGCGATTTGCCGATCGCGGCTAGCTGTCCGGATGCGTCGGCGGCTTTGAGCAAGCGCGCGGTGACGTCGGACCACTCCATCGCGCAGCCCACGTGCTCGCCGGCGGTGTTGCGTACCGCCGTGACGTTGATCTCGAGCACCAGGCGCCCGACGCGAATTTCCGCGCGGTGGGGCAGATTCCCCGCGTCGGCCAGCAGCTTGCGCTGGTGTTCGGGGCGCTTGTGGAAGACGTCGATGCAGGTGCCGATCAAGGCGTCGACGCTGAAGCCCGGAAAAGCGACCTTGAGCTCGCCCTCGTTGGCGCGCAACAAAGCGAAGGTGGCGCGGTTCGCGTAGGTGATGGTGAGGTTACGGTCGATCAGCATGATGGCGGTTGCCGCGCCGTCCAGGACCGCCCGCGCTGGGATGCCCTGTGCCGTCTCGTCGTTGTCGTTTTGCTTGGCGTGATTCGATTCCATGGCTTCTTCTCTGCTTCCTTCGAGCATGATCGTGGCTACGGCGCCGAGCGCTTCGTCCCAGGCGGCTCGCATAGATTTCGTGAACTCGTCCGCGAGCAGCTCGTGGAACGTCGCGAGCAAGGTGTCTTTGACGACCGGATAGTGCTCGGGCTGGACGCCGTAGCCGGCGTGCCTTCGACCCATCTCCAGCAACGCCGGCCGCAGCTTTGGGCTGTCGAGGTTGGCTACGGCCAGCTTGAGCGCGGCCAACAGCGCTTTCCGCTGCTTTTGCGGATCCGTGCGCGCGAACAGCGGCACCACCGCAGGGTGCTCGGCGAACAGTTTTTGATAGAAGCGCTCGACCAGCTCGTCTTCACGACCGGCCAACAGCGCGAACGACCCACGAATCAATGCAATATTCATAGAAGTTTCCCTGGTTGGTTGCGGCGCGGGCCTAGGCGGCCTCGTTACCGAACACACAATCGACGTCCAAAATCGTGATCATCTTGTCCTCGAGCGTCGCAATCTCTTTGGCGAGTGACTCGGTGGAGTCGCTGAAGGTGGGCGGCGGCTTGAGCGCTTCGCCCGGCACGGTCGTGACGTCGGACATGGCGTCCACGATCACGCCCATCACCCGCTCACGACTGCGATACTGCACGCGCAGCACGACGACGGCGGTGGTCGGTCCGTACTCCAGCGGTGGCAGACCGAGGCGCTCGCGCAAATCGGCGATCGGCACGACGTCACCGCGAATGTTGATGACGCCTTTGATGTAGGGCGGCGCGCCCGGAATCGGCATGGGCGCCGACCAACCGCGAATCTCTTGCACGCGCAAGATGTCGACGCCGTACTCCTGCTCGTCGACCATGAAGGTCAGCAGCTGCGCCGAGCTCCGCTTGCTGGAGTCCGGTTTGCCACTGCTAGGTTCGATGTTTTCACTCATGTTGACTCCAGTTCATGCTG
>JBEQSW010000133.1:0-2979 GCA_040348565.1 Myxococcales bacterium | reverse complement strand
TGCGGGCGCTTTCGTTGCCGTCGCTGGTGCAAGGGTCGCGGCGCATCTTGGTGGTCACGGCGCTCGGGGCCGAAAGTCACTTCGAGGAGCTGGGCCGGCGTCGGCGCATCGTTACCGACACGCGCGTGCGCGTCGAAGAGGGGCTGGCCAAAGCCGAGGGCGCCGACCGGGAATTGATGGTGCGCACGCTGGGTGGCGCGGTGGGCAGGCTGGGCGAGCGCGTGCACGGCCAAGCGCAGCTCGTCGTAGGTGAGCCGTGCGTGGCGTTCCTGCTGCAGGGCCCCGACGGACTTCACTACGTCAACGGCATGGCCCAAGGCCACTACCCACTGCGCGTCACCGACGCGCGTCGGCTGGCGCAAAGCCCCGATCTGCCCGAGATTATCGGCTTCGATCAGTCGGCGGTGAAGGCGCTGGTCGGTACCGAGCTGTCTTCGGCGGGGGCGCGCATTCGCGCGTTGGTGGCGCCGTGAAGCGCGTCCAACTGCTCGGGGCGGCCGCGCTGTCGTTGGCCATGCTGGTGGCGCCGCGCGCCCACGCCTTCTGCCGCACCACGACTTGTGATCCAACCAAGCCCAAGGACGCTTGCCAACTGGACGCGCACGCCTGCGTCCTCACCGGCAAAACTTTGGGCTGGCGCAGCAGCTGCGTCACCGTAGGCGTGCAGCGCATGGGCTCGCCGCAAAATGGTTTGACCTTCGACGACGTCGCGCCGGTCGTGGAGCAGGCGTTCGGCGCTTGGATGAGCGCCGACTGCGGCGGCAGCGGGCCGAGCATCGACGTGCAGCTGCTGGGCCCCATCGAGTGCGGAGTGTCCGAGTACAACTCCGACGCCGGCAACGCCAACATCGTGCTGTTCCGCGAGGACGAGTGGCCCTACGCCGGCGCCGCCAACGCCATCGGCTTGACCACCACGCGCTTCGATACGAAGACCGGCGACCTGTGGGATGCCGACATCGAGCTGAACGGCGTCGGCGCGCAGCTGACCATCGGCGACCCCATCACCGGTGACGACTTGCTCAGCGTGCTGACCCACGAAGCCGGACACTTTCTGGGGCTCTCGCACTCGGACGATCCCGAGGCCACCATGCGCCCCATTTACGACCCCGCACGCGACGGCGACGATTTTCGCTCGCTTGCGCCCGACGACGTAGCCGGCATCTGCACGGTGTATCCGCCCGGCCGCAAGGCACGCACCAACAGCTGCGAAAACCGCCACGGCTTTTCCGAGCAGTGCGGCGCCGATCAGCCCCTGCGCGACGACGAATCCAAAGGTTGCAGCCTGAACACCCGCTCCGCACCTCTCGGCTCGAGCCGCGGCGGAAGCGCGACCCTGTTCGCTTTGTTGGCAGCGGCAGCCAGCGCTCGCCTTGCGCGGCGTCGTCGCATCGTGTAGCTTCCGAGGACGTCATGCTCTCTCGCCGTCACTTTTGGTTTGGCTACTGGCCCGCACAAGCTGCGGCGACAGGGTCGAGCCTTTAGTTAAACGACGAAAAGGTCCAGAAAAAAGCCCCGGTCGCCGCAAGCGACTCGGGGCTTTGCTCGTTTCTGGGCTCCCGCCAAACACCGCCCCACCCCCTCCCTTTCCATGCGCGAAACCAAAGACCTCCGAATCGTGGACACCACCGCCCTCCGAAGCCCCGACGACGTCACCCGTGAGCTACCGCTCAGCGATCGCGCCGCTGACGTGGTGTTCCGCGCTCGCCAAGAAATCCAAGCGGTGCTCGACGGCCGCGATCAGCGCAAGCTCGTGATCGTAGGCCCCTGCTCGATTCACGATCCCATTGCGGCGCTGGACTACGCCGGTCGCTTGCTGGAGCTGAGGGAGCGCGTGAAGGACGCGTTGCTCGTGGTGATGCGCGTGTATTTCGAGAAGCCGCGCACCACCGTGGGCTGGAAGGGGCTGATCAACGACCCTCACCTGGACGGCACCTACGACATTCCGACCGGCATTCGCACCGCGCGCGGCTTGCTGCGTGAGATTGCCGAGCTGGGGCTGCCGGCCGCCACCGAGATGCTCGACCCGATAATTCCGCAATACATCGCGGACTTGGTGAGCTGGACCGCGATCGGCGCGCGCACCACCGAGAGCCAGACGCACCGCGAAATGGCGTCGGGCTTGTCGATGCCGGTGGGCTTGAAGAACGGCACCGACGGCGGCTTGAGCGTCGCCATCAACGCCATGATCGCAGCCTCGCGGCCGCACAGCTTCTTGGGCGTGGACGGCGCGGGTCGCGTCGGCGTGGTGCGCACGGCGGGCAATCCGTATTGCCACGTCGTGCTACGCGGCGGCGCTGGCGGCCCGAACTACGGCGCGCTGGAAGTCGCGAAAGCGGTGGCGGCATTGCAGAAGGCGAAGGTCAGCCCGCGAGTGATGATCGACGCCAGCCACGACAACAGCGGCAAAGATCCGCTACGGCAGCCGGCCGTGCTGGGCGACGTGGGCGCGCAGCTCCGCGGTGGCGAGCAGAACATCATCGGCGTCATGCTCGAGAGCCACCTGCGCGAAGGCCGCCAAGAGCTGGTCGACAAGGCCACCCTCAACTACGGCCAAAGCATCACCGACGGCTGCATCGGCTTCGACGCCACCGTCGAGGTGCTCGAGTCCTTCGCCGCCGACGTCCGCGCCGGCAACAGCATGCGCGCCACGGCCTAGCGGCGCGAGAGACCTGCCCCAGTGGGTCACCGGAGCTATGCCCGCGCTGCCGTGGGCGGTCGCTCGCGCGGAGCCAGCTAGACGTCGAATCGGCTCTGGTTAGGGCTGGTTCGCGCCGTCCGTCCGAGCTGGCTGCCACCACACGAAGTGGTCGGCGGCCTCCGCGACGGGCTCGAGAATTTCCCAGGCCTCGGCGATCAGCCCGTCTTCGATGCGCCAGATATCGACGCCGGCGATCTTTGGCCCGCCGGTCGTGAGCGAGCGGTTCGAGTGCATCACGACGTAGGCGCCTTCGGCCAACAAGTGGCGGACGTCCACCTGCA
>JBEQSW010000105.1:0-9893 GCA_040348565.1 Myxococcales bacterium | reverse complement strand
AGCCCCGAGCACGGTTGCCACGGGCCGCCCGAAGCTGGGCGGCCCTTCGTGCGCGCCGGCTTCGTTGCGCTTCAACAGCCACACGAAATACAGGTACTGCAGCGAGTGCAGGGCCGGGATGAGGTACATGAACAGCGGATCGAGGCCGCTGTACACCGTCCACAACCACACCGAGCACAGCAAACCCAGCAAGGGCCCCGCCACCAGACGACCATCCCGACGCCATTTTCGAGCCAGCACGACTACCAGCGGCAACACGCTGGCGAAAAACAGCACGCGCGTCGTGGGCTCGAGCCAGGCGGGCTGAGCCAACGTCGTGTAAATCACGCCCTTCTCCTCGACGCTGCGCCCCGGATCGAAGGGGCTGGCCCAGGCGTAGGCCCAGCCCGCAAAGCAGTGCCCCAAAAGCGCACGACGCTCGCCGAGCGTGTAGCTCACCCCTCGGCGCCCCGACAAGACGGTGACGACGCCGAAGCCTTGCTTCACGTAGTGCCAGCCCACCAGCAAGAACATCAGCTGAGTGAGCGCGCCGAGTGAGCGCGCCGAATGGCTGGCCAGCGCCGTGACGGCCCACAGCACCAACCCGAGCGGCACCACCACCCCCGCGAACCAATAGCGGGCGCGCTGCGCTAGCGACAACTGGGTACCGAACAAGTGCGCTCGCGCTCGGCGATAGAAGAGCAGGTAGGTGACGGAAAAGTGCGGATCGTTGATCAAATGCGCGGCGTGAAACGTGAGAAACCCGACCAAGAGATCGGCGCTGTCCAAGCCGAGCGCGCGCTCGAGCAGCCAACAGGCAACCAGCAGCGGAACCGACGCGCCACCGGTGAGCAGAAACTCGAGCCAGCGCGAGGGCGGCTGCTGGACCTTGGGCGCGGCCTCGGCCAGGGTCTCGACGGACGTCACCGCCACGCTGCTCACCAGCCAGAGGTATCACACGGCGCCCGGCGTGGAAAAATCGGATAGCGGCCGTTTGGAAGGGCAAATTCCCTACACTGGTATCGATGCCAGAAATGTCGATTTGTGATCCGCGCAAAAGCCATAAAAGCACCTACGGGCATGCGGAACCTAGCCGTGTCCACTGGGGTGCGAAGTTTGGCGCGTGCGCGGAGCGGACTGCTGCTCGCCAGCGTCGCCGCGCTCGGCATGGCCTGGACCGAGCGAGCAGCCGCACAAACCACCGGCGAGCCGGAAGCGTTGTTCATGTCGCAGAGCCAAGACGTCCCGGCGCCGCAGCCGTTGCTGATGGGGCCGGTCAGGACGACGCGCACCATCGCCGCCATGATGTTCGACATCGGCTCGGGGCCGCCGAACAAGACCGACATCGCCAACTTGCTCACGGACTCGGCGCGCTCGCTGCGCAACATGTATCGAGAGATCTCGTATGGCATGCAAGACATCGACGTCGAGCTACTGGGCCCGTACACGCTGCCCGAGCATACGTGCCTGCCGATCGAGTGCTGCGGCCCAAAACCGAACCAAACCAACGGCCCCGCCGTTCAAGCCATCATCGACGGCTACACCAAGAAGTACGACCACTACTTTTGGGTCTACGGCAAGCCCCAGCCCAACGACGGCAACTGCAGCACGTGGGGAGACGAAGGCTCGGCTTCGAAACCAGCCGTGTATTCGAGCTATTCGTTTCACGGACTGGTCGGCTACTCGCAGGAGCTCGGCCACAACTTCGGCATGACCCACGAGCCGTACATGACCTGCCCGAACAAGGCCATTTTTGCCGATGATCCGAGCGCGTGCAGCCACACCGAGTACGGCAGCACCATCAGCTTCATGGGCAACGGCGCCGGTCACCCTTCGGCCTTCCACAAGGTGCAGCAAGGCTGGCTGAGCAAATGCAACGGCGTGAAGGTCGGCAGCACCGCCACCATCACGCTGTTGCCGCTGGAAGTACCGTGCGACGGCGTCCAAGTGTTGCAAATCAAGGCGCCGAAATCGCGCAACCCGCCCGCCACCGGTGACCGCCAGGGGCGCGGCAGCCCGCTCACGCACTACTATGTGGAGCTGCGCACGCCACGCGGCATGGACGCAGGCCTGCGAAACTTGGTGCCTTCGGTGATGGTGTACGCCGGCCCCGACTTCGTCGGCGGCAACGTCAACGGCGCTCCCTACGTTTACCTGCTCGACCAAACGCCGGAAGGCGGCAACAACCCCAACCTGATCAACGGCGGCCTCACCGCCGGTCAGTCGTTCGCAGATCCGGCGGGGGGCGTCACCATCAAGGTCAATAGCGTGAGCCAAGACAAGGCCGAGATCGTGGTGACGCTCGATGGCGGCGCGGGAGGGCTGACGTGCTTGGACGGCACCAGCTTCACCGCCCCCGGCCCCGACGCCACGAGCTGCGGCGCGCCCATCGTTGCGGGCGGCGCAGGCGGCGGCGGTAGTGGCGGCGGTAGTGGCTTGGCCGGTGGAGGTGGCGCAGGCGGCGCAGCTGGTGGCGGGGCGCCCGGCGCCGGAGGCCACGCTGGCGCAAGCGGCGCGGGGGGCGCCGGCGGAGCGCTCGGGCTCGCTGGCGCGGCCGGGAGCGCGGGGAGCGCGGGCAGCTCGAGCAGCGCCGGCGCGGCCGGGGTTGCCACGGCTGGCTCGGCCCCGACCGCGGGCGCGCCTACCGGCAGCGCGGGCAGCGTCGGCAATGTGACGCCAGCCGGCAGTGATTCGGGGTGCGGGTGCAGCGTGCCAGCGCGCGACGGTTCCGGGCTGAAGCTGGCGGCGCTCGCCCTGGCTTTGGCGGCGCTGAGACGCCGAGGAGCACGGCGCTGACGCGGCGGGCTCGCGCGCGCTTCGCCCCTGCGCTGTGGCTCGCCGCGCTGGCGCTTTTCCTACCGCTCGGCGCCCACGCCAACGGCAGGTTTCCGCGCGCCGAACGGCTGCTGGAAGACCCGAAAGATCCGAGCCACCTCGTGCTCGCCGCCACCTACGGCCTGTTGCTCACCAACGACCGCGGCAAAAACTGGTTTCACGTGTGTGAAGCGTCGTTCGCCGAGCCCGGGCAACAAACCGATCCGGTCGCTTCGTTGACGGATGACGGCGCGCTGTTGATCAGCATCTTCAGCCGGCTGTCGCGCTCGACCGATGGCGCCTGCGATTTTCACCGACAGCTCGGCGGAGATCCATCGCAGGCCGTCCCCGACTTCACCCTGGACGGCGCAGGCACGGTGGTGGCGGCATTGGTGACGACGGCGACCGGGAAAACCACGAATCAGCTTCAGGAGTCACTAGATGGCGGACAGCATTTCCACGCCTTGGGTCCGGCGCTGCCCGACAGCCTGCGCTTGGTCGCCACCGTCGACGTCGCGCCCAGCGACTCGAAGCGCATCTACGTGAGTGGCTTCGGCCCCGACAGCGCGGGCGTGCTGTTGCGCTCGGACGACCGCGGAGAGTCGTTCACGGCGCTGCCGATACCAACGGACGCGAACGACGAAGAAGTGCCGTTCATCGCTCTGGTCGATCAGAAAAACCCCGACGTGCTGTACGTCAGGACCGACGCCTGGAAATACGACGAGCTTGCCGGCGTGGCGATGGCAGCCGACCGGCTGCTGTACTCGGATGACGGCGGCGAGCATTTCAGCGAGCTGTTGCGGCAGAGCGGCAAATTGTTCGGCTTCGCGCGGTCGCCCGACGGCAGCGAAATATTGGCCGGCTACGGCGATCCCGTCGAAGGCGGCGGACGCGCCGTCGATCCCGAAGCGCTCGGCATCTATCGGGCCGCCGCTGGCAGCAGCGCATTCGAGAAGGTGTACAGCGGCCCCATCAGCTGTCTGACGTGGACCGATGAAGGCGTTTACGCGTGCACCTCGCAAACCCAAGCCGGCTCTGCGCTCGGCTTGGCACCACCCGAAAGCTTGAAGGCGGAAGCGAGCGCTCCGTTCACCCCCCTGCTCTCCCTGTTGGACGTGCGGGGCCCGCTCGACTGCTCGGCCTGTCAAAGCGGCGCTCGCTGCGGCGAGCTGTGGCAAGCGACGTGCACCGCGTGGGGTCGCGCTGATTGCGACGCGCCGCTGCCGGCCGCCGGTGGAGCCGCCGAGTGCCCTGCAGAAGGCGGGGCCGACAGCAGCGCCGCGGGCGCCGCGGGCCAAGCGCCAGCCGGCCTCGGCGGCGCGAGCAGCAACGGCGGCGTCAGCGCGGGCGGCGCCGGGCCCATCTCGAACGGCGGCGGCGGTACGTCGGCAAGCGGCGGTAGCTCCGGCCAAAGCAAGCCAGCTCACGACTCCGGCTGCAGCTGCCGCGCGGCGGGCTCGCGCTCCGGCTCCGCGTGGCCGGCGCTGGGCATTTTGGTGTTGGGCTTGCTCTGGCGTCGGCGCCACGCGGCGTTGCTGTTGTCGGCGCTGACCTTGGCCGGTTGCAGCAGCAAAGACGCGCCCGCCGACGCCAACCCGTCGCCCACCACTGGCGACGGCAGCGAGTGCGAAGGCGACTTCGACGCGTTCGCGCTCGGTCTCTCGAAGGTGGCCGAGCCCGGCAACATCACGGTCCAGATCACCGACGCCAAGCCCTCCCCTCCCGTCGTCCGCAGCGACAACGTCTGGTGGCTCGAGCTCGACGACGCCGATGGCAACCCGTTGTCCGGCGCCACGGTGGTTGCCAGCCCCTACATGCCCAAGCATCAACACGGCAGCGCCGAAGTGGTGGTAGAAGAGCAGAGCGAGGGCCAATATCGGCTCTCACCCATCGAGCTCATCATGCCTGGCGTTTGGGAGATCCCGCTCAGCGTCACGCCATCCGACGGCGACACGAGCGAAACGACGTTTCGCTTCTGCATCGCCGAACGCTGAGCCATGCCGAAGCGCTGCGTGCTTGCTGGCTGCGCCTTGTTGGCGACATTGGCCACTTCGAGTGGGTGCGCCGAGCACGACGCTCCGCCAACGCTCAGCTACTTTCAACGCGAGCAGCTGCTAGATCCGGAGACTTGCCGTTCTTGCCACTCGGACCACTACCGCGAGTGGGCCGGCAGCATGCACGCCTACGCCTCGCAAGATCCGGTATTTTTGGCCATGAATCGCCGGGGGCAAGAGGAGACCGACGGTGCGCTCGGCGGCTTTTGCGTCGGCTGCCACGCTCCGCAAGCGCTGCGCGAAGGCGCCACCAGCGACGGCCTGAACCTGGAAGACTTGCCCAAGCACCTACAAGGAGTCGGCTGCTACTTTTGCCACAACACCGACGCGGTGTTGGGCAGCCACGACAATCCGCTCCACTCGAGCGGCGACGTCACTCTCCGCGGCGGCATCGCCGATCCGCGCCCTAACACCGCGCATGCTTCCGAATACTCGGAGCTATTTTCCAGCCCCAACGTCGCCAGCGCAAGCTTGTGCGGCAGCTGCCACGACGTCACGGTGCCGTCTCCACCGGGCCCGGCCGAGCTGAAGCTCGAGCGCACTTTCGAGCAATGGCAGGCTTCGATCTTTTCGCCACCGCAAGCGGCCGACGATACGGCCGCGCTGTCGTGCAACGGCTGCCACATGCTGCCCACCACCGGCGTGCCCATCGTCGACGGTTTGGGTCGAGCCGCGCCTTTGCGCTCCCGTCACGCCCACACCTTCGCCGGCGTCGACACCGCGCTCGGCGCGTTTCCGGACACGGGCGACGTGGCGCTGGACCAAGCCAGCAACCAGCAACAGAAGGCCGATCTGCAGCGGTTGTTGGATTCGACGTTACGCCTCGAGGTGTGCGTGACGACGCGCTTCACCGGCGGCGCCTCGTTGAAGGTGACGCTCGACAACGCCACTGCCGGGCACAACTTTCCGACCGGCGCCGCGCAAGATCGGCGCGCGTTCGTGGAGGTGCGCGCGTTTGCGCCCAGCGCCGACTCGGCCTTTTACGAGAGCGGCGTCGTGCCGGAGGGCCAAGGCGTGACCAGCCTCGACGATCCCGATCTGTGGCTCTTGCGCGATCGGTTGCTGGACGCCAACGGCGCCGAGGTCCATCAGTTTTGGCAAGCCGCCGAGCTACGCGAAGGCTCCTTGCCGGTGGCGACGAGCCTCGACCCGCTGTCGCCCGGCTTCGTGGCGGGGCATGCCGTGCGCCAATTTCCAACCGTAGGCCAGCTCGAGCAAGTGCCGGAGCGGGTGACAGTGCGGGTCCGGCTCGAGCCGGTGGGCCGCGACGTGCTGGACGATCTGGTGGCGTCGGGCCATCTGGAGGCAGCCGTCGTCGATGCCGTGCCCACCCACGACCTGCTGCCCAACCGCCATTTGGGCAGCGCCGCAGGCGCTCCGCCCAAGCTGCAAACGCTCGGTCAGGTATCGTTCGAATGGGGCCCCGCCACCCGCGAGCACGGCAATTTCCGCCGCACGACGCAGACCGGCACGCTCGGGGTCGAAGAATGCATCGGTATGCCGGGCAGGCCGGTGCAGAGGTAGTCGCTGCACCCTCAAGCACCGACACCCTTTGCGCGGCGGGCGATCCGTTACGAAGCCCGGGGCGTAGTCGTAGAGCCTGAGAATGACGACGAGCGAGCTGCGACTAGCCGAGTTGATCGGCGCCCTGAGCTACGCGCTCGACATCACCGAGGGCCAGCCGGAGGGCCACTGCGTGCGCTGCTGCCTGATCGGCATGCGCGTCGGCCGCGAGCTGGGGCTGCCAGAGCCCGCGCTGGCCGAGCTCTACTACACCCTGCTGCTCAAAGACCTGGGCTGCAGCAGCAATGCCGCCCGCATTTGTGAGCTGTACATCGCCGATGATTTGGCGTTCAAGCGCGACGTCAAGCAGCTGGACGACGCCAATTTCTTCGAGACCGCGCGCTTTGCGCTCGATCACACCGCGCTCGGCTCGGGCTTGTGGCAGCGCTTCAAGGTGTTGCTGTCGTCGCTGCGCACCAAAGAAGCCGTTGCCCAGGAGCTGATCGTCACCCGCTGCACTCGCGGCGCTTCGATCGCGCGTCGCCTGCGCTTCGACGAGCGCGTAGCGCTGGGCATCCACAGCTTGGACGAGCACTGGAACGGCCAGGGCCGCCCCGAACGCCTGGCGGGCAGCGACATTCCGCTCTACTCGCGCATCGCCCTCTTGGCTCAAGTCGTGGACGTGTTCCACGGCCAAGGCGGACCCGAAGCCGCGCTGGCCGAGGCTCAGCAACGCCGCGGCACTTGGTTCGACCCGCAGCTGGTCGACGTTCTCCTCAAGCTGGGGCCGGACGACGACCTGTGGGCCAACCTACGTTCGCCCGATGTGGCCGAGCATGTGTTCGCCGAGGAGCCGGCCAAGTTCTCGCTCACGGTAGACGACGACTACCTGGACGAAATTGCGGCCGCGTTCGGCGAGGTCGTGGATTCGAAGAGCCCGTACACGGCCGGCCACAGCACCCGCGTCGCGCTCTACACCGATCAGATCGCCGCCGAGCTGGGCGTTTCGAGCGAGCGGCGGCGCTGGCTACACCGCGGCGCGTTGCTACACGACGTGGGCAAGCTGGGCGTCAGCAACGCCATCTTGGACAAGCCGGGCAAGCTGACGGCCGAAGAGTGGGACGCCGTGCGCAAGCACGCCAGCTACACCGAGGAAATCCTCAGCCGTATCCCGCAGTTTCTGGAGCTGTCTCGGATTTCGGCCGCCCACCACGAGCGGCTGGACGGCAAAGGCTACCCTCGAGGGTTACTGGCGGATCAGATCGCGCTCGAGACCCGCATCATCACCACCGCCGACATCTTCGACGCCATCACCGCTGCCCGCCCCTATCGCGACGCCGTGCCGGTACCGCGCACCTTGGAGATCATGGCCGAAACCGTGGGCACCGCGCTGGACCCCGCCTGCTTCGCCGCGCTCGGGCGCGTGGTGGCGCGCCTGGCTGGCGATGGCCAGGGCACGCCTCACAGCCAGCCGCCGCTGGCACCGCGCGCGGCGTAGCACCGCCAGCCACGACGCTCGGCAAAAGACGTGAGGCGCAGCGCCCGAACGGCGCCACGCCTCACTTTTGCGCTCGACGGCGCGCTCAACGCGAGAAGAACGCGTACAGCGCGATGAGCCCGAGCGGAATCATCACCCACAACATCGACGGGGCCGGGTGCAGCTGCTCTTCGGCAGGCGCAGCTGACTCGGCCGACTTTTCGGCTTCTTTGCTAGACATGACACGACTCCGCGCCCTCGCGGGAGGGCGCCAATTGACTACGATTTCAGCGTGAAGAGCGGGAGCCGCTCACCGCCAGGGCGGTTCTTCGCCGCTGAGCCGCGGCACCCGGCGTCGCGTCTGCACGCGACGGAGCGCCTCTCGTAAATCAGGAACGCCAACGTACGCGCCGTGACTCGGCCGCGCGCGCTCGGGCCGCGTGAGCGGGGGCAAAGCGGGCAGCCGCGCCCACACCGGCGCCGGCTGCACCCGAGGCAAGGCCGCCAGCGGCTGGACCACGTGCTGCACCGACGAAATCGCCTTGCCATCGTGCGGCGCGAGCGTCGCGACGTGGGTCGGTGCTCGCGGCGCGCTGGCGCCCGGCGCCGCCAGCAGCCAGACCGCGAACAGCAGCAGCAGACAAGCCGCGCGCTTCATTCGTCTTCGACGCCGGGCGGCACGCTGCCGTCCAGGTGGCGGTACAAGGTCTTGCGACCGATGCCCAAAATGCGCGCCGCCTTGCTCTTGTTGCCCCCGCACGCCGTAATCACCCGCGCGATGTAGCGCCGCTCCACCTCTTCGAGTGGCAACAGCTCGCTCGGGTCGTCGCCGGCCACGAGCACGTGCCCCGGCTGAAAATCACGCACTTTGCGGGGCAAATCTTGCACGTCGACCATCGGCGACCGGCTCAGCGTGACCGCGCGTTCGACGCAATTGCGCAGCTCGCGCACGTTGCCGGGCCAGTCGTAGGCTGAAAGCTTCTCGGCCGCGGCGGCGCTGAACTTGGACAACGGGCGACCGCTGCGCACCGCCAGCTCGCCCAAGAACGCCTGCGCCAACAGCAACACGTCGCCGCTCCGCGAACGCAGCGGTGGCAGCTCCAGGTGGATCACGTTGACGCGATAGAACAGATCTTCGCGAAAGCGCCCTTGCTCGACGGCCGCCTCCAAATCCCGGTTCGTCGCCGCGATGATGCGCACGTCGAACGGCACCTCGTGATTGGAGCCCAGCGCGCGCACCGTGCGCTCCTCGATGGCGCGCAGCAGCTTGGCCTGCAAGGCCAGCGGCATGTCGCCGATTTCGTCGAGCAACAGCGTGCCGCCCTCGGCCGAAACGAGCAGGCCGTCGCGGCGCGATCGGGCGTCGGTGAAGGCGCCGCGCTCGTGACCGAACAGCTCGCTTTCCAGCAGCGTCTCCGGCATGGCCGCGCAGCTGATGGCCACGAAGGGCCGGTCCTTGCGCGAGCCGTGGGCGTGGATCTCGCGGGCCACCAGCTCTTTGCCGGTGCCGGATTCACCGGTCAAAAGCACGGTGGAGTCGCCCTCGCGCAGGTGGTCGATGGTGGCGTACAGGCGGCGCATCGGCTCGCTCGAGCCGATCAGCAAGCCGTAACGTTGCGAGGTGTCGACCACGCGCCGGAGCGCGTCGACCTCGGCGCGCAGCTCGTGATTTTCCACCGCGCGCTTCAGCACCAGGCCGATGGTGTCGACGTCGAACGGCTTGGTCACGAAGTCGTAGGCGCCGGCCCGCATCGCCACGACGGCCGAATCGATGCTACCGAACGCCGTCACCACCACGACCGGCAAGTGCGGCTTCTGCTCCTTGATGCGGAGGCACAGCTCGCTGCCCGAGAGCCCGGGCATGTTCAGATCCGTGACCACCACGTCGAACGGCTCGGTCTCGAGCCGGGTCAGCGCGGTGACGGGATTCGTCTCCCAGCTCGGGTCGAACTCGGCGTCGCGCAGCGCATCGGCGAACATTTCGCATTCGGCGCGCTCGTCATCGACGATCAGGGCGCGCGGCTTCACGACACCACCGCCGGCAACGAGACTTGAAAGCAGCTGCC